>JAFGBX010000080.1 GCA_016932935.1 Promethearchaeota archaeon | reverse complement strand
TACCACGTCTACGAGATGTACAAGGTGCACCAGGGCGGCACGTCGCTGCCCGTCCGCATCGAGTCGGGGGGCATCACGTTCGACCGGGACTTCCCGTCCATCAAGCGCGTGGCGGGCTCCGCGTCGCGGAAGGGGAAGGTAATGGCGGTCAGCCTCGTGAACGTGGACGTGAAGGAGCATGCGAGCGTGGCGATCGAGATCCGGGGCGCCCGGGGAGCGGACCTCAAGCAATGGCGGGTGCTCGCCGCGGGCGACATCCACGCCATGAACACGTTCGACGCGCCGGGCACGGTTCAGCCACGCGACAAGGACGTCGCCGCGGGGCAAATCGTCCTGGACCCGGCGTCCGTGAATGTCCTCACCTACGAGGTCGCTAGCTCTTAGTGGAGGAGATAGTCCTCTTCTAGCAGAGCACGTTTTTTATACACGTGTTCAGCTTGTACAAGAGATAAGCATAAAACGTAATCCACTTGTTTGCTTCTCCCTTGATGCCTGGCTTGAGGTATCTATTCGTCGGATGCCAATCCAGGGGGAACCTGCCATCTGGCAGCCTTTTGGACTCGAACAACTCCCAGGCTCTGTTACACTTTGGGTGGCTACCGTATCCCATCTTGAGCAGTGGATACAACACGTCCAGCAACCCCTCCCGGCAGGTGAAGGGGAAAACCAATGCCCTTGCGTTGTGCAAAACCAGCTCGTCCGGATGCCCTCCCTTGAAAAGGAGCTCGCGGTTCAAGAAATAATCCACGAGCGCCTTTACGCTCGGATGCGCCCAGGTTGATGGGTATTCGGCGAGTCCGAATAGCACTTTGAGGGTTCCCCTGAAACAGCTCTTGACCGGCCTCCCTTTGCGCCTTTTCCCTTCATGCATGTCACATAAATAGCCCCTATCGTGCCTTATTGATGAAACAACCATTCCGATGGTCTTTTGGATCCGGGGATCCGGCCCAAAGCCGAGTTTAGCAAACGTGTGAAGATTCAGCCCGTAAAGGCAAGAAAGGTGCTGGAAATAGTCCCCGTCATCTTTCTGCAGGTTTAAATAACGATTACCCGCGAGGTTGATGAATTGCTCCTTCCGGGTGAGCCCGTATTCCGCGAGGTAACCCAGCACCCAATGCGTCGTGTTGAAGGTACGATACTCCGTGCCCTCGCCGAAAGTCTTACCTTTCTCGACCTTGATCTGCCAATAGCCGTCCGGATGCATCGCCTTCTTGATCTGCAAAATAGGTCTCCAATCCAGCATCTCACAATACGCGCGTTGGCTTTCAGGGTCGTCAAGCGAGTGATCTAGTAGTTCGGTTAGCGTTCGATAGCGCACCGACGGACTGGATGGTTCCAGAAGCCAATTTAGTACTCCTTCAGGGATGTCGCGCGCTGGCATTTTCTATCCCCTACTATTCGCCAAGATCAAATGCAGCCTTTTAGCCGCTCCTGGATCTCTTTCACCTCCGCCTTGCCGAGCTTGAAGAGCTTGAGTAACACCATGCCGATGGCCAGCGCGGTCGCGGGGAACACGGACATCAGCAACCGGACGCCAAACACTTGGCTCGGGTCGATCGGGATGTTCGCAGCGTCTTGCCAGCCGTTGAACGTGAACACGACGTTGATCGATAGGATGACGAGGATGGCGGCGAGCCGGATGAAGACGGCGTGTATGCCGAAATACGACGCTTCTCGCCTGCATTTGGTCTTGATCTGGTCTTCGTCCGCGACGTTGCTGATGTTCCGGTCGATGAAATAGGTCGGCCCACCCAGCCCGAACCCCACGAATATCATCGCGATGAGGGCAATCGCATAATCCGTGATGAACAGCAACGCCAGGAGGGAGATCGCCCACCACAGCATCGAGTACAGCATCGCGGTCTTGCTTCCCACCCGCGCGTCGACCTTGGACCACATGAACGCGCCGGGGATGGTCGAGAGGAACGCCACGAGGAGGAGCAAGGTGGTCATGAACGAGTCTGGTTGGGAGAGCACCCGCACGCCGTATAATGGCATGAGCATTGGCAGCAGCGTGAAGCAATACCAGCAAGTCGTCGAAGCTCCCACGAAGAGCAAGAATTGCTTGTTCTTCAACGTGATTTTCAAGGACTCGAGGAACCCGGGCAGTTTCACCTCCTGGCGGCTGGTGTAGAAGGGTTCCTCGACCCCCCATTTCAGCCGGATGATCATCGTGACCGCAATGATAATCCCGAACGCAATGCCGGTGGTCTGGTACCACGGCACCGAGGCCAGATCCGTGTAGCCGCGGATGAACACGGTCGGGAGGGCGAAGGCGATGATGAGCCCGATCACCATGAACACCCTGCGCGCGACGCCGACGGCCTCCCTTGCACGGTCGGTCGAGAACATCTCGGGATACAGCGACGTGTGGTTGAGGGAGTAGGCCGTGTAGAACGTGTCGAACAGCATCATGATCGCCAGCATGTAGGCCGCCTTGATCACGTCGTCACCAGGGGGAGGCGTGAACAAGAAGAACATCACCAGGGAAAGGGGGGCGATCATCGCGATCATCCAGGGACGCCGACGCCCGCCCCAGAGCCGCGCTGTACGCGTCCTGTCCGACAGCGCGCCGAGCACGGGGTCGTTGAACGCGTTGAAAACTGACCAGATGATGTACACGATCGTGACGAGGTTTACGTCTATGTCGAGGACGACGAAGTAGAACGTGAAGATCAGGAACGAGAATCCCTGGTACGCGACCATGTCCGGGATCTCGCCGAGGGCGAAGGCGTTTTTCAGCCGCCGTGGCACGTGGGCATCCGAGCCGCGCCCTTCGTTTTTATCCGCCATGTGGTCACCCTATCACTCACACACAGATAAGGTTTTGGCGAGTGGGAGTGTTGCCCGAAGGCAAGAAGGCCCGGTTCCCCGTTCACGCCCTCTATTTGCAGAAGCGAACGAAGTTCGAGAACACCGCTCGCCGGGTCACCTCGGGGGACACCTCGGGGTGGAACTGGACGCCGAGCGCCACTGGAGCGAGCGAACCAGGCGGGGAGTACGATATGGCCCCGAAGGGGGTCTCCCGCGTCCCGCCGAGCGCGGTGCAGAACGGTGGTAGCACGTGGATCTGGTGGACGTGCCACATCCAAACAGGAAAGCGGTGTGGCAGTCCCTCGAACAAGAGCCCTCCACGCTCGAACGCCGCGGGCCGGTCGACGTACCATTCGAACTCGCAAGGGTTGCCCGCCATGTCGGCAGGCTCGTACCTGCCGAAGGGGTTGACCCCCACCACGCGCGGCGTCCTGCCTCCAGCATGGTGCTTGGCGATCAAGTGCGCGAGCAGCTCGTGGCCGCCGCATATGCCGAGCACGGGGATCCGCCGTTCGAGGAGCGCCGGGAAAAAGCCCTCTGGAGGGATGCGGCCTCTCGCCGTGTAGAGATAATGAGGGGTGCCGCTGATCACGGCCCCAGCCGGCTCGATCGACGCGAGGTCATCGATCGAGAGCACCGGGAACCGTGCGCCCTCCGGCTTGGCCATGCCCTGGATCGGCACGGTGCGGCCGATGGCAGAGACGCCCTCTGCACGCACGGCAGCTACCAGTTCCACAATGGATCTCGAGTCGCAATCGAGAAGCAAGACCGGCATCATTTAGGCGATACCCGCAATGAATGGAAGGAAAATGGAGAAAATGGTCACAGCAACTCGTATTCCGTGGCGATCGAGACCCCGCCGCCGCCGCACAAGGTGGCCAAGCCCCTCTTCACGCCGCGCTTGCGCATCTCGTTGATGAGCGAGACGACGATCCGCGCGCCCGTGCAGCCGACCGGGTGGCCGAGGCCGATGCCCGAACCGTTGACGTTGGTGAT
>JAFGBX010000079.1 GCA_016932935.1 Promethearchaeota archaeon | reverse complement strand
CGCCACGATGGCGCTCTGGATCGCGATCCTCGCGTGGCTCGCGGCCGAGCGGGTCTCCTTCCCCGGCACGACGTTCCTGGAGGGCGCGGGCTCGCTCGTGCGGGTCGAGGTCGGCTGGGGGTGGCTCGCCGTCGGGTTGCTCGGCATCGTCGCATGGTGACAGGGGCGTCCATAGCCACGTATAGACCCGGAAGTAGACCCGGGGGGCCTACTTCCCGATTCTCCCCCTGGTTGGAGGGGAGAAAACACGGTTAGGATGAAGAAAACTCGGAGCTCGCGCGCTTGCCGTTCACGCTTGCCCGCCATCGGTGATGGCCCAACCATATGTTGTAATGATCGACTGCCTCGCGGCGGCCGCGGCGCCCGCGCTGTACTTCGAAAACCCTCCGTGGAAGGGGACGCCACTCTGCAGGCTGAGCGCCGACCAGCCGATGAGCAAGGCATCGTAGTTGGCGGTTGATAGCGTGACATCTAGAAACATACACGTCATATCAGTTACGTGCGAAACGTTCCAAGCGCTAATATCTTGATTAAAGGATAAAGCAAATCCGAACATCGACCACATATCAGTCACGCGGGACACGTTCCACCCGCTGATGTCCTGGTTGAACGATGTAGCCCAACCTAACATCCCAGCCATATCCGTCACGCTCGACACGTCCCACGCGCTGATGTCCTGGTTGAAAGATGAGGCATTATAGAACATCGCCCACATGTTCGTCACGCGTGATACGTCCCACGCGCTGATGTCCCGGTTGAACGAGAGAGCATTACAGAACATGTGGTGCATATCTGTGACGCCAGATATGTCCCATCCGGCGATGTCCTGGTTGAACGACGTAGCAGTATTGAACATTTCAGCTATGGTCACCACGGCAGATAGGTTCCACGCACTGATATCCTGGTTGAAGGATCTAGCACTATGAAACATCGCGCCTGTGTTCGTTACGTTCGATACGTCCCAATTGCCGATGGGCTGGTTGAACGACGTGGCACTACCGAACATCCCCCACATGTTCGTCACGTTCGATACATCCCAATTGCCGATGGGCTGGTTGAACGACGTGGCACCACCGAACATTGAATTCATATTCGTCACGCCAGACACGTCCCATACGCTAATATTTTGATTGAAGCACAGAGCACGACGGAACATCGCCCCCATGTTCGTCACACTCGACACGTTCCACCCGCCGATGTCCTGGTTGAAGGACGAGGCATAATGGAATGTGGATCCCATGTTGGTCACGCTCGACACGTTCCAAGTCCCGATCGACTGGTTGAAGGACGAGGCGTTATAGAACATCAATCCCAAATCCGTCACACCCGACACATCCCAGCTATTCAAGTTCCCCGTGGTGCCGAGGGCCATGCAGTCACGGAAGGCACTAGCCAGGCTCGTCGTTCCCGCCAAGTCGGGAGCGTCGGTCGCCGTGATGGCGAGATTGGAACACCCGTAGAAGTAGCCGCCTGAATTGCCCAGCCGCAAGCTGCCCCATTGCTTGATCTCCAGCAATTTCAGCCGGTCGCCCGCGTTGTTGAACCGCCAGCCAACGATAGTGCCCGCGATGTTGATGGTATACTCGCCCGGGGAGCCGTAGGCGTGGGTCACCTCGGACTGGTTCCAAACCGTGATGGTATCAGCGTTCCCGTCTCCCCAAGTCACGACGAAGTTGTACGTGCCGCTCGATTCCAACGGCAACCTGACCACTTCGCTGGCGCTGGATCCAGTGCTCGTAATTGTCGTGTCCCACACGGATATGAAAGGTGGATCTAGCTCCGGCCCAGGGCCCGCCGGTCTTGGTTGGAATTGCACGATGACCACGATGCTTATCACCAATGCTGCCGCGATCGTGACCGATGCAACTACAATGCCTCTCTGCTTCTTTGTAAGCGTCCGTTTCGTCTCTTTCATCGTCATTCTCTCTTGGGTTCGTTCCTCATACATTACCTTGCTCGATAGCTACCAGCGGATCTATCCGTCCCTTCGCCGAATAGAAGATCCCATCGGTCGCTTCGCTGGTTCCATCGAATCGCCTATATGCGTGTAAATCGATCCCGGTCTCTCTTTTCCTTCCGTTTTTCAATCGGAGCACTCTCCATCCCCCTGGATGGCACCCCGCGCCTTTTTTGGAAAGATCCTGGTTAGATCAACTCGATCGGTTTTATTGGTATCGGTGCTAAGGGGAGGGGTTGGTCGGGCGGCGGATCCTCTCGAGGAAGTGGGACGACGGGGCCCGGGTGGCGTCGTTCGCCCGCTGGCGGTCGATGTCGTGTCTCGCCACGATGGCGCTCTGGATCGCCATCCTCGCCTGGCTGGCGGCCGACCGGGTGTTCTTCCCCGGCACGACGTTCCTGGAGGGCGCCGGCGAGCTCGTGCGGGTCGAGGTCGGCTGGGGCTGGCTCGCCGTCGGGCTGCTGGGGATCCTCGCTGCCTGATGGGCGTCCTTCTCTCCCCCTTAGATGCATTTTTTCCGACTATCGACGCGTTTTTATTGCCATGATTGCATGGTGAATATCATGAAGCCGCGTGCCAAGCACAGAATGAAGATGGAAGAGAGCGAGCAAGACCAAGCAGAAATAGAGAGAGATAACGAGCGCGCGAAAAAATTGACCGAAGGGTTCAAGCGGATCACGAAGGAACTCAAGGACATGCCGTTCTGATCGATGCCTATCTTCTTTCACGCGAACGGCATCGCGCGAGCTAACAATTCCTCTCAAATGCTTCCAGCCGGCGGGGCGGGCATGTCGCTCATCCCACTTCGGCCGCCCGGCGAGGCGGCCCGCATCGCCCGCGACCTCAAGAAGGACCTCGGCCACCTGCGCAGGCGTGGCATCGACCCGTCCACGTTCCTCGGCGGGGCGCTGGCCCGCATCGCGCGGCGCGTCGAGCAGTACGCGTCGTGTTGAACGGTTTTTTCCCCTTTTTTACCTTTAAGACGAGCATGTGCTCCCGCAGTTCGGGCACCTGTCGGGCAAGGGCTCCGGGAGGGGGTACTCGCACCAGCTGCATCGCGAGAGGGGATCATCTTGCCCCGCCAGCGGTGCAACCTTTCCACATCCACCGGCCTCGCCATCCGAACGCGTTTCATGCTTCCTATACCGGATAGCAGAGACCGCGAAAAAGCAGATAGCACCAACAGCGAAAGAGTTGAAGAAGATAGCCATCGCTAATGCCTCCCCATCGGATGGGCCGAGATCATGAAGCAAGGAATTGACCATCACCATGCCTACGATGACGCCTCCTATCGCCAAGGAACAGACGACGACGCCCTTGATGGCCTCGATGGTCGACATGCCGCCCATCAATCTCCGGTGATCCAATATCTTGAGGAGACTTTTAGCTTATAACACTATGCCTCACCAAGACGGGGTGATGGAAACTGCCACGACCCGCGACCCGCTCGCCCTCCACTACGCGTTCGCCAAGCGGCAGCCGTTCGTCGTCGCCGGGTTCCTCGACTCGGCCGAGTTCGCCGCCCTCG
>JAFGBX010000078.1 GCA_016932935.1 Promethearchaeota archaeon | reverse complement strand
GATTTTGCCGAAGACTGGGGCTCTTCCGACAGCAAATTGCAGATCGGGGTATGGGATGTTTTTGTTACGAAGATAAATGCCGATGGGACATATGGGTGGACAAAGGTTTTTGGCGGAGAGTATCAGGACAGGGGTATGGCTTTGTTTGTTGATTCCAATGATGATATCTATCTGACAGGACGGTTTGAAAGCAGTGTCAATTTTGCTGCTGACTGGAGCGGGACTGATATTAAGGGAAGTCTGGGAGGCAGTGATGTTTTTACGACCAAGATAAATTCAGACGGCAGTTATGGAAGTACCTTCCGACGGGAAGAGCTGGACCCACGAGTGCGCGTGCGTCCCGATAGCGGGCACCCCGGTCAACCGAGCCGCGTCCACGAACGACGTGCCAGACGCACCGCCGACGATTGAGGCCCGCGTCCCGAGGTATGCCCCATCGCCTTGTGCCCGGCGGAGTCCAAAATCAACGACGCTCGATTGCCGTGCGGCCATGCAGATCCTCGAAGTCTTCGTTGCAACGAGGGTCGAATAATTGACGATGTTGAGGAGCCCGGTCTCAACGAGCTGGGCCTCGATCATGGGCGCCTCGACCTGCAGGATGGGCTCGTGCGGGAACACGATAGTGCCTTCCGGTACGCCCTCTATGGAACCGGAGAACCCGAACCCCCGCAAGTAATCCAGGAAGCCGTCCGAGAAGATCCCCCGCCCCTTTAAGTACTCGAGATCCACGTCGTCAAACCGCAGCCGTTCCACGTAATCGAGCGCGGGGCCGATGCCCGCGGCGACGGCATATCCACCTCCGAAAGGATTGTTCCTGAAAAACAGGTCGAACGTGGCGACCTTGCCTTGCATGCCTAGCTCGAAATAGCCTTGTGCCATGGTGAGTTGGTAATAATCAGTGAACAAACCGCGGCCGTGCGAGTATTGCAGCGCGTCCATCGTCATCTACCAACGATTCTCGTTCGGAGACTAAAAAACAATTGCTATTGCCGAGAGTTATCTGGGTGCTGCAGCGCCATTGGTAACGTTTGAAAGACGCCGGGCCTTCTAGCGCGCATGGCCATCAAGCCTAAGCTGTGGATCACGACGTTCGAGTTCGGGCCAGCCAAGCTCGGCGGGCTCGGCGAGGTACCAACGAACCAGGCCAAGCACCTCGGGGATGACGTCGACATCACCGTCCTAATGCCTGCCCACGGCTTGGTTCATGGGCCGCTTGCCGGGGACATCCACTCCAGGAGGCTCGATTACGAGCTGCGGTACACGCAGCCCTTCGCGGGCATCATCGACGACCCGTCGAACCATTTCCTCGATGGGTACCCCAGCAAGGCGAGGGTCACGGTTTCACTGCACGAGCTGGCCCTGCCGGGCATGAAGGCGAGGGTGCTGGCCTTCGCTGGCGGGGATGAACGCGAGCGCCGGATCCTCGACGATCCAGTGATCTACAGCACGACGGGTTTACGGGCAAAGATCGCCGTGTTCTCACGCGCCTTGAGGGAGTTCATGCTGCACGAGGCCAAGGCCGGGAACATACCAGATGCCATTCACTTGCACGATTATCACGCTGTACCGGGCGTGATAGGAGCCCGCCAGGCGCTCCTCGATCGGGGCACCGACGTGGCGACGATCCTCACCATCCACCTGCTCACCGGGCCGAAGGTGACCATGGAATACCTGGCTTGCTGCGGCGTCGCGGACAAGCCCTTGCCGTTCACGATCCAGGGCCGCAAGGTCGAGACCGGCATGTCCGACCTCGTGACGCTGTGCAAGAGCAGGCTTGAACGCATAGCCGCGTACGTGGCCGACACTGTGACCAGCGTGTCCAGGTCATACCTGGAAGAGAACGTGATACCGGGCTGCGGCGGTGACGTGCTCCAGGGCAAAACCGACTTCATATATAATGGTTGCGATTGGGAGCACGACGAGATCATCGGTGCCGTTCGGAAGACGATCCAAACCGAATATGCGGCGTTCTTCGGCCGCAAGCCCAAGAAGCCGGCAACCCGACAGGAGCTGCGGCGGTTCCTCTCGACGTGGAAGCTGGGGAACCTGCCCGCCGGCGAGCCCGCGATCCCCGATCCGGAGCTGCTGCAGATCATCAAGGGTTACGACGGGATGGCACCCTTCACGCGCGACGGCAGGACCACGAGCTTCCCCTCGGACGGGAAGCTGTGCATCCTCACGGGCCGCACGTCCGTGCAGAAGGGCATCGACGTGCTGCTGGATGCCGTCCCGCGTGCCATCGAGGAATATCCCGGGCTCAACTTCTTGCTTTTCAACTTGCCAACCCAGGGAGAGAAGGCCTTGATCAAGCCCTACATCGACCTCGCGATCGAACCCAGGGTGCGGGATCACGTCAGGTACGTGTTCGGAAACGCGCCTTCAATCTACCGGCTCGCCCACGTGGCGGCGGACCTGTACGTCGGCCCGTCGCGCTGGGAGCCCTTCGGGATCATGATCCTCGAGGCCAACGCGGTCGGCCTTCCGGCGATCGGCGCCGGTGTGGGCGGCATCAAGGAGACCATCGTTGACGTCCGTGAAAATGACACGGAGGGAACCGGCTTGCTCATCGAGAAAGAGAGCCCCGATGCCCTCGCCGGTTCGATCGTTGACATGGCCCGGGCGATCGATGCTTGCGAGGCGAACGACCCCTCGATAGCGGTGCACATCTCGGACACCAAGCTGAAGCGGGCGGTGATCAAGCGGCCGGGGCTCTACGATTCAATGCGGGGGAACGCAAGGGCGAGGGTCGAGGCCTCGTTCCGCTGGGCACAGGTGTCGCGGAAGGAGATCCAGGTCTTGCAGCAAGCGATGGCGACCAAGAACGCACGCGGGACGTGAGGGCTTTATCCCTCTTCACGACGAGGAGCGGGCTTTGCTTGGGGCTTGCGCGGGCCGCCCTCGACACGCCGCTCATCACGCCTGGGCGGGCCATCCCGACGGGGGCCACCCTGGCCGCCGCCTTCGCGGCGCGGGGGGTAGTCGCGCCGACCACCACCGCCACCACCGCCGCCACCGCCGCCGTCACGCCGCGGCGGGTAGTCGCGCCGGCCGCCGTAACCACCCTGGTCACGCCGCGGCGGATAGTCGCGCCGACCACCACCGCCACCGCCGTCACGACGGGGCGGGTAGTCGCGCCGGCGGCCCGCATCGTAACCACCCTTGCCATAGCCAGGCCTCTGCGGCTGGCGTGGGACGAAGACCGGCCGGTCGATCCGCAACAAGATGACGTTGTCCCCCCTCAGCACGATGTTCCCGATCTCCTCCTCGTGCCTCACGGGCGCGGCCGGGGTTGGAAGGGGCTCTGGCTTGTCGGCAGGGGTCTGGGACTTGAGGGGGTCATCGTCGTCTACCTCTTGCTCCTCCTCCTCGGGCACCTCGAAATACTCGTTTCGCACGTTCTCCAGGTACATGTTCAAGTGCTCATCGAATCCCGTGAGCGTCCCCACGTAGCGCTGGTTTCTCTTGATCTGGATGGTCACGGCGCGGTTCAAGTTAAGCCCTAACAAGTCGAGTGGTCTCATGGAGAAATCCCCGGTAGGAGGTCGTGGATGGAGGATCGTAGGATTGTAGGAATTAAAACCTTGTTTTAGGTTCTCCCCCTTCGACCCGCAGCGATTAGTTTTTTAAGTTGCAGCGAGATGGTTAATAGTAGGTTGCTCGACAAGGGTTCGCCAACGGGGCGAGCGTGATCCAACCATGAACGAATTGACCGAAGACGAAGCGAACAATCTCGCGCAGTACCTGGGCCAGATAATCTCCCACACGGAACTAGAAGCACTCGCCCTCGTGAGCCGGGTCGGCGATCGCCTTGCCTTCTCGGCCATCCCCGGCACGCAGCTCCAGCCCGACATGCTCTGCTCGATGGCCGCGGTTTTGCTCCAAGCCGGCACCCAATCGATCGACCGGATCGGCTACAAGCAGCTGCTCGAGCTCGTGCTGCGCGGTGGTAACGCGTTCCTCGTGCTCTCCGACGCGGGGCGGTTCTTCCTCGTCGGCGCCAGCAACAAGCTCAGCGACATGGGGAAGATCGTGTCGGTCTTCCGCTACTATGCAAAGGAGATCGCCAAGACCTACCCCTCAATAGATTGAGCCCGCCTCCTCGTCCGGTTTTGTTGTTGAAGGATAAAAAAGAAGCAAGGGGCAGCAGCGCTCACGTGAACAGCGAGTTCATGCTCTTCGAGGGGGGTGGCGGCGTGTACTCCTCCATCTGCGAGCGGCGCACCTGCTCTGCGAGCTCCTTGAGCTTGGCCTGCAGCATGTCGTCGCGCTCCAGTAACTCCTTCACCTCGATTTCGATGAACGGGAAGATCCCATTCAGCGCTTCGATAAGCGCGGCCGCGCTGCGTGTCGCCGGAATGTATTCCTTCACGGGCGCGATGAGCGTGAACCCGTCGAGTTCCCGCTCGAGTGCCTCGTTGAGCACGAGCGCCTCGAGGCCGAAGATCATCCCCTTGGGGAGTGGCTTGATGCTCTGCACCTTCTTGAGCACGTCCATGATCTCCGGTTCCGCAGCGTAGAACACTTCGAATTTTTCCACGTCCTCGACGGGAAAACCCACCAGGGTGACGATCTTCTTGATCCCCATTTCCTGGATGTAATCGGTCAGTACATGGGCGATCTCGTGGTAGGTCTCCTTGTTCAAGGGCAGTTCCGAGGTCACGACGAAGGTCGTGGCTTGCTTCATGCTTCCGCTCGCGTCCTTGACGTCCGCGTAGATACGAAACGGGTTCTTCAACACCCCATCGATGAAGACCGACATGGGCGGGAACGAGGCCGAATGAACGTGCGCGACCTCCTCCATTTTCATCTTCTCGATGATATGACTTGCCGCGATCGTGCCGACGAGGCCAGCATTGGCCACGCCGACTATCGCGACCGCATCGGCGGAAACGCCGTGGCTCAGCGTGCAGCACTTCTTGATCTTCGTTCCATCCATTTCGTTCACCAGCGTTAGTGGATCATAGGTGGAGGCTTAAATAAATGCGACGTGTGTTTGTATTACCCGTAGGTTCGCTCGGGGGCCGCGACCCCATGGCAAAGAAGAAGCGATTGCTGGCGAAGGACATCGAAATCAAGGCGCCGGTCACGATCGACGAGGACACCCCGATCGCCCAAGCCGCGCAGCAGATGCTCAAGTACAACTCGTCCTACATCATCGTCGTGGACAAGGTCGGCAAGCCCGTTGGCATCGTGACGGAAAAGGACTTCATGATCATCATCGCCCGCGAGAAGGCCTACCACGGCGCGCCGGTCAAGGACGTCATGAGCAAGCCGCTGGTCACGGCGTCGCACGAGACGGCGCTCGATGACTGCGGCGAGATCCTCAAGCGGAACGGCATCAAGCACTTGCCCATCACGAGGGAGGGGAAGCTCCACGGCGTCATCACGATCAAGGAGTTGCTCTACAGCAGCAGCTCGATCGTCGTGGAGACGCATCCCCTCATGCTCATGATCTTGAGCAAGAAGAACGGCCTCCTGCTGTTCGAGTACCACTTCCCCGGCCAGAAGCGCATCGCAGCGGACCTGTTCTCGGGCGCCATGAGCTCCTTCGACGCCATGTTCCGGGAGGTCTTGCATTCCGAGGGAGAGATCAAATACATCGAGATCGAGAGCAACGCCATCCTGGTCGAGCACGGCACCTATTCGATTGCCATCCTCGTGCAAGACCTGGAGTCGATCGACTCGCGCAAGCGGCTCAAGCTGTTGGAGCACGAGTTCGAGGAGACCCACCTCGAACACCTCGAGCACTACTCGCCCAAGGTCACCACGAACGTGTTCGACGACGCGAGGGTCATCGTCGAGAACCTGTTCTCGGCCAAGATATCCAGGCAATGAGTTAGGGAGGGCTTGCTCTTGTTAGACCCATTCCCGGAGGGAGAACCTATCTTGCAATATTTGCTCCTCAAAGCCTGACACGTCTATCTCTTCCAGGATCATCCTTCGAAGGTCGAGCTGCTGCTCCAGATCCCCGATCAAGATGGCCCCTATCACGTGGTGCTTCTTGTTGAGCAATATCTTCTTGTATATACCAAGGGTCATGTCCACCTTGTAATACGAGTAGATTTCCTTCAACTCGTCCGGGTCGATGGTGTAGTCGTTGATGCGACCGAGGCTCACCAGCTCCGTTCCGAAGCCGTAGAACGAGACGGAGGGGATCGTGCCCCGGTAGGGGCGGGCCTTCCCGTCCGGCTTGACGATGTTCTGCGCGCAGATCTTGGCTTGCTCGATTGCGGCAGGGTTGATGCCGTAGATGAAGGCGTTGTACTCGCAGCAGTCCCCCACCGCATAGACGTTCTTGACGCTCGTCTGGAGGCACTCGTTCACGACGATCCCGTCGATGATCTCTATGGGGGTGTTGCGCAAGAAGTCGACGTTGGGCCGGATGCCGCAAGCGAAGATGACCATGTCGCCCTTGTGGATGGTCTTGTCGGCGAGTCGGCAGCCCTCGATGGAGCCGCGGAATGACTTGCCATCCGCATGATTGACGGGCTTGTCGTCGCCGACGAGTTCGGTCACCTCTGTCTTCACGAGTATCTTCACGCCGGCCCGCTCGAGCAGGTTGAGGAAGACCGTGGAGCCTTGCTTGTCGAGGTAGACGGGCGCGACGGTGGGCTGGATCTCGATGATGGCCGTGTCCCGCGAGTTCGGCCCTGTGCGGAACGCGTTTGCCAGTTCCAGCCCGAGCGCGCCGCTGCCGAGGATCGTGATGCGCTCCACTTGCTTCAAGTGTTCCTTGATCCCGTCTGCATCCTCGATGTTCCGTAGAACGTGCCAGCCATACTTTTCCTTGCCGGGCACGTCTGGGACGATCGGCTTGCTACCGCTGGCGATCACGAGGTTGTCATAGTTGAAGTCGTACGACCTGGTCGCCGCCCCCTCCCTCGCCTCGACTGTGATCGTGGACTTCGACGTGTTCACGGCCTTGACGGTGGATTCCAGGTGGAGGGTGATGTTCCGCTGCGCGTACCAGTTCTGGTCGTAGACGAACAGCTCATCGAGGGAGATGTTGCCTACCACGTAATCGACGAGGCGCACGCGGGAATAATAGGGATGATTCTCCTCGGAAAACATGTGGATCTCAATGCTCTCGTCCAAGTTGAAGAGGTTCGACGCCAATGTCACGCCGGCAAGCCCGTTTCCGATGATCACAACTTTCATGTTCGGCTTCCTTCCGAGGGGGGATGGTATCGATGACGTCAAGCACGCGGGACGGTGCGATGGCACGCATGTAGCGAAGGGAACAAGATCCTGGCGACAATTCTAAGCCAAGACGTGCGGGGCCCGCGGTGCAATCACGCGAGATAAGAGCACGGAAAAGTATCGAGACTCCTATTTAAGACTTTCATGTAGCGCAACCCGCTCTATCCTGGATCGAGACGGGGATGGACGAAGCACTCGAGTGACGGGCGCCGTCATATCCACGATTGGGTTCGCTTCGGCTGCTGGCCCGCCGCGTCGCCGGGCTGGAGCTGCCCCGCGACCTTGCGACCGAGCGCCTTCAAGAACTTGTCGAGCTTCCCCTTGGGGATCTCGACACCGGCGGCGGGCGCGTGGCCACCGCCGGGGGAATCGATGTCGGTTTCCTTCAGCACGTCGCGGATCGCGACGCCGAGGTTCAGCCCCTTGAACACGAGGTCTTGCACCGCGCGTGCCGATATCTTCACGCCCTCCGGGTCGTCCTTGATGTACGCCCAGCCTATCACGGGCGTGTCGGTCGAAACGTGTCTCGAGGTGAGCAGCATCGACACGATCGTCCCGATCATGGCATCATCTATGTAGGTGCCGCCATCGAGCACTTGCAGCCCGTCCCGCTTCTTGATCGCACCCGTCGTCAGCACCCAGTCCATGTAGTTGGCTATGCGCTTCCGGTACTCGGAGATGACGTGCTGCCCCTCCACGAAGATCTCCTTGCGGTCGCCCATTGCGATGGCCAGGCCGATGCCACCGAAACCGAGCCGCCCGCACGAGTTGAGGACGGACGCGAACTCGCGGAGGTCCTTCAAGTTGGTCGACGGGTCCTCGTTCTCCAGCGTGTATATCGTTCCCAGCAAGTTCTTGATCACGTTGGCGGTCATGCCGTGCTTCAACGACCATTCGATGAGGGCCGACACGAGCTGGGACTTCTCCTCCTTGGTCAAGTCGGAGACGGTGCGGGGCTTCTCGCCGGTGTGCGTCATGGGGATCTTGAGCCGCTGGACGAAGGTGGCGCACGCGGCCTCGTCGCCAGACAGGCCGGGGATGAACGGGTCAGTCGTGAAGCTCAGCGCGAGGTGGATCGGCCGGCTGTACCGGCCGAACAGCCGGATGTCGACGGCCTCGGACACGAGCCCCAGGTTCTTCGCGTCGTCGACGATGATGCGGTTCATCCCGGCGAGGGAGGTCTTGTCGCCCTTGTCTTGCATGTCCCCCAAGGCACCCGCGATGGCCAGCGACGCGAGCGCCTGGTTTTCGGGATCCATGGCACGTGCGAACAGGTAGGCGACGCCAGCGCCGGAGATCTCGCTGGAGCCGTTTATCCCGAACAGCCACGGGTTCACGTGGAGCATCTCGGAGAGGATGGCCTTCTCCTTGACGTCCTCGATCTCGTGGTGGTCGATGATGAGCACCCGGTCGCGCCTGAGGTTCCGCGAAAGGAATTCAAGCTGGCCGCTTCCGAAGTCGGTGAACACGAAGAACTTCTGGTCGGCCGTCTCCTCCGCCGAGAGCGCCTTCCCCTCGCGGGAACCGGCAGCCGCGATGTCGCCGATGTACTTCGCGGAGATCTGCTTGACCACGCGGGCCTGGAACGGTATCGATTGCCGCCGCAGCGCCATCGACAAGATCGCACCAGCCGATATCCCGTCGGCGTCGTGGTGGGTCACGAGGAAGACGGTTGCCTTCTCGTGCTCCAATTTTTTCAAGAACTGGTCCTTGACCTTGCCGATGTGTTCAAGGAACCCGTTGTAATCGGGTGCCGACACGTGCGATCCCCTGGACTTCCTAGGCGGCGATGGCGGGCATGCCACGGCCTTGCCACGCGGCCGTTCAACCGAACGGGCTTCGTGTGCATGCTCCCGCCACCTCCGATGCTAGGTAGATCTTGGCGATCGCCATATATCACTCTTTACAGCGCGCGATTCGGGCCACGGTCGGCGCCTTTGCGTCCAGCTCACGATCCCGCGCGGGCGGGAACGTATTTATCTACCGAAGGCGATTTGTCCTAAACGGATACGAGGTCATGTACAGATGGGAAACGCCCCAAGCGTGAATACCCTGGCCCTTTCCATTTTTATGGACTTGAAATCCAACGCGAGAAATCTCGGGCTGAAGGCGGAGAAACTGCCAGCAGGCCCGGTCGTCATCGACGCGACCGGCGGCAATTACGTCGCCGGCGCAAAGGTCGGCGAGATCTGCATGGGCGGGCTCGGCAATGTGGAGCTCACGAGCATGCGCGTGGACGATATCTACTTGCCCGCCGTGAACGTGCACACGTCCAGCCCCGTGATATCTTGCATGGCGTCGCAGTACGCGGGCTGGCAAGTCAAGGTCAAGGACGAGCAATCCGGCAAGAGCTGGAAGTCGATGTCGTCGGGCCCGGCGCGCGCCAGGGCCAGGGTCGAGAAGGAGCTTTTCGAGCGCATCGGCTACTCGGACGACGCGCAATGCGCCGTGTGCGTCTTCGAGACGGCATCGCCGCCGACCGCCGAGGTCATGGACTACGTGGCCAAGAAGTGCAACGTCGAACCAAAGGACGCCCACGCCGTGTGGGCGCCGACAAAGTCGATCGTCGGCTCGGTGCAGATCTCGGCCCGCGTCGTCGAGACGGCCATCCACAAGGTGTTCGAGGTCTCGCACCAGAAGGGCTTCAAGGTCGAGGACAAGATCCGCGCGGGTCAAGGGATAGCGCCGATCGCGCCGCTCGCCAAGGACGACCTCAAGGCGATGGGACGAACCAACGACGCCATCCTCGCCGGTGGGAACGTGAACTTGACCGTGGACGTCCCCAAGGAGGACGAGGACAAGCTCTGGGAGGTCATGGCCGCCGTGCCATCGTCGACGGCCAAGGGTTACGGGGAGCCGTTCTACACGGCGTTCAAGGCGGTGGAGTTCGACTTCTACAAGATCGACCCGGGCATCTTCGCCCCCGCCGTCGTGATCGTGAACAACGTGCAGACGGGCAAGGCGAGGGTCTTCGGCAAGCTCGATGCCGGACTTCTCAAGAGGTCGTTCTTCGATTGAAAGGAGAAGAGAGCCGAGGAACCAGTTTTTTCACATAAAAATAAACAGCAAACAGATGCCGATGGCGAGCGAGTAGAGCCCGATCCCGATGAAGATCGACATGGGGAGGCCGGGCAGTATCTTGTTCTTCTTGACGAGCTCGAACGAGATCCAAGCGCCGATAAGGACGCCGACGACGGCTGCTGCGAACGGGACGAGGTACAGCAGAGGGATACCGGACAGCGCCACGAGCCCCGGTCCGCCCCATTCGGCGCTTATCAGGGTGATGCTCGTGAGCATCGAATAGAACGCGAGGTCGCCGATGCCGATGTCGATCGTGATGTCGTCGATGTCGACGCCGGTCAGGTCGTCCCCGCCATCCGGGGCGACGCGCTGCATCATCTCCTTGATGGGCCCCTTTCGAACCGAGTAGATGTCGTACAGCGCGAACCCCATCAGGATGATGAGGGACGTCCACGTCCCGATGAGCGACGCGAGGTAGCTGCCGATGAGCACGCCGAACACGACGACGATGACGTTGTGAATGCCCTGCCGGTTGGCAAACCTCGGAGACGCGTAGAGCCACACGAGCACCACCGCGATCGCGAACGCGGCGACCATCCAGATGTAGGACCAGATGATGTCCAGGAACCCCCCGAAGAGGATCCGGTCGACGATCGAGATCAGGTAGATCCCATACATCCAGATGATGAACGTGCCCAGCACGAGGAACGCGAAGGTCATCACTCTTTCTAGGGCGTTGATCCCCCTCTTGCGAACGAGTAAAATGAGGATGAAAGCGGCCACTGCCCCGATACCGATGAAAAGAATTGCGTCTATCAAGTTCGCACCGACACCCAAGCTGGGATCGGCAATGGTGTAGTCCGGCAATCCTTCTTCTAAGTTGAGGCATATTGCCAGCAACCCGGCACCCACGATGCAGAGGACGATGGGGACCCAGAGGCGTTTCGGGCTCGTCGAGTACACGGGCAGCTTGGGGCCTCGCCTCTGGCCATCCTCCGCCACCTCGCCAGGCGACGCGTCGCCGGCCTGGGAATCGACTGGCGGGCCAGCATCGCCGCCCTGCGCGCCGGCGCCCCCGCCACCCTCATTGAACTCGCTCATGAGGGGATCAAAGGCACCCTCCCATAATAAGGTCGAGCATGGCCCCGCATCCACGGCATGGGGCTCCTCGAGGAGATGTTTTAAGGTTCACGCGGCTCGGATCCTCAGAGTCAAACAACCCACGTGAACCGACCGATGCTGCTCGACACCCTTACGGACATCTATGGCTTCTTCCTGGACAACTTGAAGACCATGCTCGAGACCAACCTGCTCGTCACGCCGTTGGCCAGGGCGGTGTTCGTGTTCTTCTTCATCCTGGACTACGCGACGCTCGTCCGGGGGAAGGGCACGTCACCAGCGGTCGAGGAAGCTCGCACGATGCGAAGGAGTGACTGGGCGTGGTTCCTCACCAAGGAGATCCTCTTCGTCGGCTTGGGGTTCGTTCACCTGGCCCTCGCGATAGCCGTCGTCGGGTATTCGCTCATGCTCTCTGGTTCGCACCTGGTCGCGTGCGCGAGGCGGAGCAAGTTCAAGGTGAATCTCGTCCTCGCGTGGATCGTCGCCGGTCTCGCGAAGTACGCCGTGCCCGTTGTCGGGGTTGTCGCGGCCGTCGCCATGATATGCCTCGACACGGATCCCTCGGCGTGGAGCATCCTCGTGGGGGCGTCGGTGGCCATCGCCGCCTTCTTGGCGCGCTCGTCCGCGGGGCTGGCCTTGAGGCGCCTTGGGCCGCGGGAGTTCTCTATGGAAACCGCCTTGAAGGCCGCCAAGCGCCGGATCGCGCGGAAGACCCCGCTGGCCTTCAAGGTGATGCTGCTCACGTGCATCGTCGGCCTCCCGGCGGGCTTCACCATCTACATCGAGGCGAACGTCGGCATCAGGTACTGGACGGAGTCCATCGAGACCCCGGACGGCGCCCAGCTCTCGACGGACGTGTACCGGCTGTGGTCGGCGGCCGGCCCCCAGCCCGTCTTGCTCCTGCGGACGCCTTACGACAAGGGCGACCTCGTCTCCACCGGCAAGGACGTCTATCCGCTCCTCCTCCAGGGGTACACGGTCGTCTGCCAAGACACGCGCGGGCGATACGCGTCCAGCGGGAAGGCCGTCCCGTTCGTCGACGACGCCAGGGACGGGGCCTTGACCGTTTCGTGGATCGGTGACCAGCCGTGGTGCGACGGGAACGTCGCGTCGTACGGTGGCTCAGCGTGTGCCATCACGCAGTACCTCTGCGCCGACGAGCCGACCGGCGCGCTGAAATTCCAGACCTTGATCGTCGGCTCTCCCGAGTACCACGACCACGTCGTCTACCAAGGGGGGGCCTTCCGGAAGGGCTTGTTGGAGACCTGGATCCGGAACAGCATGTACCTCGCGAACGAGCCCCGGCGGTCGACCGAGTACAGCGACGCGCTCGCCTGGTACTTCGGGCACCAGCTGAAGGACGCTGCGTGGAACAGCACGTCGCTCTCCATGAACGACCGGTATGCCGGCGTGAAGGCGAGCGCGCTGCACGTCGGGGGCTGGTACGACATCTTCAGCCAGGGGACGATCGACGGCTTCGTCGGTTACAACTACCACGGCGGGCCGGGCGCGGCCGGGAAGCAGCGCTTGGTCATGGGCCCGGTCGGCCACGGCCAATTCGGGGTCATGAGCGATTTCTTCAACCACGCGTCATCGCTCAGCTTCCGGGAGGGGGATACGAGCGGCCACGCGGGCTGGGAAGCGGAGATGCGCGACGCCGCCATCAAGGGAACCCCCATCAACTGGTCCGGCCCTTGCGTCGCGTACTTCCTCATGGGCGACGCCGAGCACCCGACCGCTGCTGCGAACAAGTGGCACTACGCCGACCAGTGGCCCGTCCCGCACGTGAACACGACCTATTACTTCCACGGGAACGGGACGCTCGGCTCGGCCGCAGCCGCGTCGAACCAGACGGTCTCGTACTTGTACGACCCCGCGAACCCCGTGCCCACGAGGGGCGGGAACAACCTCAACCAGATAGCCACGCTGGAAGGGGATGGCCTGGGCATCCCGGCCGAGGATGACCCCACCCGAGTCCTCAATTTCGAGGGCATCGGCCCCTACGACCAGCAGCGGGCGGGGAACATCGGCCGCTGCGAAGTGATCCTGTTCGAGACCGAGCCCCTCGCCGCCCCCCTCTCGGTCGTGGGGCGGGTCTCTGTCAACCTGTGGGTCGCGTCCAACTGCACGGACACGGCCTTCACGGCCATGCTCCTAGACCGGTACGAGGACGGGCGGTGCTACAACGTGCTCGACGGCATCCAGGTCATGCGGTACCGCGAGGGGCCCGACCACGTGGCGACGGGCATGGCCGGCGGGCAGTACTACCGCGTGTCGGTCGACTTGTGGAGCACGGCATGGCAGTTCAACACAAACCACCGGATCGGCATCGCGATCAGCTCCAGCAACTACCCGCGCTTCGAGAGGCACCCCAACAACAGCTTGCCGCTCACGAACCACCCGGGCAGCTTCAACGTCGCCAACAACACGGTCTTGTGCGGCGCCGGGGCCTACAACGCGTCGGTCGTGCTGCCGACGGTCGCGCTGTGATCCCGCTCCCGCGACGGCGCCCCCCATCGCCGTCGCACGGCAACACATTAGAGCCGGCACCGCTTGTCACCCGTGGCATGCAGACGGAGGACACGGCGCGCCTCGAGCTGCACCTCGTCGTGTTCGGGCGGCCGCAGGCGCGCCTCGAGCGGCACCTGGAGGCGGGGCTCCGCGACGCCTTCAGCGCCAGCGGTGCCACGACGGACGTCTACCTGTCCCACTACGCCCAGATCGCCGGCACGCTCGACGAGGGGCGCCAGCAGCACTCCAGCGGCCCGTTCTTGCATTTCCTCGACGTGTTCAACCCGAACGAGCCGAATTCCATCAAGCTCGGCGTGATCGACGAGGACCTGTACTCGGACTCGCACCCGTCCCTCAACTTCATCTTCGGCGAGGCGCGCGTCGGGGGCGACTCCTGCGTGATCTCCACGACGCGGCTCGACCCGAGGTTCTACGGCCTCCCCCACAACGAGAGACTGTTCCACGCGCGTGCGTTGAAGGAGGCCGTGCACGAGCTCGGGCACGTGCTGGGCCTGGCGCACTGCGCCGACGCGCAATGCATCATGCACTTCTCGAACTGCATCGAGGACACGGACATCAAGCGCGCCCAGCCTTGCGACGCGTGCGCAGAGAAACTGAGGGGCTGCGTGAAAAGAAGGGGGAAATTCCGGGTCACTCGTGCACCGGGATCTGGACAAGGCTCACGACCTTGTAGTTCTTGAGCTGGTCGCGCCCGTGCAGCGAGCCCGTGAGCTCTATCACGCAGCCGATGCCGGCCACGACGCCGCCGAGCTTCTCGACCAGCTGCGCGGCCGCGAGGAACGTCCCGCCCGTGGCGAGCAGGTCGTCGATCACGAGGACCCGGTCTCCCTTGCTGATCGCGTCGACGTGGACCTCGATGGAGTCCTTGCCGTACTCGAGCGAGTACTCGGCCCGCTCCGTCTTCGCGGGCAGCTTGCCCGGCTTGCGGGCGAGAATGACGCCCTTGCCGATCTTGAGCGCTATCCCGGTGCTGAAGACGAAGCCGCGCGACTCGATGCCGAGCACCTTGTCGACCTTCTCGCCCTTGAACGAGTCGGCGAGGTCGTTCACGGCGTTCTCCAGCCCCTTCGGGTCCTTGATGAGCGTCGTGATGTCCTTGAACTGGATGCCCTTCTTGGGGAAGTCGGGCACGTTGCGGATGAGCTTGTCGTAGTATTCGGGCTTTTGCATGGTTCTCTTCTCCTTTGCGTCGCTTGGTCGTTCGGTCACAAGATCGCGCCGAGCAACGAGTTGCCGCAGTTGCAGTGGCGCTCCTTTGGGATGTTCGGTATCGCGACCTCGATGAGCCTCTTCAAGTTTTTGGCGTTGTGCTCCATGGTCTCGAGGATCTCCTCGACCGACACGGCGAGGGGCTTGATCGGCCCGCCGCACGTGGGGCAGGCCTGGCCGATCGGGACGACGCCGCACTTGGGACACGAAGCTGCCCACACGTCGAGGTCGGTGACGGTGGCGATCGTGGCGTAGCACATGGCGAGCTCGGCCGCGAGCACGGCCTCGGGGTAGACGGTCATGCCTATCACGTCGGCGCCCCACTGGTGGAAGACCTTCGATTCAGCCCGGGTCGAGAAGCGGGGGCCTTCGATGCAGACGTAGGTGCCGCCATTGACGATCTTCTTGAGTTCGGGCACCTTCTTGCCGGCCTCGTAGAAGATCTTGTTCAGCTCGGGGCAGAACGGATCCGCCTGGGAGATGTGGCACACCTGGCCCCCCTCGTAGAACGTGTCGAGGCGCTTTCTCGTGCGGTCGATGTACTGGTCGACGATGACGAAGTCGCCCTTGTCGAGATCCTTGCGGAGCGAGCCGACCGCGCACGGGGAGAACACGCGGGTCACCCCGAGCTCCTTGAGCGCCCACAGGTTCGCCCGGTAGTTCAGCATGTGCGGCGGGATCTGGTGGCCTGGCCCATGGCGGGCGAGGAAGGCGACCTTGTGCCCCGCGAAGTATCCCACTTGTACGAAATCGCTCGGCTGGCCGTACGGGGTGTACGGCTTCACCTTCTTGACATCCTGGAGCTCGATGTCCGCGCCGGTGCCGCCGATGATGCCAATCTGGACGTCTTTAGGTACTTCCATGGTCGAAACACGCAACTCGTTCGATGTGGGGAAATCGACCGGAGGATTCTTAATTCTTCTCTCCCTATGTCACCATGTCCGGCTCGGACGTTCTCCCACGAGGATAGGGTTGCGGCCCGCGTTCTCGCCCAGGGCGCGTCCGGGCAGGCAGGTGCAAGTAACGTGGTCAAGCTGGAGACAATCGGCGCGTGTCGCGAGGTCGGGAGGTCGGCATTCAAACTCACCAACGACGATGGGGATCAGGTCGTCCTGGATTACGGCATCTCGATGAGGGATGACGGCAAGAACAACTTCCCGGGTGACGTCGAGCCCCGAAAGGTGAGGGCGGTGATCTGCTCGCACGCCCACATCGACCACTCGGGCGCCTTGCCCTACTTCTACATCTCCGCGCGGCCGAACTGCTACATGACCGCGACCACGCGCATGCTCGTAAAATACCTCATGGAGGACATGCTCCACATCTCGGGGGACAACCTGCCGTTCGAGGACGTCGAGCTCAAGAGCCTACTGAAATACATCCAGGTCGTGAACGACTACAAGGCGCCGGTCAAGGTGCCCGGCACGGAGGGCTGCCACTTCGCCTTCCACGACGCGGGGCACATCCCCGGCTCGGTCATGACCGTCGTCTCGATGGACGGGAAGAACGTGCTCTACACGGGCGACATGAACACGATCGACACGCGCATCCAGTGGGCCGCGAAGCTGGCAAGGCTGCCCCCCATCGACGCCGTCATCATCGAGAGCACCTATGCGAAGACCGTGCACCCGCCAAGGTTGGAAACGGAACAGAGCTTCGTCGAAGCCATCAAGGAGGTGCTCGATGGGGGCGGCCAGGTGCTCGTCCCCGCCTTCGGCGTGGCCCGCAGCCAGGAGATCCTGTCCATCCTGCAAGTCCACGGCCTCCAGCGGTGGAAGATCGTCATCGACGGCATGGCGCGCAGCATCTCGACCGACCTGCTCAAGCACCAGGGCGACTTGCGGTCCGTCTACTCCCTCGACAAGGTCACCATGGTCAAGACCAACCGCGCGCGCTCCGACCGCATGAGGGCAATGGAGGAGGGGGACATCGTCATCGCCCCGTCGGGGATGCTCAAGGGCGGGACCGCGAGGTACTACGCGGAGAACTTCATCGAGAACCCGAAGAACGCCGTGTTCCTCGTGTCCTTCCAGGTTCCGGGCACGCCGGGAAGGGTGCTCCTGGAAGAGAAGCGGTACGAGCTGGATCCCGACGAGGAGGAATACCAGCTGAGGGCCCCGCCCGGTGCCGAGAAGGGCGCCAAGGTGGAGATCCCCGTGAAGGCCCGCGTGGAGCACTTCCCGTTCTCCAGCCATTCGGACGGGCCCGCGCTGCTCGCGTTCCTCAAAAGCTTGCCCTACAACAAGGACGGTTCCGAGCCAAAGGTGTTTTGCGTCCACGGTGACGCCGAGAACT
>JAFGBX010000009.1 GCA_016932935.1 Promethearchaeota archaeon | reverse complement strand
CACTCGCGAAGAAGCCGCATTGCTCCCCCACGGTTTGCAGGAACGACCGCCTCGTGTCGACCGCGATGCCGAGCTTGCGGAGGTAGGGCTCGTCCCCGTGGGTCTCGACTTGCGCCGCAAGGAACGCCGTGACGAGCGCCGTGTTCACCGTCACGCCGTGCGCGCGGCACGATCGAACCAGGCGGTCGGTCTCGGCCCTCGTGAATTCCAGCAGTTCCACGCGGTAATCGAACGCTTGCCAGAACGCCTCGTGGAGGGCGAGGAAATCCCGCCCGTCGAACATCGTCTCGATGCCCGCCCATTTCTTGCTCACAAGCTTGCCGAACAAGCGAGTGCCCATGCTCGGCTTCAACCGGGGGTCGATGTTGGTCTCGTCCACGGGCGGGGGGAGTGGGAGCGGCGCGACGTCCTTTCCAGGGCAACCGAGGTGCTCGAAGATGTCCCTGGCGAGGAACACGAGGGACATCCCGTCACCGATGGCGTGCTGGCAGAATATCACGATGTCGGAGGCCTCGGCGGATCGGAGCCAGATGAAGCGGACGAGCGGGCCGTTCTCACGGTCGAAGGGTATCTTGTGTTCCGCCAGGATGGCACGCTTCCAGTCGTCCTCCGCCCCTTTCGGGATCACCTTCAGGGCAGGCTCGACGCTCCGGGCGCCGTCGCCATTGCCCACCAGGTACGCTTCGGTTCCCTCGTATTCGAGGTGCGATGCGAGGATGGGATGCCGCAGTTGAAGCTTGGCGAGGGTCGATCGGAGTGCCGGCTCTTGCACCGGTCCGTGAATCCTTGCCACGAGGCTGATGTTCGACAGCGGAACGGAGATATGAACCCGTTCCCTGGCATTCAACTTCCTCCGGTAATGGCCCTGTTCGACCTGGACTCGGGCCTGATCTCGGGTTTGACTTTGGATATGTGCTTGTACTTGGTCGTTCACGGGTCGTCATCTCGTGTCGAAAGTGAGATTCTCTCACTTTCATATATGCATACTTGACGACACTTTTAAATGTTGCCAGTGGCATTTAATAAACAAGACCGACTGAAAAGTGATGATGTCACATAATGATGCCCCCAGGGAGAACGCGCTACGCCCGAGACAAGAAGGCGCGGATCGACCAGGTCGTCGAGATCTCCCAGGAGATCATCGAAAACCAGGGTTACGAGAGCCTCACCATGAACTTGATCCATAAACGCACGAGGATCCCCGTGGGCACGCTGTACAAGGATTTTCCTGACGGCAAGGCGGATATCTTGCTGGAGATCGCGAGGAGGTTTGGCGACGACTTCGCCGCGGTAGGCACGCCCGTCGACGAGGGTGTCCTCAGGAACTACGTGTTCCACGCCCTCGACGTAGGGCGGAGCAGGCGAAAAATCCTGATCGCCATACAGATGGAGACCCTCAACGACCCGGACGGGATCCTGCGGAAGACAAGGGACATGGCACCCGAGTACGACATTACCTCCTTTGAAAAAATCGTGCAGTACGTCGTCGGCCATCCCCTTTCCACGAAACAGGTGTTCGAAATGCTCGGGGTCTGGAAGGCTGTCGTGCGCCAGCACATCATCTTTCGGAACTTGTACGGGTCGGACGAGGAATTCCTATCGATGATCACGAAGATCATCAAGGGGATGGGGGCTTGATGGTGTCGATGCTGGATCCCCGGCGCCGCAGGCAACCCCCGCCTCGTTGGAGGCATTGATTGCCCATGCGAAGACAGGAGAGCAAGGCCTCCCAAGGAAAGCCCTCCGCGCGGCCCGACCCTCAGGTGCCTTGCTTGGAGAATGAAATCGGCGAGATCTACCATCTGCTCCTGAACGAATACGGCAACCAGGGCTGGTGGCCGCTGTCCAGGTACTATTCCGCCGGCGCGCTCCCCCCGACCGTGCCGACCGGGTACCACGAGGGCGATTACCGGCCGCCCGAAGGCGACGAGGATGTCCTGGAGGTCATCGTTGGTGCGATCCTGGCCCAGAACGTGTCGTGGATCGGCGTCGAGAAGGCCATCAGGGCGATCAAGAGGCGCAACGGCTTCAGTATGGCGAGCCTGCGGTCGATCCCCGACGCGGAGATGCAGGACCTGATATACACGACGCGGTTCTACCGCGAGAAGGCGAAGCGGATCCGCGACGCGTTGGACGCCATATCGAGCGCCGGGCTGTCACGCCTGCACGAGCGTCCCGCGGAGGGCTTGCGCGAGTTCTTCCTGTCCATCAAGGGGATCGGGAGGGAGACCGCCGACTCGATCGTGCTGTACGCGTTCAAGAAGCCGCTGTTCGTCGTCGACGCCTACACGCGGCGGCTGTTCTCGAGGCTGGGCCTCGTCGACAAGTCCGAGGACTACGATGCGATCCAGGCCTTCTTCCAGGGAAGCGTTGCCCGCGATCACGAGACGTACAACGAGTACCACGCCCTCGTCGTCGCCCACTGCGTGCGGGCCTGCAAGAAGGCCGACCCACGATGCGGCGCCTGTGTTCTGAGGAAGCGTTGCAAGTACTAGCGCGCATGGCGCCAAGGCGTCGCGCGTCCCCGACCGGCGCTTGATCATCGGGCGCCGCCATCCTTGCCCGCGACGGGCCTGGACGCAGCATGGTTGCCTTGTCAATGAAATAACATCAAATACCTTCTCGGAGAACGGACATCCCAGCACATAAACACCTTCACTACAGAAAATGATAAGCAATATTACAATCCCATTCCTCAATTGAAAGACGACCAACGAGGGACAAGTAGTGCGGGGGAGATGAATGATGGATCGCGTGAAAGGGAAGGTAAAAGGGGGTAATGCGGGAGAAACGGCAATATGGCCGTACCTGTTCTTGATCGGTGGGCAATGCCTCTCTTACTGGATAGTGTGGCTGCCTATCAACATCCTAATACTCTCCGAAATCATCTGGCCGGGCCAGCCGCTTGCGGCGGACAAGATCGGCGTCATCTATGGCACGGGGGTAATCACGGTTGCCATCTTCAGGTTTGTTTTCGGCCCTCTCGTCGACCGGTATAACCGCAAGAAAATGGTTCTCCTTTTCAACAGCCTGGCATCAGCCCTCATCCTCCTCCACGCGTTCATAGTCGAGGGTGGCGGCGACACCAGCTTCTGGCAGCTCTTGCTGCTCACCATCCTTCTTAGCATCGTGAAGGGAGGGACGTGCGAGGGTGAGGCGCCAGTGACGAACTCCATCATCGACGATTCCATCGATGAGAGCAAAAAATCACAGGCGTTTGGCATGGTAATCTTGATAGTCCAGGTAACCACCATCCTAGCCAGTTTCGTTGCCGCCAGCGTCTTCAAGCCGTATTGAAGGGTTTATTTCGTGGTTTCGGCGGTTCTGATGGGCATCCCGATAATATTCGTTTGGCTGAAGACGAAGGAACCCAAACGGGGTGCCGCGAAAGCGGAATTGAAAGCGTTACTGGCAGCGCGAGACGTGGAATACCGCTACCGGTTGACGAGGGAGACCGTCAAGGCAACGGTCTTATCCAACACGAACCTGTTTGCGATGCTCGAGGGCATCTTCACGCAAGCGATACTGGCCGTGCCGTGGTTTTTGGCGTTCCCGTTCTTCCAGTCGGATCCATACAACATAAGCCCCTTGTCCATGAGTTTTATACTGATCATCTTCGGAATACCCGCCGGTTTCATCGGATCGACGATACTGGCAAAAAAATCCGATGATTTTGGCAAGAAGGCCATCAAGAATAGGATATACATCATCTTCATCGCACTCCTGGCACAATACCTGTTCTGGTTAGGTTTCGTTTCTATACCATACGCCCCTTTGGATACCACCCAAGGTGCACAACTTGGCACGATCCTCAGTCATCCAATCTACTGGTTAGGTGGGCTGATGCTCTCCTTTGCGAGCTTGTTCGGCCCCCTGTTCTCGATCAACCAGCGCCCCTTGATCCAAAGAATCAACCTTCCAGAAGCCCAAGGCTTGATATCGGGCGCGAACATCCTTTTCGAACAAGTCGGGAGGGGTATCGGCATGATCCTGTCTGGATCGTTGCTTCTGTTCTTCAACTATGATTACGTGATGACGGTGTTCATTCTCGTGCTGATGGGTGTCTTTGGGGCCACGCTTTGGCTGTTGAACTTGAGATGGATAAACAAGGACGTCTCCCGGATATCAGATATCCTCGAAAAAAGAAACAAGGAACTGGAGCGGCACGATAACGCATCATGAGAAGAAGCGATGGATCGATATCGTCGGTTGTTCTATATAAACCGTTCTTTCTCAAGCATCTCAGACGAGGTCGACGAACAGCGCGTCAAGCAAGGATGAGCAGTCGCGATGGTGCCGATGAAGGACGTCCCCGCGCCGATGAATATGAAATCCAGGTGTTCGACGACTCATCTCTGGTTCATCGACACGCGCTTCTCGACGGCTCTCGAGCGTCGATCACGTCCTCACTTGCTCCAGTGCATTGACTACGACTTCTCACTCATAATCCCGGTTGAATACGAAGCGGACATGAAGCAGACATACTCTTGGCTTGCACGCTGTTTCCAGTTGTCTTGATGCGATTCCATCCGAAACACGCGTCGCGCCGGCACACCAGCGCATCACCTGGGACACGAGGGAAAAAGTGAAGGCAACCACGGTGGCTCGCGGGGAGGTAAGTCGGGCTGCTTCAGTAATTCCGTCGACCCGCGCGGTTTATCGCCCGCGGGACCGGGGGGTTTTTATTCCAGCACGGAATGCGGTGGTGGAACGACCATGATAGAGACCACACAGCCACGGCAGCAGACGGTCGACGGGCTGCCGGTCGACACGGGCACGAGGTACAAGCTGGACGCGGGGCAGTGCAAGGAGTGCGGGCAGTACAAGACGTGGGGCTTCAAGGTGCAGAACGAGAAGACGGGCAAGATGATGCCGGGGCACGTGACGGCCGAGGGGTTCAAGATCGGCGAGGGGGACTGCCCAAAGTGGGCGCGGATCGCCGCGGCGAACCGGAAGCGCGCAGAGCAGCGGGCCGTCGGGGCAGCCGGCGCGGGAGCGGCGCCACCGGCGCGGCCGGGCGCGTGGATCCAGGAGGTCGCGGGGAGCGGCGCGGTGGCGTCGGCAGCCGGCCCGCCGCAGGCCGCGCCGTCGCCCGCCGCCGTGCCGGAGCCCGGCCCCGTGGTCGCGTTCACGGTAAACGGGTTCACGGTCACGACGAGCGTGACGCAAGCGGCGGCCGTGGTCGAGCAGATCGGCGCCGCGATGCGCAAAATCCTCGGGGGCGGGGCGTGATGGCGGCGCAGCATGCCGCGTGCCCGATTGCCGCCGCCCGGCGCTGCGGGAACTGCGGGGCTCGGCTGCGCGCGGGGCGCCTGGACACCGCGTGCCCGGTCGGCGGGCGCTGCTGCGACGCGTGCGCGGCGGCGTGCGCGCGCGGCGGGTACTGCCAGCTCAAGTGAGGCCGCCATCCCTCGTCGTTTAAATGCCAAGTTCCGGTATAGGATGTAGGAACACACATTAAGGGGGGATCGAACCATGGGACCACCAACACGAGAACTCGCCAGGCGGGTCGTCGAGGCGAAGCGGGCGTATTACGAGGGCCGGCCGGTTATGTCCGATGCGGAATACGACCGGCTCGAGCAGCAGCTGCGAGAAATGGATCCGAAGCATCCGGTG
>JAFGBX010000077.1 GCA_016932935.1 Promethearchaeota archaeon | reverse complement strand
GTCGTAGAGCCCCTTGATCATCTCGTGGTACTGCACCTGCCGGGGGAGCTCCTCATCGTTCTTGAACGCCGTGACTTTCGAGACGAACTCCTTGAAGAAGGCGTCCGGGTTCAGGCCCGGGATCGGCTTGTCCCACGTCATAACGTTGGAAACGCTGTTGATGTCGTTGACCTTTGGCACGCCCTTGTGCACGATGTACTCGATGCTGGCGAGCATGTACGGGTAGTACTTGGCCACGATGGCGTTGAGGGCCTCGGTACCGACGGGCGCCTTCTGGAGGACAGTCGTCTGCAAGTACTGCACGATCGTGTCGAACAAACCGCCGTCGTCGAAGAGTTTAAGCTTTATCTTGTCGACCACGAGTGGCGCGGGTAACATGCCCTTGAACATGTGGGTTGTCACCACGTCGATGGCGTCGCCCGTCGGGATGAACTCCTCGAGGAGGATGCCGCCGTAGTCGTGCACACCTTGCACGTTCTCGTAGAAGAGCCTGCACGCCACGTCCATCTTCTCTGCGGGGACGACGAGATACGGCAACACCGGTCTGATGTCAAAGTCGTACTCGTCCTTGAGGATGAAGTGCTTGATGCCGTGCTTCTTCGCGAGCTCGACCACCTTGTCGTAGAACTCCATGGCGACCGTGTCCTCGGGAAAGTAAAACGCCCTCGGCGCGTGGGGTGCGAAGAGGAAGTTCTTCAGCCACTTGCTCGTGGCGATGTTGCAGATCATGGGGTACACGGGGATTTCCAATTCTTGCTGGAAGAACGCGTAGATCTCGTCGGTCTCATCGATGTTCAAGGGCGCGATGGCGCGGACGTCCGAGAGATCGGTGATGGACGCCCTCTCGAGCTCCTCCCGCAGGCGTGCGAGGGTGCCCGGGTCGTAGCAATAGGCGAGCATGTCGTCGCCCCGTTCGGCGATGACGTTCAGCAAGCCGCGCCACGTGCTCCCGTCCCCCACGAGCTTCATGAGCTGCGCCCGCTGGTATTTGACGTCGTTCTTGACGAGATAATCCCGTATGGTCGTCAACAGCTGGACGAGTGCCTTGGTGTCCGCGGGGAGCAGCAGTTTCACGTCTCGGATCTTGGAGATCACGTTCGATCCGATGGACTGCGATCCGACCTTGTTCTGGTATTTCATGATGAGGACTTTCATCGAGGCGGAGATGAGGATCAAGAACTTCATGGGGATCAACTCGAAGGGGGGCGCTCTCTCGCTCCAAGCAGCGTTCGTGATTATGTAGAAACGCGGCGTAGCGTTTTAAACGTTTTCAATTCCCGCAAGGATTCCGACCCCGATCTGCATCCACACGCGACCGTTTCCAGTTGGATGCGTGTTTAAATGGTGGCGCACGGTCAGTTGTATCTTGAAGGCACGCGCCACACGTGATCTGCCCCATCCAACGCCAGCCCTTGAACGACCATGTCCTGGATAGTATTCTTACTCGCATGCATCGTCGCGTTCTTGATTTCGCTCATCTGCATTCGGGAGACGATGGTGCATAACGCGGGCTCGATCACACGCGTCCAGCACTTGCGGGTGCTGATCTTCGTCATTCTCTATGCGTTGATCGTCGGTACCTCGCTCTTGGCCTTGTCCGGGCGAACGGCGCGCACGACCGTGCATATCGAGCGGCACTACCAGAACCCTTCGATGGACTCGGAAGCGCTGTCCGCTGCGGAGTCGTTCGACTACGGGGCGATCGTGGGGGAGGGCATGTACTATGATGCGGACATCTTCCCCCCGTACCCTTACGAGAATGGTACCGTGTTCATGCCCGCCCGGTACCAGCCCTCCTCCGTTTCCTACAGGGCGAACATCACTCGGCCGGCGGCCGTGGTCAACGCGTCGGCGGCTATCGCGGGATGGGACGAGTTCTACTACCTCCGCGACGCCTGGATGCTGGCCAATGGCAGCTGGTTCGAGGCGAGCTCGATTGCCAACATCTCGGTCGCGGTGGAGTGGCTCGTGGACGTCGCGTACGAGGAAGGGGGCGCTTGCTCATACGACATCGTCCAGATCATCGGCCTGAACGCGACCCGGGACGTCATCTTCTTCGCGCGGGGTGCCGCGATCGTGTGCGCGCTTGAGCTTCCCTCCACATGGCCGTACTTGGTGTTCGTCCCCGTGTTGTTCGTGCTCGGATCATTCGTGTTGCTCGAGGCCAGCCGGTATTACAGCTCGTTCAAACGCCCGCCACGGCACGTCACCGCGGAGAACGTGATGGAAAACGAGACCCGCGTGGCGATCGTGCAAGCGATCCGTGGCAGCCCCGGCATCACGTTTTCCGAGATCGTCCGCGTCGTCGTCCGCAGCCCCAGGACTATATTGGAGCATCTTGGCGTCCTGCAGCGATTCCACGTCGTCCGAGCACGCGAGATCCGGCACAACACGGCTTTCTTCGACGCGACGGCTGGAGAGGGGCGGGATCTGATCGACTACTTCTCGTCGCACGCGGCCTTCAAGGCCACCACCATCGCCATCAAGGACAACCCCCGGATCAGTTTCATCGCCCTGCAAAAGCTGGTCGGCGAGCCACGGTCGACGCTCATACGCAAGGTCAGGATCCTCGAGCAGCACGGCGTCGTGCGGGTGACGCGGGAGGCGGGCCGGCTCGTCGCGATGGAGATCCCTTGATGGTTCCCCTGAGGTAGGCATAAATCGGTGGACTGCGAGACATGTCCGAGTGACAGACAACATGGACGCGAAGGAGTACGAGCAGAGCCTCAAGAAGCTGAAGTTGAACGTGTACGTGCTCGGCAAGAAGGTGGACAGCCCAGTCGACGACCCGATCCTGCGGCCGTCGATGCTCGCGGTGGCCCTCACCTACGAGCTCGCCACCATGCCCGAGTACCGCGACGTCATGACCGCGACGTCACACGTTTCTGGGAAAACTATCAACCGGTTCACCCACATCCACCAGAGCACCGACGACCTGGTGAAAAAAAGCAAGATGGGGCGGTTGCTCGGCTCGCTCAGCGGGTGCTGCTTCCAGCGCTGCGTCGGGATGGACGCGCTCAACGCGCTTTCCATCACCACGCACGTGATCGACCAGAAGCACGGCACGGCCTACTACCCGCGCTTCCTGAAGTACCTTGCCCACGTGCAGGACGGGGACATGACATGCGACGGGGCCATGACGGATCCGAAGGGCGACCGGTCGCTGCCGCCCAGCAAGCAAGCCGACCCGGACCAGTACCTCCACGCGGTCGAGGAGCGCAAGGATGGCATCGTGGTGCGGGGTGCCAAGGTGCACCAGACCGGCGCCGTGAATTCCCACGAGGTCATCGTCATGCCGACGGCCACGATGCGGGAAGCCGACAAGGAATACGCCATCTCGTTCGCCGTGCCAAGCGACGCGAGGGGTATCACCTACATCATCGGCCGCCAGTCGTGCGACACGCGCAAGCTGGAAGGGATGACGTTCGACCGCGGCAACGTGTGTTATGGCGGGCACGAGGCCATGATCATCTTCGACGACGTGTTCGTCCCGTGGGACCGGGTCTTCATGTACAAGGAACACGAGTTCACGACGCAGCTGGTCGAGCACTTCGCGGCCTACCACCGCCAGAGCTACGCGTGCAAGGTCGGCGTGGGCGACGTGCTCATCGGCGCGACGCAAGTGATCGCCGAGTACAACGGCGTGGACAAGGCCTCGCACGTGAAGGACAAGATCATCGAGATGAACCACCTCAACGAGACGCTTTACTGCGGCTGCATCGCGTGCGCCGCGGAAGGACACCGCGAGCAGAGCGGCACGTACCTCGTCGACTTGCTCCTCGCCAACGTGCACAAGCAGAACATCACGCGATTCCCCTACGAGATCGCCCGCCTCGCTCAGGACATCGCGGGTGGCATACTCGTCACGCTCCCGTCCGCGAAGGACTTCGAGTCGCCCGACGTCGGCAAGTGGGTCGAGAAGTACACGAGGGCCAAGGACGGCATCCCGGCCGAAAACCGCTGCCGGGTGCTGCGGCTCATCGAGAACATCACGATGGGCGCCGCGGCCGTCGGGTACCTTACCGAGTCCATGCACGGGGCCGGTTCTCCACAGGCACAACGCATAATGATCAACCGGCTGGTCAACATGAGAGAAAAGCAAGCCATCGCCAAGAAGCTGTGCGGGATCCAGCCTGCGGCCGAGGGCAAATCGAAGGGAACGGAGGGATAACGGCCAATGGAAGGGGACGAGAACAAGCAGTACACGGGCGTGCCCGCCATCTTGTACACTGCGCTCTGGCACGTGCGGGAGATGGGCTTCCTCAAGCGCATGTTGGGCGAGCTGAAGATCAAGCGCACGTCGCTCTACGTGCACTTCGACGACTACCCGCCGGGCGGGATCGTCACGGTCGACCCCGAGAAGGGCGACTACGAGGTCGTCGCGGTCGAGGCCGGGCAGGCCATCGATCTCGACTCGTGCGACTGCGCAGTGACCGGGCAGTTGAAGCCCGTCGTCCAGCTCCTCGAACACGACAAGAACTTGTTGCTCGGGGTCCTCGGCCTCGTCTTGCAGCGGAAGATCCGCATCAAGGGGCTCTTCAGGCTGTTGAAGGCGGCCAAACTGATTTCGAGGTGCATCTAGACGGTCGAGCACGAGTCGTGGGACCTCGTCCGGGACGCGCTGGAATGCAAGGTGCCGGCGCGGGTTCCGTCCGTGTGCATGGGCGTCGACTACGAGTTCATGTACCGCTTGCACCACTCGCCGCTCGCCTTCACCTACGAGGAGTTCAAGGAGATGAAGGAGCTGGACGTCTCGTGGATCCCGTGGCACATCGGCGGGGCCATCAAGCTAGGGGCCAACCTGTGCTGGAGCATGACCTCGGTCTCCCGGGTCTTCTGGCTCGATGGTGACCTCGTCCCCGGCGCGACGGGGGGGCCGGGGGAGCCGGCCATCCTGGAATCCGGACGGTTCGCCATAGCGACCCGGAGATCCGATTACGAGCCGCCCGCTGGCGTGCCCAAGCGACCAGTCCCGCATTACTGGCACGTCTCGGGATGCTTCCCCCCGGGCGTCTCGAAGGGGCGGATCGCGCGGTACTTCGAGAAACCACCCAACGTCGACGTGAACGCGCTCAAGCGGTACGGCAGGCTGCGGGAGAACTGCGAGAAGCATTACAACCTCGTGGTCGCGGGCCAGGCCAGCGGCATCTGGGAGCCACTGTCCCTGGGGCTCGGTTTCGGGCTGGTGGGCCGGCTCTGGCGCAAGGACCGGGCGTTCCTCCGCGAGGTCGCCGGCTACTTTCGCGAGTCGAGCGCCAGGTGCTTGGACAAGCTGCTGAAGTTCGGGAAGCCGAAGGTCGTCATGCTGGGGGACGATTATGGCTACAACGAGGGCCTGCTCATGGGCAAGGAGATGTGGGACGACCTGGTGAAGCCGGGGCTGGCAGCCCACGTGCGAGCGACCCACGCGGCCGGCGCCAAGTTCATCCTCCACTCGTGCGGCAAGGTCGGGAGCCTGTTCAAGGACTTCGTGGACATCGGCGTCGACGGCGTCGACTCGCTCAGCCCCTTGAACAACGACCTGCCCGCGCTGAAGCGGCAGTTCGGCGACAAGATCGCCCTCGTGGGCACGATCGACGACACGGCCATGCTCAAGCGCTCCACGCCGGCCGGGGTGAAGGCCAGCGTCACGGCGAGCATCCGCGCGCTCGGCCCGGGCGGCTACATCCCCGGGGCGACGAATTCCCTGCTCGATCACCCCGTGGAGAACGTGGTGGCTATGTTCGAGGCCATCCGAGAATATAATGGATGATTACAAATTATCGACATACAAAAATCCTTCAAGCCCCATGAAGTACGTGATTGGGCATGTCGCGCATCAAAATTGAAGGCGAAACGAGCCATCCGAAAGAAATCATCGCACGGGATGTCGTGAACGCCGTGATCGGCCGCCTTGCAACGATCAAGGAAACCCTTCAGTCGATCGACGCCGACCTTGCCACGTTTCACAAAAAATACAAGTATGCCGATGAAACATTCCTTGACTTGTTTAATAAAGGCGAACTTGGTGATGACGATGATTTTTTCGCCTGGGAAGGCTCGTTAAAGTTGCGCAAACAGCTGGTAGATGAAGATGCGGTTTTGAGGGAAGTATTGTGAGCGTCCAGCCCTTATCTTAGATAATCCTTGGATTGACAATTAAAAATATGACGAGCATCATTATGGACTCCATAAATGGCTTAAAATCGGCACCGGACAGCTCGGTACGTACACTGGAGCGATGTATTTCTTGCAACCGGTTAATAACCACCAGGAGAGCTCGTTATTGCAGGCAGTGCGGGGCACCAGTCTGCAATTGTTGTATGAAGGCCTCTGTCCTATGCCCCAATGACTTCACCAGGCTCGATGAACAGAACCAAGCTCGACTCGTGAGGAGTCACTTAGCGTTTCGAAGGTATCTTATTGTCTCTTTTGTTGGTTTTATCTCGCTGTTCAGTGCAGCAATCATCCTCCCTATGGTATTATTGCGAGTCGGTATTAGTGAAAACATTGCCGGTAGCGTTATGTGGATACCCTTTTGCCTGGCATACTTCTTCGTAATCATCGAAAGGATGAAAGAAGACGAACTGCGGAATGAGAAATACGTGATCCTCCGGGATAGCGGCGTACGCGTTCGGTTCACCAGCAAGGATAGGGTGACATTCAAGTGCGAGGTTTGTGGCCAGCTCGGACCTCCCAAGACATACAACGGACCGAAATTACCCTACAAATGTGCAATCTGTGGTAAGGTGCTCTGCATCAATTGTTATTCCAACGGGTTTTGCCCGGATCACGAGGCCTTGGTGACGGATAATGAAAAGCATACATTGGCTACCCTGGAAAGGAAAAGGTTGCGGCTGATACTTGCCATGATCCCATATTGTATCGGCGTATCCACCTTCTTGGCCATTGTTTTTCTTCTGGGGGACGAGATATTGGTATACTTTTTCCCGGTTATATTAATCGTCCCAATTGTAATCATCTGTATCCTCGCGCGCAAGATTGAAAATAAACTCAAGTACATGTTTAAGCGGTCTTAAGAATGGGTAGGAGGTCCACATAGTGAATGATGACGAACCAATATCAAGGAGCGAGGATCATGCCCTCCCCTACCAGGAGGAAGATTCGCCCCTGCGATATTGCTCGGAATGTGGAAAGGTCTTAGCCACCTACAACAAACACTATTGCTATCAATACTTGAAGCCGACATGCATGATTACATGCCTCGACACGCACGAAGCGTCGACGTGGAACCGCCGAGGTAATGTTTTACCGTGCATCGCAACGGCCTCGCCGGGAACCACGATGGAGCCCCGCGCTTGGCGTCCAAGCACGTGCATGTTTTTATTAACCGTGGATCGACACCTTCACAATCTCCGCTCGCAACCCAGCCCTTTTTAGAGCACCCGATCCCGTCACCACCCAAGACGAGAACGACAAATGAGCCTTGATGCAAATGCCCGACACGGACAGATCAGGAGGGGATACACTCGCGGCCAAGGAAAAGCCGAAGGAGAACCCCATAATGAAGTTCCTATCGACCATCTTGAAGCCAGTGGACTCCATGTTCGACGGGTTGCTGAAAATGGTGGAAAAGGCTGGAATGACCAAGCAAATCCAATACCCGCACTACTTGAACCAGGACGCCTTCTGGTGGACGGTCTCGCAGCAGCTGTTCAGCTTCGAAATCCACGGCAGCGAGAACGTCCCGCCCGAGGGCCAGGCCGCCGTGTTCTGCGTCAATCATCAGAGCATGTTCGATCCGCTCATATACGGCGTCACCGTGACGCATTATTCCCGCCGCATCTTGCACATCATGGCAAAACAAGAGCTGTTCGACACGCCATTCATCAACGCCTACATCCGGTGGATCTATGCGTTCCCGGTGCACCGTGGCGAGCACGACGAGGCCGCGTACCAGACCGCGCTCGATCTCCTGAAGAAGGGCGAGCTCGTCGGGATGTACCCCGAGGGGACATTGAACGGCGGGGGCTACAACTTCCTCGTGCCGAGGACCGGTGCCGCCAGGATGGCCATCGAGGCCCAGGTGCCCATCATACCGGTCGGCCTGACCGGCCCGGACAAGATCTTTCCGAAGGGCGCGACCGTGCCCAACTTGAACGCTCGCCTCATCGGCAAGATCGGAGAGCCCATCCACGTGCATGACAAGTTCTTCGGCAAGCCAGTACCGTCGCACGAGGAGCTGATGAAGATCATGACGCACGTCATGGACAAGATCAAGGGCTTGCTCGAGTACTGAACGTGAGAACCGGTGAAACCGCGTTTCTCGAAGCACGACAAAGGCCATCAAGGACCTCGAAACAACTTGTTTCGGCAAGTGATCAGTGATAGAATGCAATTAGCCTTTCATAACGGGCATTGCTAAAGCCGCGATTAAATATATCATCCATGTCGTGTCCGCCTTTGTCCAGATTCAATCGAACTGTTTAGCAACCCTAAACTCTGGAAAAAGAAAAAGGTAAAATTATGTGGTTAATGGGAATACATGGAAACATCACGCGGGATCTAGGCGTTATTACCTTTTGGGAATATCATTGGGTCTGACCTTCTTCAATTTTCTCACGTATATCATCATGATGACGACGAGGGTACCTGCTATCGAGCTGGCAACGATGATGCCTTGTATAAAAGCATTAAGTTCATTCGAGGATGGATTTGTCGCTGCCATACTATCGTACCGAAACACATAGAGTGTTACCCAAGATGTTGCATTGGAGCCTAAATTATCTCGAGTCATAACTCTCAAATAATACGTCCCGCTTGTTACCACGCCGGGATCGTATGTCGTGCCAGTCTGGAACGCGCCGCTCGTGCCCGCGGGGTCATTGCCCCAATAGACATAATAACCGGCCACGCCTGAGCCGTTGTCGTCCGATGCGGCGTCCCACGAGAATGCGGGATCACTCACCGTGCTCTGCCACGTGCCACTCGTCGTTGTGCCGGCATTCTGCATGCAAGGGCTCGTGGGATTCGCCGGTGGTGAATCATCATAACAGAAGACGTATAACGTCATCCAAGATGAAGCATTGTTCCCCACAACATCCCTTGATTTCACTCGTAAATAGTAAGTACCACTGGAGACTGTGCCGGGGTCAAAGGTGGGTTCAGTTATAAATGTACTACTCGTGCCCGCGGGATTGATGCCCCAGCAAACGTAGTAACCAGCCACGCCCGAGCCGTTGCCGTCTGATGCGGCGTTCCACGAGAATGCAGGATCACTCACCGCGCTCTGCCACGTACCACTCGCCGTGGTAGGGACAAGCTGCGTGCATGGTCCTGTTGGGTTCGCTGGTTCCGTGCAATCATACCGGAACTCGTAAAGTGTTGTCCATGATGATGCATTGTTACCGACGAGGTCCCGTGCTTGCACCCGCAAGTAGTATGTCCCACTAGTGACCACGCCGGGATCGTATGTCGTGCCAGTCTGGAACGTGCCTTCCTCTCCATGGGGGTCGATGCCCCAGTAGACATGATAACCAGCCACACCTGAGCCGTTGCCGTCCGATGCAGCGTCCCACGAGAATGCGGGATCGCTCACCGCGCTCTGCCACGTGCCATTCATTGTCGTAGGGACGGTCTGCATGCACGGGGCAAGGGGATTGGACGGGGGGAGCGTGTCCTCCCACGGGTACCATGCTACATCGATACAATTCAAACCTAAACTTTCACTTGCTATATAGGCGATATCACCGCTCACGAAAATGTTACGTGCACGCATTGATGTGCCAAGTAGCGACGGCGACGCGGGGTTGGTGATGTTGATGCACCATAAGCCCAAACTTGCGTCCGCGATGTAGGCGACATCACCACTCACGAAAATGCCATGTGCGATTCCAGGCGTATCAAACGTGCCGAGGAGCGACGGCGACGCGGGGTTGGTGATGTTGATGCACTGCAAGCCCGAAGCCCCATCCCCGACGTAGGC
>JAFGBX010000076.1 GCA_016932935.1 Promethearchaeota archaeon | reverse complement strand
CGGCCCTCGGCGACCCGGCTTCGAACCCGTGCGGCTATCCCCTCTTCACCGTGAGCATCTGGACGCTGGGCTTCGCCGCCGTTCCACTGCTGCCGTTCTACCGCCGCGCGCTGGCGGCGCTCGAGGCCCGGGTGGCCGGGGCGTTCACCTTCTTCTTCGCCCTCGGCATCCCCGGGATGTTCATCGTCGGCGTCGTCCCGTGGTCGTTGGATCCGGACGTCCACATCATCTCCGCGGGTATCGCGTTCGGCGGCGCTGGCCTCGCGTACCTGCTCGCGGGCATCGGGATAATCATCGCCAAGATACGCGACCGCGCCGGCAAGATCCCCGCCGCGATCGTCGTCCCTTTCCTCGTGTACGTCCCGTTCATCGTCTTCGGGATCTGGGTGCAGGTGGACAACTATCTCGAGTACGGGCGGGTATATAACGTGGGCGAGTCGTGGCGGTCTTTCTTGCTCTGGGAATGGCTGCTCTTCTTCTCGGTGCTTTCCATGTGCGTCTCCACGACCCTCGCGCTCGTTCGGGCTCGTGGATCGCAAGTGCCGACCCCGAGAGCGTGATGGCGCGGGTCACTTCTCCTCTTGCTTGGCCAGCATGGCGTTGCAGAGCTCGTCGGCGCCGACCTTCAGCGCCTTCACGATGCGCGCGTCCGTGCTCTCGAAGTGCACGTCTAGGAACAAGAAGACTGGGGTCTTGAGCTTCTTGCCGAGCAGCTCCGACGTGGTCTTCGCGATGACCTCGTACTTGAAGTTGGTTAGCGGCAGCGCCGACGAGACCACCGGCGCCTCGGCGAGGCGGGTCGGCATCGTGATGGCCATGTTGCCGAGGGCGGGCACGCCGCTCGGGTCGTCCGTGACGAGCACCACGTGGGCGTTCCGCAGCCTGAGCGCGTGGAAGGAGAAGGTGATCGGGCCGATCGAGGCCTGGTGCTCGTGGATTTCCCCCAGCGGCATGGTGCCATCAGTCCAGGTCGATCTTGCTGCCCGAGAACAGCTCGCGGATGACCTCGGCGGTCGTGTAGTCGTCGTGGACGAGCTTGCAGAGCGCGCGCGTGAACAGGATCGGATCCTTCGATTGGAAGATGTTCCGGCCGAACGCGACGCCCCTGGCGCCGGCCTTCATGGCGTCCTCGACCATCATGAACAGCTTCTTGATGCCGTCGACCTTGGGGCCGCCGGCGATGATGACCGGTGCCGGGCAGCCCTTGACCACCTCCTTGAAGCTGTCGATGTCGCCCGTGTAGTTGGTCTTGATGAGGTCGGCACCGAGCTCGGCGCCGAGCCGGGCGGCGAGCTTCACGGCGGTCGGGTCGTGCTCGCTCGTGACCTTGGCACCCCTCGGGTACATCATGGCGAGCAGCGGGTAGCCCCAGAACCGGCATTGCTTGGAAACGTGGCCAAGATCGCGCAGTGCCTCTGGTTCGTTGTCCGCGCCAACGTTGATATGCACGCTGACCGCGTCGGCGCCGACCTTGATGGCCTCCTCGACCTCGGTCACGAGCGTCTTCTGGTCGGGGTCGGGGGCGAGCATGGTCGAGGCCGACAGGTGGATGATCAGCCCGATGTCCCTGCCGGCCATGCCGACAGAGCCCCGGTGGCCGTAGAGCGGCACGAACAGGTGACCCAGCACGGCGTCCGCACCGCCCTCGGCGACCATATTCACCATCTTCGGCAGGTCCTCGATCCCCTGGATGGGTCCTACCGTAACACCGTGATCCATGGGGATTATGACTGACCTGCCCGTCTTCCTGTTCATGATGCGCTCCAGCCGCACCTTCTTCCCGATCATGCTCATGTCGTTCACGCTTTCACTCTTGGCATGGCGATCGCCGAATCCACAGCCATGACCCGTGGGGAACCATCATCATTATGGATAGAGAAGGAGCCGGGAGAAAACGATTGCGATCAGCTGACCTTGATGATCTCGAGGTCAACGGCCTTGAACTGGGGTACCTTGCTGAACCTCTCCTTTATCGGGCCCGCGATCTCCCCGCCTTGCGCCTCCACGTAGGCCTCGTAGCAGCACTCCTTCTCGTGAAAGCAGATCCCGCTCGTGTGGACAGTGGAGATTTTCAAGTCGTATATGATGTCGGCGATGTTCTTCACGGTCTGGGGCGAGAACTCGGTCAGGTGCACGACGATCTTCAGCACCTCCCTGGTCTTGCACGGGATGATGGAGATCTTCATGTTGTCCGGCCGCGGGTTGAAGATCACGAGGTAGCTGCCGGCCTCGGCGGTGAACTGCCGGAGCGCCTCGGGCGGCGTCACGAGCGTCCTCAGGCTCTCCCGCGTGACCATGATGCCGGTCGATATGTGCTGGCTCATCTCAAATGCGTCCTCTTCATCGTCGTTTCAATCCTTGTCGGCGTCATGCTGGCTCTTCTTCGGGCCGCCAACATCGGCTGGCTGGCTCGTGATGAACGTGCTCGTGATCTTGTCGACGATCACGTCGAACGGGGAGTCGTCGAGCAGCCCGGAACCTAGGCCATCGGACTGCGCGGCGGGCGGTTCCCCGCCACCGTTCGCAGGCGCGGCGGCGACGGTGGCGATGGTATGTTGCTGTCTGGCCAGGAGCTCATCGGCCGGGAACAGGTCCATTAAGTCCTCGCGCACCTCCGCTGCCACTTGTGGGGGGATGAGGAACCGGGGGTTCCGCGCTATCTTGTCTTGGGGTGGCAACGCGTTCTGTATGTACTCGGGGAACTGGTCGACGATGTCGATGTCCGTCTTGAGCATGACGTAGGTCATCCCCTGGTACTCGAACTCGTCGATGATGTTGTCGGCCTTGAGGTCCTCGAGCACGTTGATCCTCGTGGCGACGACCGGCCCCTGCCGGAGGATCGCGCCGATCTGGGTCTTCGGGAGCGGCCTATTGCGCAGCTCGGCGATGAGGTTGTAGTGCTTGGGCATCGCCATGGCCGAGAACAGCTTGAGCTTGTCCGCGTCGTCGCTCCCCTTGTACGTGTTGAAAAACCCGCCCACAAGGCCGACGTAGTGGTCGACGACCGGCCGGGGCAGGTCCGTCTTGTCCCGCGGCAGATCCCCCTTGTCGATGAGGTCCATCGCGCACGTCGGCGGAACCCGCGAGACTTCGATGGACTTCACGAGGATCGCGAAGGTCTCGGGCCCGATCTTGTTGATGACGATGAACTTCTGCTCCTCGAGTATGGAGATGATCTTCTCGAAGTCCCGGTTGAACTGCTGCTCATCGAACCACGACCGGAGCTCGTTGAGGCGGACCGGGTGCTTGGACAGCTTGCGGATGGTGTCGTACACGGCCGGGTTGACCATGAGGTTCGCGATGATCTCCTCGTCGCTCTTCTGGCGGATCTCCTCCTTCGTCGAGAAGTAGAGCTCCTTGAGCCACTTCATGACGAGCACGTAGCTCTGGTTCGTCTCCGTGTCGCTCTCGCCAGCGGCGCCCGGGTCGGAACCGGGGGCGACCCTCGGGGTCGGGTAGAATGCCTTGAAGAGATCCTGGCGAGCGTGCATCTTCATCACGAAATCACTGAGCCAGGAAAGGACATCGTGCTCCTTCTCCGAGTTCAGCTTCTGCTTGAAGATGATGGAACACATGAGCATCTCCTTGAGGCCACGCGCCCAGTCGCTCTTGATCTCGAAGTAATAGTTGAGCGACGTGGAGAAGTCCTTCGTGTTCAACGAGTGCCAGAACCAGCCCTCGCTCGTCGTCTGGTCGAAGATCTGGTTGAGTGTCATCTTTTCCTCCTCGCCGAGCTTCTCGGGATATTCCATGTAGACCGTGGGTCCAATCTTACGGTCGAAATAAGACAAAGCGACGACGAGGTCGGTCATTATCAAGATCTCTTCTTTTCAGACTGCTGATTTGACCGGATCCAGCGGACCGGGGATCCGGGCTGCCATCGTGGTGTGGCCTGGAGGCATTACTGCGCAGCTCGATTCGTATAATTACGTGGGAGTTTATCTAGTATATAGTTTGCGTGCGTTCCGCGCCAATCGGTTGCCCACCACACCGCCCCGTGACCGCTCCCTCTGGCCCCTTTAGGCAAGTTATATTGGCCTTCTTTTACAAGGTGTCATATACTGATATGCCGTCAAGATCGTAGGCAGTCGCGCGTGGGCGTCCGCAGTGGCCGTGAAAATACTCTTCGCTGGGCTCGACTCGGCTGGAAAGACCTCCTTCTTGAACGCGATGGAGGAGAAGTACAGCACCCTGCCGAACATCAGGCCGACGTTTGGCCCGGACAGGCGCGAGTTCTCGATCTTCGGCTTCACGATCTCGAACTGGGATCTCGGCGGGCAGAAGGCCTACCGGAACGAGTACATCCAGGAGAAGGATCGTTACTTCACCAGCTTGAACGCCCTCTTCTACGTGGTCGACATCCAGGACGAGCGTCGGGACGACGAGGCCTTCTCCTACCTGAAGTCCATCGTCGACGTGCTCGACGAGGTCAAGGAGGATCCCTCCATCGTCGTGTGCTGGCACAAGTGCGACAAGGACATCGCGGCCAGGCCCGAGACGGCCGACCGTATCGCGAAGATGGAGGCCCGGCTGGCACAAGTGCTCGGCCAGCGCAAGGCCAGGACGTTCAAGACCAGCATCTTCGACAAGTGGACGCTGCTCAAGGCGTTCTCCCAGGGCCTCATCTCGGTCTCGCCCAAGACCATGATCATCGACTCCCAGCTCAAGGAATTCGCGCGCAAGACGTTCTCCAGCGCGGTCATGCTCCTCGACTCGAACCACCTGCTCCTGGGCTCCCACACGACGTCGCCCGCCTTGCGGGAGGTCTGCGAGGCCATCGTCCCGCACTTCGCCGCCGCGTCCGAGCGCGTCGAGCAGTACGACATCGACCTGCTGAACCTGGTGCTCAGTCTCAGGGCGGGCAAGTATTACGCCGACCTCATCCAGGGCAAGAACATGGTCGTCCTGTTCATCCCTCTCAAGGTGGGCACGTTGACGTTCTCGGTGCTCTCGCTCACGAAGAACCCGAAGACGCTCAAGCTGCTACTCAAGCACGCCCCGACCCTCGCCAGCAACATGGAGGACACGATCAAGTCCTTCTACTTCTAGCGAGTCGGCACCCCGGGTTCCCCGCGGGCATAGTCGTAGGCACCGCATTCCAACGAGACCTCGTGCTTTAACAACTTGAAATCGGGCGTGAGGATCCCGTCCAAGGAGGCAAACACGGCGTTCACTATCGCCTCGACCCGCGCCGGCCCACGCAGTTCACCTGTTGCAGGTAACGCGCGGGTGATCTCCTCGCCGATGCGCGCATTTAAAGGCCTCTGGGACTTCCAGCCTGCCTTCTCGGCATCGCTGAAGAACCATCCCCCATCTGCCAGGGCATAACCTGGATCCTTGCGCAAGAAGTGGCTAAGCGGGTAGTCCATGTCCGGTGGCAAGTACCCCATCTTGACCAGTTGCATGTCAAGCAAGGAGAGTAACAAGTTAAACGGGACGGGTTGACCCCGGCTCGAGAAGATCGCGTCGATCGCTTCCTTCAAGACCGCGTTTTCGTCGTCCACCTTTCGTAAACCCTTGGGGTTCACACCTTCAGGCTTTAGGAAGGTGATCATGTAATCCCCGGTGGGACTACCGGCCTCATGAAGCAAGGATTTCTCCGACGCTCTCGGCGGGGGCTGCCAGACGGTCTGACGGTACGAGAAACCAGCATCTTGCATCGTCTCGTAGAGCATGCCGCGCACGCGCGAGTCGGTGTCGTGGAAGGTCAAGGTCATGTACCTCCCCGGCTTCAGCACCCGGAAGCACTCGCCAAGAGCGAGACGCAGCATGCCCTTGTATGCGGCGAGATCCTTCCCCTGCCCCTGGTTTATGGTCATCTCGTTCTCGAACGCGTCCCGTAGAACGTCTTGCAAGTCCCGGGGGTGTTGCCACGCGAGGAAAAACGCGGCGAGTTCCGCGTACTGGATCGAGTCGCCATACGGCGGGTCGGTGAAGATGTAGTCGACCGACGCGTCCGGGATCCCGGACAACGACCGCGCGTCCTTGTTTGCCACGAGCGCGGCCCTTCCCTTGCTGTTGAAGAAATCGGCAGTGCTCGCCAAAAGTTCCGGCACCGAAGGCTCTATTTCATCGAGGATTCGCAAGCCTGGAGAGACCGCAGTCTTTCTCACCAGCCACCACGCGTTCGGGTTGCCGAGGCACACCTTGCACCAGTGCTGGTTCCCCGTGATCCAACGCTCCCTCGCGCGCAAGCCGTTCATGAACTTCGCAAGCCGTTCGCGGTACCCGTTCAGCACGTTCACCTCGAAAAACTCCGTGGGGTTCCAGAAGAAATGGTGCGTCCACGACCCAACCTCGAACTTGGCAAGCTGGCGGCTCTCGCGCTTCTTGATGACCCAGACCATCTTGCTCGCCTGGGGGAGCATGCTCGAGAACAAGAACCAGACCATGTCCTTCAAGGGCCGCTGGGACTCGGATCCCAAGGGGATCGCGTCGATCGCCTTCCAGAACGCGTGGATGGCGATCGAATTTCGTGGGGTGAACAGGTTCCGGAGCCTTGGATCCTTCCGCATGTCGTGCCGTAGCTGCAGGAAGGACGCGCCGTTTGGGTACCCGAGGGGCAAGTCCAAGGACGGCAAGTCGGCGAGCACCCGTTGGTACGCATCGCTCGCGGCTAAAGCGGCCTGGGATTCCATCTCGCCGGCGGGCGCGGGCCCGGACGAGGGGCCGCAAGGTGCACACGATGAATATGCTTGGTAGGGCCGGCTGGTACGGTGAAGGTTCAAGGGGTTGTTCGTCTTGCACGCGGGGCACGAGATCTCGGCATCCCTGAGCCGGCGGTTTCCAGGCAGCTCGAAGGCGTTCCCGCAGCGGCACTCGATCCCGTCCCGCCACAGCACGTGCGTGGCCGTCGCTGGTTTTCCGCAGGACGGGCAAGGCATGGAATAAAGCTTCTCGATGAACGGGGAGACCTGGTCATATATAATTCTCGCCAGCCGCTCGAACTCGTCGAGGTCGACGCGGGCGATGGTGTTCCGAGAAATGAAAGTCGCCAGCGGATTGACGTCGAATGATATGGCGCGCCGCCCGAGTCGCAGTGCCTCGTTCAGCGTGACCCCCGAGCCACCGAACGGGTCGAGCACGACCTCGCCCGGCCTCGAATAATTCTCGATGTACGCCGCGACGATGTTGTGCGGCTTCCGCGACCAGAACTTGTGCATCAAGTACTCGGGCGTGTGGTAGTGCGGGAACAGCGGCCGGTCGATGTCGCCCTGGTTCCGTTGGTTCTGGCTCATCTGCTTCTCTGACTTCGTTCATTGATCCTTCCGAATAATACGTTAACCGTTGACCGGGCATTTGAGTTCTTTATCGCTCAAGTACCCGGCAGCGATCGCTCCTACTACACGACGTGGATCTAAGTAGGAAAGAGAACTTATTTATTCCATACATCTGTCAGATTCCTTGCAAGGAGGACTGACTACATGAAGAAAGGTTCAATGCCGATTTTGTCGTGCTTCTGGTTGGGATGAGCGCGTTCATCGGATCCGCGAGTGCAGATTCCGGTCGAGGTATCTCGCCCGCCTATTTCCAGTATTCTTCCAGCCAGATGGGGAACCTACCCGTGAAGATATACGAGAAGATTGGGGATGTCACGTTCACTCATAGCGCCACTACCCTGACATATCATATCTATTTCGGGCTGGCATTCCCTAATATCAACGGAAGCCAGAAGATAGTCGCCTACATCTACCTGTTGACCGATCAGAGCTACATCACCAACGCGCAAGCCAGTTTGACATTCACCCTCGTCATAACGTATAGTGGCAAGAACATCACCAGGACGGGGGTCGTGTCGGACTCGACGTCCATGCTCCAATTTGGTAATGAACTCTACGCTTTCGAGATGCTCTGTATGAACTTCGCATCGAGCGAGTTTCCTATGACGATGGATGTAGGTCTCGATTACACGCTAAGCAGCACCGATCTCCCGGATCTCTCAAAAACGGACACGTATACCACTAGCAAGTACTTTCTCTCTTCCGTGATGGAGTTATGGGTCTTGATAATAATCATCTGCGTGGCTGGAGGCGTCGGCGTGTTGGTGATCGTCTTGCTCGTCGTGCACGCAAAGAAAAAGAAGGCAGGCCCGGTAGCACCAGCGGCTGGCCTGATATCCTCTCGTGCACCACCAGCGGGCGGGACAGGAGCCCCCGTTAGTCCCGTTTAACCCCCCTCTTTTCATTTTATACCCGTTGATGCAGAGGGTTTTCTCGCTGTTTATTCACCGTTTCTTCTCGTTTTGGTAAGTGCCGTCGTATCCCTTGGCGAGCTTCTTGGCCGTCTTGAGCAGGATGATCTGGCCGATGCGGGCCTTGTTGTAAAGGCGAATTCCGTGTGGATTGGTCGCCAGGAAAAGGCCCCGCCCGTAGCCGGAATAGCCCGAGTCCCACAGCGCGGACGCGAGGTACACGCCGCCCGCCATCAGCGTGGAGCGGGGGAGGATGACGCCCACGCAATCGAGCGGGATGGTCACCTTCTGGCCATAGGCGACCATGTACGAGCCTGGCCCGAGATCCCAGTAGGAGTTGAACGGATCCTTCTCGTCCGCGGCGGTGAAGGGTACTTCAGTCAACTCGGGGTTCTTACGCTTGGAATTGTCGAAATCGATGACCAGCTTGGATGCGAACCTGAAGACCTTGTTGACCGTGATGTCGACCCCGTTCACGGCCTTCTGCTTCGCCGCGTCGACCAGATCCTCGACGCACTTGAGCACATCATCGGAATTCTGTACCGTCATACGAGCATACCTCGGATCCCGTCCTTTTGAACCGGGCTATTAACGTGCTATCCGTGCCGTTCGCATTTGGAACCATCGGACAAGGATTATCTACAAGTGAGCCCCTTAAGGTAGCATCCGACGCGGGCAGTTGTCGCGGCGAAGGAGGCTGCGTCCACGAGCCAGAATCTCGAGTTCAACCCGGGCCTGGATGATTTCGCCCGCAGCAGGCGAAGAGGGCCGGCCGGGTGGATCATCTCACATTTGCTCCACGGCGTGAACAAGGCCATCGTCGTGGGATGGCTCTTGCTCATCTTCACCAGCGCCGCGCTCACGTCGGCTGTTGCCATCGTCATCGGCCAGGCGATCGACGGCTTTGTTCTCGGCGATCAAAGCGCAGCACTGGCCAGCGCCACCCTCGTGCTCGTCTTCGGGATCAGTGCACCCGCTTTCGGGCTGTCCGGCAACCTTCTCCGCGAGAAGCTAGCGCAGCGCGTCGAGTGGGAGACGCGTGCCGAGTTCTTCACGAGCCTGCTGGGGAAAGACCAGTCGTTCCACGACAGGCAGAGGACGGGCGACGTCATGGCGAGGGCCACCGAGGACGTGCGGCTGCTCAACTTCATGGTGAGCCCGGCCCTCAGCCTCATCGTCGAGGCGGCGATCAACACGGCTCTCCCGATAGTCTTGACCCTCTTGAACTACCCAGCCCAGCTCGCCGCCGTCCCGGTCGCCTTCTCTATCCTCTTCGTCGTTGCCATACGTAAGTACATCCGGGATCTGACGCCGCCGACCCAGCAGAACCGGATCGAGTTCGGCTTGATGGACGCGACGCTCAACGAGGGGCTGGAGGGGATCGACGTGATCAAGGCGATGGCCCGGGAGGACGAGGCGCGCAAGAAATTCCTCTTACACGCGAGCCTTTACCGGGACGCTGCGAGGAAGGAGGGATTCATCCAGGCCCGTTACGTACCGTTGCTGCTGGTGGCCCTCGCGACGACGGCCGGGCTCGTCCACGCGCTCGTGCTGCACGCGTTCCAAGGCTTCCAGGTCGGACAAGTCATCGCGTACACGGCGCTGCTGCTGAACTTGCGGTTCCCGACGTTCATCTCGATCTGGGCGTTCGCCATCGTCCGCGAGGCCGTGTCCGGCGCCGAGCGCCTCCTCGAGGTCATGAACGGGCGGACGGCGATAGACCAGAACGTCGCGGGGAGGGCGCAGCGCATAGAGGGGCGCGTGGTGTTCGACCGCGTCACGTTCTCCTACCCCGGCTCCACGAAGCCCGTCCTGCGCGACGTCTCGTTCGAGGTCGAGCCCGGCGAGACCGTCGCGATCGTCGGCACGACGGGTTCCGGCAAGACCACCCTCACGAAGCTGCTCTCCCGGCTTTACGACGTGACCACCGGGCGCGTGCTCGTCGACGGGGTGCCCATCCAGGAGTATTCGTTGGAAGCACTGCGCTCACAGATCGCTTTCATCGAACAAGACATCTTCCTCTTTTCCACGTCCATCGCGGAGAACATATCGTTTGGCAGGACAGGCACGCGGGACGATATCATCGCCGCAGCGAAGGACGCGCAGGCCCACGAGTTCATCATGGCCCTGCCGAGGCAATACGACACCCTCCTCGGGCAGGATGGCGTCCAGCTGAGCGGGGGGGAGCGGCAGCGCGTCGCCATCGCGAGGGCGTTCCTGTCGGATCCCCGCATCCTCGTTCTCGACGACGCCACGTCCGCAATAGATTCGGCAACCGAGGAGCGGATCCAGCGCGCCATGAATGGGATCAAGGCCGGCCGCACGACGTTCTTGATCACCCATCGCTTGTCCCAGATACGCTGGGCAGACGTTGTTCTCGTGCTCAAGCGAGGCCAGGTCGTCGCGAAGGGCACGCACGACGAACTGCTGCGCACGAGCGAGGAGTACCGCAGGATCTTCGTGAAGCGCTTCGACCTCACGGTCGACCAGCTGCTCAAGGGAGGGGTGGGCTAGGATGGGCTGGCTCGGTCTAGAAGCGGAGGAGTACGACCGCCAGTACAAGGACCGCGCGCTCTTCTCGCGCATCCTCGATTACTTGCGCCCGTACAAGAAGCAAGCGTACGTCGTGATCACCTTCTTGACGCTCTCGTCGGCGGCGAACGCGATCACCCCCCTCGTTTCGAGCATGATCATCAACGCGGTCGACATCAGCGAGGAACCATCGGCCATCGTGCTGCTCGTCGTGCTCGCCGCCGCGTTGAACGTGACGGGGTGGGTGTTCAACTATGTCCGGCAGAAGAACTCGGTCACGCTGCTCAGCGCGGTCGTGATGGACATGCAGCAAGCCGCTGTCAAGGCACTGTACGGGCAGGACTTCCACTTCTTCGACAAGCAAGCCACCGGCAAGCTCGTCAGCCGGGTGAACGGCGACACGCGCAACTTCTGGGACATGTCCGAGCTCGTCATGGAAATGGCATCATCGCTCGTGATACTCTGCCTCGTGTTCGTGCCTATGTTGTTCATCAACCAGATCCTCGCCGGCTGGCTGGCCCTCGTCATCCCGGTGATCTTCGTCGTCGCATCGGCCTACCGCAAGGTTGCCCGCCGGCGCACGTTGCTCGGGCAGCGGTCGCTCGCCCTGGTGAACGACACTGTGCAAGAAAACATCCGGGGGATCCAAGTCACCAAGACCTTCAGGCAAGAGGCGAAGGTGCTCGCAAGGTTCTCGCGGATAAACGACCAGGCATACAAGGTCAACATGAGGCGGGCGCTGGTCT
>JAFGBX010000075.1 GCA_016932935.1 Promethearchaeota archaeon | reverse complement strand
GTCACCCATAACATGCAGCAAGCCGCGCGCGTCTCGGACTACACGGCCTTCATGTACCTCGGCGAGCTGGTCGAGTTCGGCACCACGCGGCAGATCTTCGAGAACCCCAAGAACCCGCTGACGGAGCGGTACATCACCGGGCGATTCGGCTGACCGACAACAGTTCTGGAGGGAAAAAACCATGACCAAGAAATTCCACGGAGAGCTCGACCTGCTCAAGGCCCAAGTCCTCGACATGGGCTCGCTCGCTATATGCTTCCTCGAGGGGAGCGTCGAGGCGATGGTCAAGCAAGACGTCGAGAGCGCGGGGAAAATATTGGATGCCCGCAAGCAGATCATGGACAGCAACAGGCGGATAGAGCAGAAGGCGACCGAGCTGCTGACCCTCTTCCAGCCCATGGCGGGGGACGTCCGGCTGCTCGTTTCGATCCTCAAGATCATCGAGGATCTCGTGCGCATCGGCCGATACGGGAAGGACATCGCGGCGCTCGTCAACGAGCTCTCCCAAAAGCCGCACGTGAAGAAGATCGTCCACATCCCCCAGATGCAGCGCTCCGTGGTCTGCATGATCAAGGACGCGCTCGATGCCTTCCAATCGGGCAACCTGGACAGGATCAAGGACATCGGCGAGCGGGACAAGACGGTCGACGAGTGCCGGCACGAGATCTTCCGTGAATGCATCACGTATATGATGGAGGATCCCGCGACGATAACCCGGTGCATGCATTACGTCATGATCGCCCGGTACCTGGAGCGGTGTGGCGACCACGCGGTAAAGATCGCCGAACGCGACATATACATCTACAAGGGAGAATACATCGAGCTGAAATGAAATGGTGAAAGCGAAAGCGCTGCGACGAGTCGTCGCGTTCACGTGCACGGGGAACCAAACTAGATGCGTGATGGCCGCCGGGTTCGCCATCAAATACCTTCCTGGGGTGCCCGTGGTTCTTGCCGCGCTCCCCCCCGTTGCCAATACTCGTGAAAACCTTCAGGAAGGCAAGTGGGCTGGGGTTCCTCACTCGCTGGTCGCACAAGTCATGAAAGAGGTCGGCATCGACATCTCGTCAATGCCGTACGTGGTGTTTGATGAGAACCTCATGAACACCATCACACACATCGTGTTCATCGCTCGTGGAGAGCAAAACTCGCACGTGATATCCGCTATAGGTCGGCATCGTAGAAGGGTGCCGATACAGGTGCGGGATTGGCACATCGAGGAACCTGCCCCCCATCTTGCTGCGCTGCGGCAGGCACGGGCCGAGATCGAATGGCGTGTCCGGGTGCTGCAGAAGGAGTTGGAGGTCGCCGATCTGCCTGACAGCGACATGGGCGTCCACCGGTGGACGCCAATAGCATTCACGGGTGAACAGCATGCAAGATGCGAGAGTCGGTGAGGGGGAAATGGCCGACGTTGCAAGCGGGATCACGGGCGGTGAACTAGGAAAAACAAAGGTCATCTTCCTTTGCACAGGCAATTCGGCCCGCAGCCAGATGGCCGAAGCGATGCTTCGCAGGTACGCTGGCAGCCACTTCGAGGTGTTCAGCGCGGGTTTCGACGTGAAGGGCATCCACCCGCTTACGCGGCAGGTGATGGCCGAGGCAGGCTACGGTCTCGAAGGGCACGAGTCCAAGCCGCTCAGCCGGTTTCTCGGGAAGGTTCACTTCGGGATCATCATCACGGTATGTAAAAAGGCAGAAGAGACCTGTCCGACCATGCCAGGCGTCGGCACCAGGCTGTTCTGGCCCGTCGACGACCCGGCGCAGGTCTCGGGTACCGAGGTGGAGCGAAAAGAGGCATTCCGGCAGGCTCGCGACGAGCTGAAAGAGATGATACTCGATTTCCTCAAGGATCGGCGAATTCCCGTCACCGAGGAGTAGTCTGTTACCTGCTTTCTTGATTGGACAAGAGGCAGAATGACCATGAGACGCCGATCGTTGAGGCTCTATAAATTCCCCCGGTGGGCCGCGAGCATGTACGAACGAAATGCAAGCCGTTCCGGTGGCGCGCTATCGCTGGCGTACGAGAAGATAGTCGAAGACGCGGACGTGCGACGGCTCACCACGTCTGGCAAAGTCCTCGACGTTGGATGCGGCCCGGGGCGGCTCGCCTTGATGATCGCCGAGGGTTCAGCGAAAAACGACGTGACAGGCGTGGACTACTCGCCAGCTATGGTCTCCATTGCGTCAAAGAAGGCGCGGGAAGCTGGAGTGGCGGATCGCTTGCACTTCAAGGAGGGCGACGTCCTCTCGTTGCCCTTCCCGAGCGGCACGTTCGACGCGGTCATCAGCAGCTTCAGCGTTCACGAGTGGCCCTCCCTTGAGGTCGCGATCGATGAGGTGCTGCGTGTCTTGAGGGTTCACGGTGCGGCCTTGCTCTTCAGCGCGCCAGCCTCGATTGCCAAGGAAGCTTACAGCCAGCTGAAGGCGCAAGTGGGCCGGTTTGACGCTCTTTTTATGAAGATGATAACCGGGTCGTGCAAGGCGACTTGGAAGGAAATCGACTCACGCTTGAAATCGATCGGGGAGAAAGTGAACTTCTCGTCGACATGCATCTCCGGGTTCATCCAGAAGCTTTCCATCGTGAAAGAGGTGCCCTAGAACTTCGACTTGTCCGTAAGGTAGTTGATGATGTACTCCGCCAGGTCGCCGCTATACTCGCCTATCCTCCTGATACTCTCGGCGATGTACCCGATGTGGAAGCCCGCCTTTGTATCAAGTTCCAATGCTTCGTTCTCGAGCTTCTCACAAGTTATAACGAATTTCTTTATCGCATCGAGGTTCTGATTCGCCAAGTAGATGTCTTCGTTGAAGAAAGCATCGATGCTGGTCTTGAAGATCCGTTTGGCCCCTTTACCCGCGTTCAGGATCGCCTCGAGAGTCCCGCGGTCGACTTCCTTCGGGATGAGCGCCAGATTGTTCCGCGCCATGCGTACGGCGTGGTCCCCGAGGCTCTCGATGATCCGCGTGATGAGGGTGAAGTTGGCCCCTTGCTTCTCACCCTCTTGGAGCTGCTCGGACAAGAGCAAGTTCCGCTGGAGGATGTTGTGCTGGCGCAAGATGAGCCAGTGGATGCGTTTCACCTCCGCGTCGCGGGCGATGACCTCCCTCGTGAGCTGCTCGTCCTTCTTCTCGATGGCGAGCGAGATGTCTTCGAGCTGGGTGATCACGAGCTTGCTCAACCGTTCGACCCACGTGTTGAAGCGCATTTCGGCCGGGTTGAGCAGATCCTTGATGGACAGGCTCTGTTGCGTTTCCTCCATGATCTCCAGCCCGATGGCATCACGGATGAATTTCCTTGCCGTTGCCTTGATGTTCGTGTCGACACGCTCCTTGGAGGTGACGTGGATGATGTTGTAGCCCGTGATGTACGCGCCGACGAGCAGCCGGTAAAAGAAGTCCATGTTTATGATGTCGTCGACCTTTAACTCCTTTTCCCTCTTGATGTATTCCTTGTCGATGTTCGGGACGATAAGGAGGGTGCCGTCGGCACGCGGAATCAGGCCGACCTTCTCTTGCTCCTTCAAGTGGTTGCCAGTGACCCAATCCTTCGGCAGGCTCACGATGTACGAGGAGCCACCCGTCTTCTGTATCTTCCGGATCTCCATAGTCTGACCCGTGAGAACCGTATAATAAATGATCCCGCCATACTCCACATAGCCCTATATAGATGGTCGAGGTCCCTTCACCTTGCCCTTGGTCCGTTCCATAAACGTTCTTGCCCGTTTTATCTATTCCTAACCTATCCGTAGGGGCTTCGAGTTTATATGCAATCCGTATGTCCTCGATTCCATGAACATCACGAAATTGTTCAAGCAAGCACGTAACTCATGCATTGCGCGGTCAGCGCAGATTCATAAGCGGAGCGGCGCTTGTTGAAGCTGGTCGCGTCGCTGTAAAAAGTGGATGATCATCGAACGAAAAAGGAAAATAAGAAGGAATGGCAGTGAACGTGCTGTTGGGGTACGTTTCCGCCGTAACTCGTGTATTAGCCAGGCGTGTATTAGCCAGGCGTGGAATGGTTGTGAACGCCCTTCTAGCGCGACAAGAAGCGTGTTGAATAAATAGCGACATACCAATCAAGCATAAGAATATGAAATTGTTCTCTCTTAGCTGACGATTAGATGATGGTGAACCAAGTATGGTCTCGAAAATGAAGGATATCGAAAAGCAAGCCCTTCAACTTTCATTTACCGAGAGAGCGCAATTGGTAGAACGTTTAATGAGGAGCTTGGACGGGGAGGTAGACCCGGATGCGGAGCAAGCATGGATCGAGGAAGCGAAGCGCAGGCATCGAGAGATCCATGAAGGAAAGGTGACCGGGAAGCCCGCGGATCAGGTTTTCAAAGAGGCACGATCGAGATTGTGAAGCTTAAGGCGATATTCCATCCTGAAGCCGAAAAGGAAATGAATGAAGCCATCGAGTTTTACAATTCTAGAGCGAAGAACCTGGGAAGCGATTTTTTGCTCGAGGTTGAAAAGAAAATTAAAATTATCGAGGATAATCCTTTTAAATGGCCGATAATCGAAGAGGATGTTAGACGCTGTCTACTACAAAGATTTCCATTTGGTATAATGTATGCCATCGAATTCGATCAAATCTCCATCATCGCAATTGCAAATCTCAAGAGAAAACCGGGGTATTGGAAAGGACGGAGATAAAGGGGCATGTTTCCGCCGTTACTCGTCCATCGCCGGCCCGCTTTCGCAGCCCTATATAGATGGTCTCGGGTCTCGTGATCGATCCCCCTGTTGATCGTGGTCTTCAGTCGAATGCCAACCTTTATGTGGCTCCATCGACGGGATCCGGTCAACCAACTTTCCCCACACGTTTCCAAGTGAGACCCATGCCGAAGGATCCCGCGGTGTTCGTGTTTGACGTTGACGGGTGCATCTTAGACTCGATCGCCTACTTCGCGACCTTCGTGCCCTCGGTCTACGAGAAGTTCGGCATAAAGCCCTCCCCGGAGGCCGTCGCGAAGCTGAGGGCGGACATCCTCCAGCTGCTGTCGGGGAAGTCGTCGCGGCTCCTCATCTTGAAGCTCATCCTGCATTCCGCGAAGGCCATGGGGCTCGGGCCGGTGCAGCGGATGCAGTTCCTCGCGCACTTGAAGCGGATATACGACCGGAACGTCCTGGAGGTCGGGTACGTCCCCGGGGCGCTGGAGACCGTGAGGGGGTTGAAGGACAAGGGGTACAAGGTCGCCCTCTTCACGACCGGCTCCGCCAAGGACTTCAGGATCAAGTTCCGCGACAAGCAGGACCTCGTCCAGCTGCTCGACGACCACGTCGTCCGAGACGACGTGAAGCACATGAAGCCGGATCCCGAGGGGCTCCTCCTCATCAAGCAGCACCTCGGCATCGCGGACTCGCGGCGGATGGTCATGGTCGGGGACATGCACCACGACGTCGAGGCCGGCGTGGCGGCCGGGGCGCTCACGATCGGGGTGAAGACGGGCGTGTGCTCGGAGGAGGAGCTCCGCGGGGCGGGTGCGGCCTTCGTGTTCGACTCGGTGAGGGACATCCTGCCCAACCTGGCCCGCATCGAGGCGAAACTGGACGTGGCTTGAGGGGAGGCGCGGGGCGATCACGCCTTCAGTTTCTTGACCGCTTCGAGCTGGCCGTACTCGAGCATGGCGTCCACGGCAGCCCGTACGTTCCGCACGGGGCAGTCGAGCAGGTCGTGGGTGAAGCCAGGCACATAGCACGCGTTTTCGGGGCTGAAGACCGCGTCCTTGATGGTCTGCTTGACGTGGTCGACGACCTCGCCCGTGCTGCTCGCGAAGCTTACGGTGTTGCTCGCGTCGATGGCGCCGATCAGGATGATCTTGTCGCCGAACTTCTCCCGGATGCGCGCCGGCTCGTTGAGCGCAGCGCGCTCGACGGTTTCCCACGCGTCGACGCCCGCCTCGATCCAGTTCGGGACGATGCTCTCGCCGAACCCGCAGCTGTGGATGATCACGTGGCCGCCGTGCTTGTGGACGAGGTCGCACACCTCCTTGTAGAGGGGCACCCAGAACTCCTTGTGGTACGCGGGGTCTACGAGGGAACGGCCCTTCTGGCCGGTGTCGTCCCAGAACCAGATGAAGTCGATCTGCGCGCCGACCTCCTCGGCGAGCTCGTACTGCAGCGTGATGTTCTTCTTCGCGACGTCCCTGACCTGCCCGAGCCACGTGCGCAGCTTGCCCGGGTACTTGCGACACATGATGGCGAAGGCGGGCGTGCCGCTCCCCATCCCTTCCCACGTCCCCTCGAACAGGCCGCCCGCGCTGCACATGAGCGCGAAGTCCGAGAAGCCCTGGTTGGTGAAGTCGTTGTAGTGCTCCTCGTACCACTTCAGCTCGCTCTGGAACTGCTTGCGGGCCGCCTCGGGCGGGGCGAACTTGTCGTCCCACGGCTCGCCGTGCTCCGCGTAGAACGCGTCGCGCACCTCCCAGGGCGCGAGGACGGTGCCGTCGTCCTTGACCTGGCGGGTGAAGTAGCCGTTAATATACCAGCCGTAGTCCTGGCCGTGCATCGTCGTCCCGTGCTCGTTGATGTGGCCCATCCAACCGATGTTCATGCCGAGACGCTCGCCCACGACGTCCACGTGGCGCTTCCACTCGGGATGGTCCTTCGGCAGCGGGACGCTCGGGTACCCGCTCGGCCAGCCGATCGAGATGTTGTGCCACTCGCTGTTGATCCATTTCTGCATCGTCTTGTCCCCGAAGTGCGTGATGCGCACGTACTCATCGGGGAGATCCTCGGTCGCGACGGTCTTCTCCCACTCCTGGAAGAACAGGCCCTGGCCCGGCGTCCCGAGCGAGAGCATCGGGAGCCGGTCGAGCCCGGCGGTGTCGTGCTCGAAGACCGCCTTGAACCTCTCTCGAGCCGTGTATTGTCTCGCCATGTGCCCCCCGTCGGGTCGTCGGTTAAAGAACGATTAGTGTGGATTTTGGCTATCGCGCGATGCCAACGATCGGCCCACATCACCTTATTACCTTGTCGCTTCTAATTCTCCTCAGCAAGCCTCATCTGTTCGATCGAAGGTGGAACCGAATGAACGTGTGGATCGTGTACGACTCGAAGTACGGGAACAACAAGCAGGTCGCGGAGGCACTCGCCGGCCTCTTCAAGGAAGGGAACGAGGTGCACGTGCACCATGCCAAGGACATCTCGCCGAAGGAAGCGGCCGAATCCAAGCCCGACATCGTTCTCATCGGTGGTCCCCCGCGGGCAGGGATGATCTCGTTCACGATAAAGGGTTGGGCGCAAAGGTTCGCCCGCGCGCTCAAGTCGAAGGGGCTCCAGGCCGGCAAAGCCGGCGTCTGGGGCACGCACGGGGTCAACGACGCGGAAACCCCGGCCAAGTTCGCCTGGGCCAACATCGAGCCCAAGTGGAAAGCGTTATTGGCCGAGATACCTGCGGCGAAGTCGATGCCCGGCGTCCTGGGCATCAACATCGAGGAAAAGGAAGGCGAGGGGGGCCTTGGGGGGGTCATGGAGGCCGGCTGGAAGGATCTCGTCGCTTCCTTCGCCGAGGATGTGAAGGCCCTGTGATTCTGCAGATGCGAATTTGGGTCCCTCCCTTTCCCCTTGACACGCACGTCTTTTCCCGCGCGCTGGAGACAGATGCATCATCGTAACAAGGTCGTGAGTTTCTGCAGTACCTCATCGACGGTCTTTTTCGGGAGGGTTAAAATGAATTCTACCCTCCGTTCGAGCCAATCCAGGCTCTTGATTTGGTCAGAAAGTACCACGCCCGCTATCCTCAATCCTGCCGGGATGATGACTTCGAACGGGTAACCCTTGGCCTGGCTCGTGATAGGACACGCGAGCATGAGGCCGACTCTTTCGTTATACGTTGACGGGGAAATCACGATCGCCGGCCTCCGACCAGCTTGCTCGTGCCCTCGTTGTAGGCTGAACTCGAGCCATACCACATGGCCTCGCTCTGGAACGTACGACAATTAAGTCACCACGCCTCGTTTCCGACAGGTTGGCCGGTTTCGACCTCGCGATGCTTGTTCTCATCCGTGACACCCGCGAGTAGCGATTCCAACGTCATAACTGCCTTAGGAACGGGATCCAGGACGATCTTCCCGTTCGCAACGGAGACGTCTACTTCCGACTCGTTCTCCAGGCGTGCGTCATCGACGATCGATCTGGGGATGCGTAACGCGAAACTATTGCCCCACTTCTTGATCTTGACCCTCATCGAATCACACCATTCTCCTTGTATATACAAAGTATATACACAATAAAATAGGTTTGGATTATCGATTATGCTGCTGGAACCCGCCTAGGATCGGGATCACGTGATGAGTGTTTACCAAGAATACAAATAAAGCCCGATAAGCACGATGACGCACCGCATCTTGGTCTGTTACATCTTACGGATGATACCATCCAAGACGCTATCGGGTAGGTGGGTCATGAGCCAGCCCATGAGCCGCGACTTGTTGACCGGGTACC
>JAFGBX010000074.1 GCA_016932935.1 Promethearchaeota archaeon | reverse complement strand
TCCCACCCGTCCAGCGCCTCGTCGTACCCGCCATCGACGAGCACGACCCCACCCGCCTGCGCTGCCGACGAGTCAACAGCCATGATGATACCAACTCGCATTTTCGATATTTATCGATTGCCCCATCTCATTCGGGCGTTTCATCGAGCAAAAGATCTGCTTCAAATCATTCCCTCCATGAAACTCGTCCTCTCTCGCCGAGGACGAAGTTGCCGTGCGGGTACCCACTCTGCGATCGAGAACCTCTTCGATGGGGTGTTTTTATATCGGGAGCTGTATGTTGCTCATGAGTTTCATGGAGCGTGGAATCGTGGAGAAAAGGTCGCGGTGGACGGTCGCCGGCCCGAGCTTAGTCATCGCCGCCATGGCCATCAACCTCATGAACCCCGTCTTGCCACTCTGGTTGGCAAGACCTTGAGCTTGCTGCTCAAGTGCGCGGTGTGCGACGGGCGGGCGCGGGGCGGCGAGTACTGGCTGCTCCTGGCGGCGTACTTGCAAGTTGCCATGACCGCGGACGCATAATGAAGAATTAAAAAAAAGGGTTTATTTAATGCGGATACAGCTGCACGGGGCTCACCGGCAAGGGTATCGCAACCGAAACATCGGGGTACGCGCCGAGATCCCACGACGATTGGCTGGTGCCGATGAAATAGCACAACCACTTGCTATATTCCAGCCGGATCTGGTGGTTCACGACGAACCCGAGGTTATAGGCGATGTCCCCGACCGATATGGCAAGGCTGGAAGTGGCCGGGGTGTACTTCGAGGTGAATGACATCGAAGTCGTGGCCTCGGAATTGAACAAGAAGGTGGCGATCGGGCTCCCGTTCGCACGCACGGCTCCTTGAATCCCACCGGTCAGCACGATATCGGCACGGTACACCACTTCCCCGATGATCGTCTTCAACATGGAGAAAACGCCGTCGGTGGGGAAGTACGTCTCGAGGAACGAGAACAGCGAGAACTCGACGGTCGCGTCGACCAGCGTCCCGAAAATTTTCGGCGCGATGACGATGGTCGCGTCCAGGTAATCGTTCTCGAATGAACACGCGATACCCTCCCACGTGAACGTCATGCCCGCGAAGTTCAACGACAGCCCGTTCAGGTCGATCAAGAAGTAACCGTCGAAGGTGAAATCGTAATCCCGCTTGAAGTATGACAAGTTGAAGTGCAAGATAAAACCGATCTCGTAATCGATCCGCAGAAGGGTGTTGTATTTGTCAATGGCGATGCTCCCGTTGATCCAGCACGCCGTTCCGGCCGACACGCTCTTCGGCACGGCGAGGCTGTAGGAGAACGACACCTGGAACGTGCAGTGGAAACTGGCGACTTTCTCGACCCAGAACGACCTCGAGGCCTTCGCATTGGTGTAAGCAGCAACATCGTTCACGAGCTTATCGTAGTTCGTGACCAGTGGAAAGGCGAAGGGGTTGAACACGTCCCAGTGGAAAGGCTGGTACCAGGGTGTCGGGTTGCCGCTTGTCGTATGCGTCCCACCAGTGAACGACTGCTGCAGCACCCCGTACCAGGACTTGATCGTCGTGTCGGTCATCCACGTCGTGTTAGCATAGGGATACCCGAAATCCGAGCCACCGGTCGGCAAACCCTTGTCGAACGTGTGGTAGAACGTCTCCAACGTGATCACGGGCACGATGATGCCCCACTGGTTCACCGCCGCGGCATCGTTGCCGGGGTAATCCGCCAGGTCATAAAACGACGTCGCATAGGAGTGGATCCCGTACGTCATCGTGGTCGCAGAGCCGAGGAATGGCTGGATGGCCCCCGAGATATCACACGATCGATTGAACGTCCCTGCAGAACGCCCCGTGTATCCCAGCTCCTCGTAGACCCGGTAATCGTGGCAACGCCACCAGATATCGTCCCCATCTTGTGCCCCGCTCCAATAAAACCCATTATCGAACGCGATGCGGTATGGGAGCCACGACACTGCCGGATCGACGAATATCACCATCGGCTCGTAATCGTTGTAATGCAGCACGTTCCCGGAGAAATCCCGCTCGATCGACCAGTAGAACATGACCTGGATGCAATAGGTCGTCCTACCTATCGAGCTATCAAGCCCCCTCAACAAGCGGACGTGTAAAGCCTCGATGCGCGGGTCTGGGATGGAGATGTCGATGTCCGTGTAGAGGTACGGCAAGTATTGCATGCAAGCGTCCAGCGCGGTGCGCGAGCCGGCCCACGAGATCGTGACGATGAACCAGATAGTCACGTCGCCGTTGAAATCCACGGATTGCCGGTACGTGCGGTTCGCGCCGAAGTTGTACGTCAGCACGGCAAACGAGCCGTAACCAATCCCGTCCTCGATACCCGCGTCGTCATCATACAAGTACAATCCAAGCCACGTGTGGTTCATCGATGGACGGGAGAACAGGATATTCGTGTCGTAAAAGAATCCAGAATTATAACTCCCGAGGCTGATGCCAGGGCTGCTGCCCGTTTCCCAGACGTAATCCCCCGACGGGGACGCGTGGGTGGAGTACACGCGCAAGTAGAAATCCCCCGCGCCTACCGTGTCGTGATCGTCATATACTGTTATGTTATCGATCACGGCGCTCGCCGTGCAGAGCTTGGAGAAATCGGCCACTACGTCCCCGGGGTTGAAGGTCGTTATGCCGTCATCCACGGTTTTCGACAAGTTATTTGCCATCGCGGTGAAATCCACGCTTGCAGGATTGTATCCCGTAGTCGTCGCATTTGCCTCGTCATTACTCGATGAAACCACGAGTGTTGCTCGATCAGACACCCGGGAAACAGGATCGTTCAAGCTCATGATAACCGGGATCATGATGCCCGTAAACCCACCCGCGATCACGACAACGAGGACTATCGCTAATTTCGCTCGCTTTTGTATCATGTCTTAATCATCTCGTAATGTTGTAATGTCGATTTTTTTCACATAATCACGATTTGACAAGAGCATATAAACTCGATTTGCTGCATTTACAGAGGCAGCTCACGTTCGTGAATTGCCTTTAAGGCGACGGGATCGGTTTGAACGATCACCCGTAACCTCAAGAAAGACCTCGGCCACCTGCGCAATCGGGTAAGATTTTGAATCTGTTCAGGAGACGAAACCGAGGACAAGTAACGTCCCGCTACTTGTCTACTACTCTCTCTCTCCTGCATACGAGCGGATCTGCTCGGCTGAGGGCATCATTCAAACTCCAGCGGGGGAACAAGCCGACGATTACTTGCTTGCTTATGCAGAAGGCAGGCCTGGATGCCTTATCATCTCATGTGATCTTTTTCGCGATCATAACGTGACTGACGAACTGCGCCGTCGCATCATCCCCGCGGTGATCATCAGCGAGGAAGTCATCTTCTCCAAGAAACTCGCCGCGTTCTTGCGCGCTAACAAGGAAGACATCACACCAAAGCCCGCGATTATTCGTCCCACGCCTGCGTAGAATAAACCACCCACGGTGAATCCCACGACAGCAAGCAACGACGACATATCACACGCCGTCCCTAATACGATAGCGGAGATCGGGCGTTACGCCGAGGATCGCTTCCAGGTCTGGATGGATCGACAACAAATCGATTACGTCCGTATAGACCAGAGATCTCGGAACGCCTATGCGCAAGAGGATGCAGCGGCACGAAAAGGTACCACGCATTCGCCATCGGGGCGAGCGTCAATCGCTCCGGTGCTAGCCCCCGCAGCCGGGCCATGGATCCTACGGTTGCTGCTCGGGGCGGCACCTGCTCTAAAGTGTCTCGCCCGGATAGGGGCGAGACACGCGCCTCTTCGTTGGTCGCGAACATGATGTGTTCGACAGATTCATCTTTATCAATGAAAAACAGCATAACAATCTCACACGGCGGTCTGAGGAAAGCGTACCGGCGTGGATACGGACAATCTGGAGGGAATGGTGCTCACGCGCTTGCTGATAGGCATCGACCGAAGAGTTGGGTTCCGTCGAGCAGTCGCTTGTTAAGAAGGGCATCTTTAAATGCTCGATCGCATAGCATGTACTATCCAAGGGCATGCGAGTGGGACAAAATGTTGCACAGTACGACGAAGACGCGTTTGAGCGATCGTTGCGACGCGCCCAAGAGGATTCTGGTCGGGCTCGTCTTGATTCTCTCTTGTTTTATCGCCTTCTGTCATGGATCGACTGATCCGGGCCATGGACGCGATCGTGTTGGAGGCCAGGTGAACCCGAATTATACGGTTCATGGAATAATCAACATCGACGGGAACTCGGCGCTTGCTTCGTTCCCGGATAAGACGGGTGGCGGCACGCAAGGGAACCCATACATCATCGAGGGATTCCAGATCGATGCGGGTGGCGCCGGCCCCGGCATCTCTATCAAGAACACGGATCTGTACCTGACCATACGGGAGTGCCTCGTGTATAACTCGGGGGTGGCGATAGACGTGATCAGCTTGTACTCTTGCAAGAACGTGAATGTGTCGCACAACATCGTATACAACGCTGGAGAAGGGACGGGAATTTATTTTCACACGTGTAGCGACAGTTTTATCCTCAATAATAACGTGTCCGATAATATCAGTGGCATAGGATTGATATACTCTAACAACAACACCATTCAAGGGAATACCGTTTCGGAAAACTTTTTCTATGGGATCACAGTTTGTGATGGGGGTTTGAATACGGTTTATGAGAATAAAGTCTTAAGGAACGGTGCCGGGATCCGCATCGATTGGGGCGCACATGATAACACCTTCTCGCGTAACAACGCATCATACAATGTTTTCGGCGTGACGGCATGGACTTCATCACTTACCTTTCCAACGACTCATAATAGTGTGTCCGAGAACATTATCACGTTCAATAACCAAACCGGGATCGAAATCTCCAACCTGGCGAATGAGAACTTCTTTTTTTCAAACAACGTGTCGTCTAACCGTCGATATGGGTTCTATTTGAGCGATGTATCCAGCAATCTCTTGTACTTGAATGCAATTGATAATAACTCGTGGTCGAACGCTTACCAAGACAATGCTTCCGCTAACACGTGGCACAACGGCACCCACGGGAACTACTGGGGCGACTACCTGTCCCAGAACCCGGGCGCCACGAACGATGGGACGTTCTGGAGCCATCCATACTTCATCAACGGGTCCACCACCGCGGACTGGCATCCACTCGTGCTCGGGGGGAACGTGGCCCCGGCGATCACCCGCCCCGAGGATCTGGTATACTTGTATGGAACCGCGGGTCACGTTATCTCGTGGAACGTCACCGACGTGGGCACGATCGCTCGATCCTTCGAGATCTATCGCAACGGTTCGTCGATCACGAGCGGGTCGTGGACGTCGGGGGTGGCGATAGTACAAGGCGTGGATGGCTTGGCCGTTGGAGAGTACAACTACACGATTTTTGCAGCCGACGGGCTGGGCGGCGTCGTTGACGACACGGTCATCGTCACCGTCCAGAACGTCTATCCCGCCATCACGTCGCCCGCCGCCGTGGCATACTTGCATCAAGCGACTGGTCACGAGATCGCGTGGAACGTGACGGACGATAGCGTCGACGCGACGAGTTATTCCGTGTTCAGGAACGGGACACCCGTCGCCGATGGTTCTTGGGAGTCGGGAACGCCGATCATGATCGGCGTCGACGGGTTGGACATGGGCGATCACAACTACACCATAGTGGTATATGACGGGCTGGGCGGCGTCGCCGGCGACACGGTCATGGTGCGGGTGCTGAACGCCCCGCCAACCATCACGAGCCCGGCTGATCTCGCCTACACGATCGGCACCACCGGGCTAAGTCGATCGTGGATCGTCATGGATGCATCCACCAGCACGAGCACGTATTCGATATACCGAAACGGCACCTTGATCGCGAGCGGCCTGTGGACATCCGGGACGGTAATATCATGGAACGTCGGGGGATTGGCCGTGGGCGATCATAACATCACGATCGTGGCGGAGGACGGCCTCGGCGGATCCGTGCAGGATACGGTCATCATCACCGCCATCGCGGCACCGGCCCCGCCGCCGGCGGAGGTGCCGGGCTATGACGCGCTGCTCATCATCGGATGCCTACTCTCTGGGCTGGCCATTCTGACCAGAAGGATAAGGCGCTCGAGGCTTGCCTTGTAGTGATTTTTTCTCTCCTTCCCCATCGGCGCCTTTCTGCGGGAACGCGGCACGCACGCGGTCGAGCAGCCGCGCCTTCGGCTCGCCGGGCCGCCCGAGCTTGCACAAGAAGCGCTTCGTCGCGTTGTGCAGCGACGCCATGCTGACCCCGGCCGCCTCGCATGCCCGGGTCAGGTTCGCCGCCGGGTCGAGCCGCGTGGCGAACACGAGCGCGACGATGGCGACGGCTATGACATGCGTGAAGCCCATGAGGTGCTGGCTGGTCGCCGACAAGAAGCGGTCGATGGCGTCCCTCGTTGCCCGGTCGACGACCTTGCCCGAGGACGCCTCGACGACGCGTGCCACCTCATCGACAGCGACCGCGGGGGGTGGCGATGGCGACGGCTGCAGCCCGGTGGCCTTGCAAAACCTCGCGTACCTGGTGGGGTCAATGCCGAGCGCCTTCGCGGGCGCGACCACGCCCTTCTCCACGCACGCGCGGTAGACCCACATGGCAGCCAGGTGCTGGTTCGTCGTGATGGAGATCTCGCCTGGCGACCGCCGGTCGATCCAGGCCTTGGCCATGGCCACCGCGTCGGGGGCGACGCTCGCCACCGACGGTACCCGGCGGGCGACGCGGCCGATCTCCCGCGCCAGCGCGGCGTGCCGGGCGGCCTGCTTCGGGGGCACGCGAGTCGCTTCCACCGCCGCTTCCAACGCGGGGAGCACGGCGGCGGGCGCTTCGGCGGCGACCCGCGCCACCATGCCCGCGAAGGTGTCGGCCGGCAAGAAGGCCTCCCGCGCGAGCACCTTCGGGTCGGCCGCCATGCCTTGCCTGGCCAGTTCGAACCCCGCGACGACGGGCACCTGCGCCGTCGGGTAGCACGCCGCGATCCACGGCTTGCAAAGCGTCGCCACGTCTTGCACGTGCTGCTTGACATCGGGCGTCACGTCGGAGCCGAACTTGCCCACGAGTGCCAACGCATCCTTGACGAGGTGCGGGTGGAGCGCACGCGTCGGGCGGGGCGGGACGTCGTCCCACGTCTCGACGAACTCGCTCCAGGATTGGTACAGCGACCGCGGGTTGACGGGAAGGAACGCGGCGTGCGCCTCCTCCACGAGCACGGCCTTGGCGACGCGGCGAGCGCGTGCCGCCTCGCGAGCATCCTTCCACTCCAGCCCGGAGCCGAGCAGCACCCGGCGTCTCCATGCTCCGCATCGATCCGATGGATCGAGCGACCGGAGCAACGCCTCGCCGATCGTTTTGTGGCGAACACCCTTGACACC
>JAFGBX010000073.1 GCA_016932935.1 Promethearchaeota archaeon | reverse complement strand
TGACGCCGAAGTACTCCTGGGCGCCGCCCATCGCCAACCGGAACCCCGTGATGACCTCGTCCATGACCAGCAACACGCCGTGCTTGTCGCAGACCTCGCGCACCTCCTTGTAGAACTCGGGCGGGACGTACCACGTGCCACCGTCACCGCCGAGCCCCTCTAGGAAGACTGCTGCCACGCCACCCTTGCCCTCCTTGCCATACAGCGTGATGAGCTTCTCTATGCGGCGCGCGTCGTTCGGCTTCACGGACAGCGTCTTCTCGAGGGCACCGCCCGGGATGCCGTAGGAGAACATATTGGCCGTGCCGGGCAAGTGCAAGTCGTAGACGAGCGTGTCGGACCAGCCGTGGTATGACCCGCCCACCTTGATGATGTAGTCGCGCCCTGTTGAGCACCGGGCGAGGCGGGCAGCGACCATACCGACCTCCGTCCCCGACTGGTAGAACCGGACGCGCTCGACGCCCTTCACGTGCTTCATTATCTCCTTCGCAGCCAGGATCTCGTAGTCCACCATGGCACCCGTGATCGGCCCGCGCTCCTTGATGATGTCAATGACGAAATCACGCAGTTCGGGATAGTTATGGCCCAGCAATATGGGGCCGGATGCCATGAGGAAGTCGACGAACCGGTTGTCGTCGACGTCATAGAGGTAGGCGCCTTGCCCCTTGTGGAAGAAGATGGTGAATGGTACCTTGATGGCGTTCTGGTGCTCGTGGCCGCCTGGGATGCATTTCCTTGCCTCCGCGGCGAGCTCCTTCGATTTCGTGAACCGCTGGCCGTACTGCCTAAGCGCCTCAGATCGAACCGCGTCCGGGACTGGGACGAGCGGCGTGTCGGCGAGTCGCTTGAGCCTTTGCATCAGGTCGGCATGATCCATTTCCTACCACGTGGCTCTGGCCAAGTCTATTTATATCAACACGCCGGATCCTTAAAAGACCGCCAAGGAAACCGAGAAGATGGAAGGCAATGAGCAAGAGCGCACCACCGATCGAGAACATCGACTTGTACGCGAATGATGCACGGTACGTGTACGAGGACGGCAACCTCACCGTCGTGAAGTACGACAAGATCAACTTCCAGCAGCTCATCGACTTGAAGGACAAGGACAAGGCAATCGTGCTCATCCCGATCAGCCCGATGGAGATCCACGGGAAATACCTCCCCTTGAGCTCTGACTACATCGAGTGCTACCTCGGGCTCGACTTGCTCAAGGGCGTACTCAAGAAGGATCGACCAGAAAGCAAGTACACGCTGGTCGAGTTCCCCGGCATCCCCATCGGGACGGGGACGAACCGGGGCCACCCTGGAACCATCCACAACTCGCGCAAGACCGTCTACGAGCTGTGCAAGGGCGTGTTCGACAGCCTTGTCCGCGCGGGGTTCCGCAAGATCCTCATCTTGAGCGTCCACCACGGCATGATCCACGCCTTCTCGATGGAGGAGGCGGCCAACGCCGTGATGCGGAAGTACAAGCACCTCGACGTCCGCATCCTCTCGCCGAACCACATGATCGCCAAGACCATCTACATGGACGACCCGAAGGCGGTCTTCTCGAAGTACATCGAGAAGCTGGGGCAGAGACCGCTGTCGGAGGAGGAGCTCAGGGCCATCAACATCGACCACCACGCGGGGCTCATGGAGATCGCCTTCGTGAGCGCGATCAACGAGAAACTCGTCGACCCCGTGTACAAGTCCCTCGGCCCGAACGTCGAGAAGATGGACGCCCAGCTCAAGGGGCTGATCTTCCGCGAATGGGCGGCTCACCCGCCGAAGGAGCCGCTCGGCTGCGGGTACAACGCCGACCCGTCATTCTACGACAAGCGGGACTGGTACTCGCTTTTCGCGGCCATGATCTCGGACGTCGGCCTGACCTACATCGACGCCCTCGCGGCAGAGTCGCGGGAGCTGCTCAAGCCCTTGATAAACATGGAGCCGTGGCGGCAGAAGAAGCCCGTGCTCGAGCTCGCCAGGCGGCTCGTGCTGCCGACGAACTCGTGCCGGAATCTCTGCATCATCCCGCTCATCGTCGTCGCCATCATCGTGCCCTGGTTGCTCTACTTCCTCAAGCCTTGAGTTGCACGTTGCATTTACGATCGTCTACTGAACATTAGCGGGGGATGTGGCACGACCAAGCGTTTTACAGTCCCTTTCGGCTCGTGGTACGAGCCAGGGCGCATCGAGCTGGAATTCCCAGACGCGTGGAACGTGACGATGCTGCGCATGGCGGGGGCGGCGGAGATAGCGGATCGCGCCACCATCGAGCATGCCATCAACAGCCCCATCGGTTCGCCGACCATCGCCGATATCGCGAGGGGAAAGCCGAGCGCGGCCATCGCCATCGACGACATCTCCCGTTCCACGCGGCTGGAAGGCATCCTGGCCGTCGTGCTCGAAGAACTGAACCGCGCTGGGATAGAGGACGGGCGCATCACCATCATCGCTGCCCTCGGCGCCCACAGGCCCATGACCCGGCAAGACTTCGCCAAGAAGGCCGGGACGTCCATATTGAACCGGGTCAACGTCGTGAACCACTCGCCGTTCCTCAACCTCGTCAAGGTGGGTACTTCCAAGCTCGGCACGCCGGTGCTCGTGAACAAGACCTACATGGACGCGAGCGTGAAGATCGCCGTCGGCGGGGTCATCCCGCACTTCCTCGCGGGGTACGGGGGCGGGGCAAAGATCGTCCTGCCGGGGCTCTGCGGGTTCGAGACGCTGGAAGCGAACCACCGGGTCGCGCTCAAGTCTGGGGCGGGGCTCGGCCTCGGGATCATCACGGAGCTGCGCAAGGACATCGAAGACGCTTGCGCCATGGCCGGCCTGGACTTCAGCATCAACGTCGTCGCCAACGCGGAGGGCAAGAACGCGGGCATCTTCGCCGGCCACTACATCGACGCGCACCGGAAGGCGATCGACTTCTCGAAGGGCGTCTATAAAACAGACATCCCGAAGGGGATCCGCTACGACGTGGGATTCTTCAACGCGTTTCCCGAGGACACGGAGCTGAACCAGTGCATGAAGGCCCTCAACCTCTTCATGATCAACAACGCCATCATCGACCGGAAGGGCGCCGTGGTCATCATGACCGCTGCATCCGAGGGCCGAGGCTACCATGCCTTGCTCGCGGAGGACGGCTCGCCCTTGCCGATCAAGGAATCGGTCGCCATGGTCGGCGCGTTCATGGCGCGGCGCAAGCTGTGCCTGTTCTCGCCCAACGTCACCCGTGCCGACGTGCGCCAGTTCTTCCCCGGCACGGTGCTGTTCAAGGACGACTTCGCGGGTTTGATCGGGGAGATCGAGCAAGTCGTGGGGAGATCACCTTCAGCTTGCGTCTTCGAGAGCAGCATGCAGCTGCCCAGCCCCGGCTAGCGACCGGTGCGGGCGTGACGGGGGCTAGCGATCGAAGACGAAGGCTGTCTTGACGTTCCTAGTCTTGCGCTTGTTGATCGTCGCCTCAATGGCCTTCTTGTAGTCCGCGAGGGGGAACTTGTGCGTCAGGAGGGGCGAGAGCTCGATGCGCTTCTCCTTGAGGAGGTCGAGCGCCAGCTGGTAATCCCGGACGTGTTTTCCCAGGTGGACGTCCTGGGCGGACGAGTTCGTCCCGACGACCAGCAGCTCCTTGAACCAGACCGGGGTCCAGTCCACGCCCTTCGTCGTGGCGGCGAGGCCGACCAGGACGACCTTCCCGCGCGGCCTTGCGAACCGAAGTGCATCGTCGATGCTGTTATCGACCCCGACGCATTCGAAGACGACATCAGCGCCACCGACTAGCACTTGCTTTCCCAAGATCGGCTTGAACAGCTCGGCACCGTACTCCCTCGCGACCTCCTCGTAGTAGCCCTTCTTGAGGAGTATGACCTTATCCGCGCCGGATCTCGCGGCAAGCTCCGCCTGGAAATCGTATTTGGCCAGGCAAGTTATCCTGGCCTTGCTTCCAAGTGCCCGTAGGGCTATGATGGCACAGATCCCGATGACGCCCGCGCCGATCACGAGCACGCGGGCGGATTCCGCAGGGAGGTTCCGTATCACCGCGTGCAGGGCGGAGCAGAACGGGTCGACCAGCGCCGCGTCCTCGTCACTGACGGCGTCCGGCACCTTGAAGAGCTGGAACCTGTGGGCGACGAAGTACGGGGCGAACCCGCCCCCGACGTCCTTGCAGCAGAAGTTCTGGATGCCGGGGGCGATGTTGCCCTTGGTGACGTTCATGCAGAGCGAGAACGCGCCTTCCTTGCACATCGGGCAGAGAACCTTGATGCCGCGCGTCTCGCAAGGGAGGGTGGGATCCACGATCACCCGGTCGCCCAGCTCGAAACCGGTCACATCGGCACCCTTCTCGACTATCGTGCCCACGTTCTCGTGGCCGAGGGTCGCGGGGAAGCTCGTGAGCGGCTCGGATGACGGGCTGTCGTGCAAGAAGATCATGTTGATGTCGCTTCCGCAGATCGAGGCGTACTTCGTCTTGATCTTGACCCATTCCTGGTTCGGCAAGACCGGCTCGGGCACCTCCCTGTATCGGATGCACGAGAGCGGCCCGTAGTACGCGGACGGTGACAGCTTGCCGAGCAGCTGGGTGAACAAGTACCGCGGGATGCTGACGTCGAACTGGATTGCCTTCATTGCATCGCCTTGTGGTCGTTCTAGCCTGGGATCGACCGTGGCGTATTTATGGCTTTCCCTGGTCGCCCCGCCCGGTGCCGCTGCACGGCTCAAGCGACGAGGTCCTCAATGCGCTTGATGAACGAGGCGAACTCCCGGCTCAGGCCGTAGACCCGCCGCTCGACGGCCTCTTGGACCACGACGACGTTCTTGTTGAGCAGCTTGGTCATGTGGTACGCCACGAGCGGGTATGCCATGCCAGAGCGCTTGCTGATCTCGTGCAGTTCGAGCCGGTCGTCTCCCGACAGCAAGAGCACGTCGATGATCCGCCGGGCGGTCTCGAGTTGGAAGAAGTAGTGGAACCAGGCGTCCTCCCGCGAGGCCGTTGCCGGGAAGAAGCAGCGCTTCCCGTTCATCGTCTCCTCGAAGATGAAGCCGAACTCGCCGAGGATGGAAACGTGGTGCTCCAGTACCTTGCTCCCCGATCCCGTGCGGGACTTGAGGAGGTTGAAGTAGATGCCCGGGAACCGAGAGATCTCCTGGAAGATAACCTTCCGCCGCCCGTTCTCCATAAGCGTCGATTTGAGGAGCGTCGAGTTGTCCTTGATGAGGTGGTTCTTCTCGAGGTATTCGATGATCTGCAGCGCGGCGGTCGAATGGAGGCCTGTGCGCCTCCTGATCTTCGTGTACAGCCGTGGTACAAGTATCTTCTTGTGGAGCTGGCATTCGTCCTGGATGATGTCGTTGATCTTCAAGGCCATCGATTGCAACTCGCCGTCCTCGCTTCCCGGCACGATGCCATGCATCGCCTCTGCGAGGTCGTCAACGTCCAGCACGCAAGCGTCCCTCTCGCCCGCGGATGCGATACGCTCGGAAAAGTCTGCCATGTCCCCTCCCTCAATCCCTCCGTTCGCGGAAGCCCTGCCTCAACTGGTACAAGTCGTCCAGGATCTCCTCGGTACTGTCGGCCGATTCGTCGTCGCCGGCTTGCTGGTGCCTGGCCACGTGCCCGTCGAGCAAGACGTCTGGAAGGCGGTATCCGACGATGCTGCCCCACGGGAGGTGCTCGTCGAAGATAGCGGAGACCGTGTCCGCCATGCTCTGGTCCCACAGGCCGTGGATGCCCATCGCGTCCACGTGCTCGAGAACCCCGTGCACGCACCGGTGGACGATGTCCGGCACGGGTGCCCCGTCGCCCGTGACAAAGGCGACCAGGAAGCCCCGGTTGATGCCGTAGACGAGGAACTGTTTGCCGAGATCACGGAAGCGGCCGAACCGCAAGGGACTGCCCTCTACGACGGGCTCCAGCGAGTCCTTCGACTGCTCCACGAAGCAAGACAGCACGGTCATGAGCCAGCACTCCTCCGCTTCCAGATCGTTGTCGTTCGGGTAGAGCGAGACGAGCAGCTCGCCCGTGACGCCGTCGATCAAGAAGATTGCTTGCAGCGCCTCCTGGAACGCGAAGTAATCGTCGATGGCTTCCGGATCCTCGTACGCGAGCTCTTCCTTCGCGCCGCTCTTTGGCCCCGACGTTTCCCGCGTGATCTCCTTCAGCTTGGCCTTTTTTATCTCCCTGGCCTCGCTCGCTATGGCGGCGGCGCGCTTCCTGGCTTTGCGTGCTTGCGCCTTGGCGACGAAGTTGCCGCCGGCGATGCCCGCACTCGCAAGCGCGATCGTGGCCGACACGCCTAATATGGATTGGCCGGTGGCGAGATAGAGCAAGGCGAAGGCGCCCGCGAGGACGGTAGATGCCGCAGCGACGTGTCTGGGCTGGATGGGGCGGTCACGGCTGAGGACGTGCATGTTGATCGCGGAAGAAATCGAGCACTATTTCGAAAGACATACTCATCTGGATAAATAAATTGTGGGGGGACTGGTTAAATGCACGACCATCGAGGCTACGCCGTGCCTTCCACGGACTGAAGATAGACATATAGCCGAGCGATGCGCGAGAGGCCTTGACGTGCTATGGAACCGAGACGAAAAGGCCCGGCCGAGAGGTATTCGAGGGCCAGGGCAGTGACCTTTGCCATGCCGAGGCTTGGCACGTCGATCTTGCTCGGGATCGAGAACTTCGCCGTGTTCACCCTATACGTGAGCGGGTATGGCCTTGGATCGTTCGAGACGAGCGTCGCTCTAGCTGCGGGCTACCTCAGCATCGCGGCCTCGCAGTTCTTGTTCGGCTGGATCAGCGACCACGTCTCCACGAGGCTGGGCAAGCGGAAGCCCTTCATCATCGCTCTCGCCCCGCTCCTCGGCGTCTCGTTCGTTTTCTTGCTCCTGCCGGGCCTGGTACTTCCCGATCTCGACGACAAGGCAGCGCTATTCTACTGGATGCTCGGTTGGGACGTTGTCTTCCGCGCGAGCTACGCCGTGACGACGCCGTACCAGGCCTGGATGGCCGAGCAGTTCGAGGCCGGGGACCGGCCGAAGGTGTCGCAGCTCCAGAACGTGTTCAACTACATCGGGAACGGGCTCATGGCGATCCTCTCGCTCGTCGTGTTCACCCAGGTGACGGACAAGATCGAAGCGGATGCCAGCACCATCCCGCCCGAGCTCCTCTGCATCGCGGTGGTCTTCTCGGCCTTGCTGGTATCGCTGTTCTACGTGGCGGCCCTCGCCCTCCCCGTCGAACCAGTGCGGGAGGCCAGGTCTGGCCCCCTGCAGGGGTTGAAGGGCGTCGTGGGGAACAAGAACTTCTTGCGGGTCGTGCTGATGCAAGGCGTCTCAGGCTTCGGTTGGTCGATCACCACGACGGTCATGCTGACCTACGCGGAGGAGGTGCTCCAGCTCAGCACGCTGGAATACGTGGTCGTGGCGGCGCTCTTGCTGCTGGGGATCCTCGTCTTCCTTCAGCTGTGGCGGAAGCACATGGAGAAGCGGGGGAAGAAGCCGGCGTTGCTCAAGATCTTCGCCATAGCCGCGGCCTTCCTCCCCATCACGCTCCTGGGACTCGTCCCGATGGAATCAAAGTTACTGCTCGGCATCGTCTTCATCCTTGGCGTTTCGATGGTTCTCGGTGGCTGGTTCTTGCTTCCGTACATCTTGTACGCGGACATCGCCGACGACGACGACAAGAGAACGGGCGAGTTACAAGCCGGTGCGTACGTGGGCTTCCCCAGCATCTTCCTCAACATCTGCCAGGCGATCGGCGTGTTACTCCTCGGCACCATCACTTCCTTGCCCGCGATTGGAGGTGCTTCGTATTCCCTCGGATACGTCCTTTGGGGGCCGGTCGTGTCGGGGATCCTCGTCGTGTCGTGGTGGTACACGAGGCGATACGTCACCCTGGACTTCGCTTGGGAGAGCAAGGTATGAGTGTGATCCGTAAGAACGGTAAAACGTGCGAAGGTACAATATAATTGCCTGGCTCCGCAAGATCTTTTATGCATGTACTACCTCCATGCATATAGGCTCTACAATCGAGGTGAACTTTATGGCATTAGCTGACACGATCGTGCATCTCATCGTCGCTCTGATAGTGCTCTTGATCGTCGCGGCGATCTTAAACGCAATGTCCAAGGGCATCATCAAGAACCGGTACTCGGGATCCTTCGGCCGCGCGTTCGTCGTGGCACTGATCGGCGCCCTGGCATGGTACGGCATCCTCACCTACGTTGTCCCCTACATCACCATAATCGGCGGCTTGTTGCTAATCTGGTTTATCTATGCGGGGATCATCACAGGCTTCTACCACACGTCGTTCGGGCGTGGCCTGGGCGTGGCGATCTTGCTGGCCATCGTGACCGCGCTCGTCTACTGGGTGCTAATGATCATCTTCGAGCTCACGCTGCTGCCCCTCTTGATCGCGATGGGTCTGATATAGAGCGCGCGTCATGGTGAAAAGGGAGTTCCCCCATATTCCAATTATTTTTTCTTACTTGATGATGAATCAGAAGAACTGCAGTCCGAGCCCGCGGTACGTCTTGTGGCTGGCGACTATTTTGCCACCGGACACGGCAAG
>JAFGBX010000072.1 GCA_016932935.1 Promethearchaeota archaeon | reverse complement strand
GGCGATCGCCGCGATCTTGCCGTAGTCCTCGATGAGGAACCCCACGTCGAGCTGGTAGAACCGCTGCATGATGCCGAGCTCGATCTCCTTCAGCGCCTCGATGTGGTTGGACAGCGCGTTCTTCGAGAGGGAGACCAGCTTCATGCTCCCCCTGAGCAGGTCGAAGCTGGACTTGGTCATCTTGTACAAGCGTTCCGAGGTCGTGTGCAGGAACACGTAATCGCTCAGGATGCGCAGGTAGGCGATGTTCGAGGAGTACGTGAGGTCCTGGAAGTACTCCTCCTCGGTGGCCGCGATGAAGTACAAGATGTCCAGGTTGCCGGTGATGCCGAAGTTGTACTTCTCCATGAACTTGTGGTCGAACCTCGGGGACGCGATGGAGCCCTTGAAATGGGAGAACTTCGCGTCGAACTCCGATTCCTTCACGGGGATCGTCAGGACCTCGTTGGGGAGGTATTCCTCGAACACGATGGGGTCCAACTTGAACCTCAAGGAGGCCGGCCTGGCCAGGATCTTGCCGAGCTTGGTCCGAACCGCCGGGTCCCTGTACATCCCGTCCAGCACCGTCAAGAGCACCTCACTGACGTTCTTCTCCGGCTCGAAGACGTTGATGACGGCGCGGAGGACGTCGACGCAGTACTTCTCGTAATAGTACGCCGCCGGCCACGAGATGTTCAGCGTGGCCACCTCGAAGTTGCAGATGATGATGCCCGATGCCGAGATCATGAAGTACATGTTCACCTGGAACCTCATGCCCTTCCCCTTGAGCACGGGCTTTCCCCGGTCGGGATCCATGTCCGGCAAGTCGGCGTTGATGATGCCCTCGATCTTATGCCGGGCCTCGGTGGCCACCTCGAACTCGATCTTGGAGATCGACGCGAACAGCCCGAGCCGCGCCACGGGGAAGAACTCGATCTTCAGGTCCTCGCAGCCGTAGGAGGGCTGCAGGTGCAGCTGCCTCGCGAGGATCGACTTGAGGTCCTGCGTGCACGCGATCTCCAGTGGGGCTCTCTCGACCTCTTTCAGGAAGGCGTCCGTGATCAGGTCGATGTTGAGCAGGTTGGAGCCAGTGTCATAGGCGTAGAGGTACGAGAACGAGAACTCCTTGCTCTTCTGGATCGTCTGCTTCAACCGCTCATACTTCTTCGCGAACTGCTCCGTGAGCCCGATGGCCGCCGCGATCTCTGGGAAGGCCAGGTTCTGCGCGCCGGCGGCCTCCGCCGCGGCGAGCCGTATCAGCGGGCTGAACGAGACCGTGCCCCAGCCCTCGAAGTCGAGGCCCTTGGCCCCGCCGACGTTGGTTATCTTGTAGAAGACCTCCACGTCCTTGCCTTTTTGCGTGACCGGCGCGAGGACGAAGCCGTTTGGCTTGAGGATCCTGCGGATCTCGGCCGGAAGCGAGGGGATCGTGCCCGTGATCAGTATCTTGTTGACCGAGGCCGCACCAGAGCGCGCCACCTCTGCGATCGGGTCGTCGACGCGCAAGACAGAAATCCTGGTGGCGTAGCCTTGCAGCGCGACGTTGTCCCGCGTGATCCTCGCGACGTCGTCGAGCGCCTCGATCACCGTGACGTGCACGTTCTCCGCCATCTCCGCGATGATGCATTCGAGGAAGCCCGACTTCGCCCCGAGGACGATGATCTCGTCGCCAGCCTCGACGTCCAGCAGCTGGATCATGATCGCTATCATGTGGAACGCCGATGTGCTCCGCCGCCACTCCTTCTTGTCGGGGTAGTAGAACGGCGAGGGCTGCCCGTACCCCATATAGAAGCTGTCGAAGAACTCGTCCGGGCCCCCCCGGCTCACCAGATCGAACGGGATGAAGTCCTCCACGCGCACCTTCAACGCGGCCCTCTCGAACCGGTCGTCCTTGATGTAGTTGGCCCCTTTCAGCCGTTGGATCAGGCCCCGGAGCTTCTCGTCGTTGGCCTGCTTGAGCCGGCCGATGATTCCCGCAGCGTCGCTCTCCATGCTGTACCGTTCCGCAGAGGGGCTATTTAAGCCTAGCTTGGCAGCCTCACGCCGGGCATCACTCTCTGGGATCCAGGTGGAACATTAATAAACCGAGATTCGCCTCCGTACACACAGACGACGGCATCCGGTTCGCCGTGGTGGCCAGTGCCGGCGCGCGCGGAGGCGATGTCGACGAGCCCCATCGAGGAAACGAATAAATATCTGGATGTTTATTCCCGCGAGTGCATGTTGGTTAGTTTTTGCATGTCTGTCATCGGCATCATCTTGTTCGTGCTATGGGTGCTCGGAGGCTTCCAGAATTGGATTTATTTCACGATATCTTGTTTTTTCATCTATGGTTTCGTCCACACGTCCATAGAATTTGCTACCGTTAATAAAACATGGTTCAAGGATGCCCTGGTCAGATTATTGAACGACGTCGAGTCTGACATTGCCGCTTCGAACGAGCACTTCACCAGCGGTAATAAATGCCTCGCGTTCGAGCGGGCGGGGCGGTTTCGACCCGGCGCCAGGCCGACGATCCAACCATATTGGCCAGCGAATCGGTTTCATTACATCGGGAGGTTCGCTTTCTGGTTCATTGGACGTACATTGTTCAAGCGAGTTCTCGCCCGCACCAGGCTGCTCATCGTCAATCACATCGCCTCGGTCGAGATGAAGGCGAACAATGCCGCGAGATCAATCGATGCAAATATCAACCAGGGCCTCCTCATAGAAGCAAGTCGTGAGATCGCCCGGTTGCGTGACGAAGTTCCGGTTCAAGCGTTAATCTTCTACCCAGAACGGGTCTCGAACGGTTTAGATAGGCAGCTGGGTGAGTTCGAGGCAGCGCTTTCAGCAAAGAAGCAAGCGATCCGCGCCAAATTGGAACCAGTCCTCGCAGAGAAAAGGGCTCTAGAAGGTCAATCCGAGGCGCTGGAAACGGTTCGAATGCTCAGTAAGGCGATAGACCAGGCATCGGCCGCCGGCCTAGAAGACCTCCACGAAACCGCCAGCAAGATGTTCTCGCGCCTCCAAGAAGTCGAGGCTAATTCGCTGAAGGCATCGTTCGCCCGGATCAAGGCTACCACGTTCCAGCACGAGAGCAATGTTGATTTCCGGCGGATCCGAGCCGATCTCGAGCGCATCCACGAGAGGGCGACCCTCTATCGCCTCGCCGGGATCCTGCGGGAGGCGGCCTATTGGCTCGAGAATTTCGACCCCCTGGCCCGCTTTTTCGACGCCTTCAAGACGAGCGAAGTTCTGAGTCTCCAGGAACTGCAAGACAAGATGCAGATGGAGAAAACGGCATTCGCGAGGTTCCTCATCGACTGGGCAGGCCCCCTCGGCATCACCATAGGGGACAACCAGGTCTACTGGGAGCGCGACGCACTTTCCAGGATCATCGAGCGGATCGATGGCCTCTTCGCGAGCTGGGCCCGAGAGGAGAAATCGAAGCTCGGGGAAAGGCCCTGAAGCATCCCAGCCCGCTGATCGCCCTTCGCTTTACCAGTAGTCAAGCCTCGACGGCGCCTTAAATATGCCCCGTTTCCCTGCCCTGGCCGCCAGCCAGGATACATGATAACAAGTTGAAACGAGGCTGCCTATCAACTTGGTAGGAAATTACCTCCTTGGATTTCCCGGCTCGTCGATGGGGGACGGGATGCCGGCGTCTTTCAAGGCCTTCAAGAGCAGCTCCTTCTCCCTCTCCACCTCATCGCGCCGGCGTTCCGATTCCTCGCGCCGGCGTTCCG
>JAFGBX010000071.1 GCA_016932935.1 Promethearchaeota archaeon | reverse complement strand
CAGCGTTTGGTGATCATCCTCCCTGCCAGCCCCCCGCGATGGATCTTCAAGTCGAGTTTTGCCAGCGCTGCGGGATCGACGTCTATCCCAGTTACGATGCCGTCGGTCAAGCGCGCCAGTTCCAGCGTGCAGACGCCCGTGCCACAGCCAGCATCGAGGATGCTGGGCTTTACCATCCTGGGCAGCGAGTGGAAGGCCATCCGGGTGTACTCGAGGAACACGGCCCTGAAGTCATCGAATCCTGGAACATCGCTCGTGGTGTCGCTCACCTGTAGATGTCCATCGATCGGGAGGATGCTCCCTCCCGTATTGTACTCTCGCCGGCAAATGTTAAGGTTGCCATAAGCGCGGATGCCCGTTCGCGCATCATTGGAAAGGGGAGACTCTTTGTTCCTGTGGTGGACGGGGCAACCAGAGAATCATTTTCTCTGGCTGATGCAAATGGGCGAGGCATCATCGAAAACCAAGGGAATAACCGAACCAGGCGGCCAGAACTACGAGAAGGTGTCGTATTACCTCATCAAGAGCCTGGTGTTCCTCGGGTTCTTCTCGTTCGTACATTTCGCGTGGGAGTTGATGCCGGTCGACGTGGTCCTGTTCTTCAGCGCCAACGACGAGAGCGTGTTCTCGCACGCCAAGATGGCACTGTACGCGTGGCTCTTCACCTGCGCCGTGGAGTTCGCCTGGCTCTTGCGAGGTCCACGCGTCGAGGACAAGCGGTCATTCGTTCTCTCGCGGCTCCTCGTCGCCGTGCTCCTGCCGTGGTTCGAGGTGCTGGTCTGGTACGTGGTTCCGGGCATAGTGAAGGCCGAGCTGCCCCTGTACCTCGAGCTTCCGTGGGCGTTCGCGGTCGTCTACATCATCGGCGTCCTCGGCGGGGGCTTGGAGCGCGTCTTGCAGAACTCCAAGCTCGACACGTTCGCGACGGCCATCGTGCTGGTGTTGTTCGGCCTGTCCGTGTTCTTCTTCACCGCGTTCACGTGGGAGAAGCCGTGGATCGATTTCTTCTACCTGCCATGAGCCATCTCAGCAAGCAATTGCCGCGCCGACGCTCTCTCTCATCCTTTTATTTACACTGACCGAATAGATCACGAAGGATCGAAGGTGTTTCCGTGGCACGCAAGCTCGACAGGGGTGCCGTCTGGTGCATCGCCGCCAACGTCGCCGTGGGCGCCGTTCTATGCGTGTACCTCGGCATCGCGGCCGCAGGCGTGAGGACAGAGGACAAGTGGATCCATCCTTCCAGCCCGCTCGACTGGACGGCCGAGAACGGCACGGTATTGCTGCACGGGCGTCTCTACACTCCGCCCTTCTTCGATGCCGGCGCAAAGTACCCGTCCATCCTCCTCTTCCACGGCGTTACTAGGACGCTCGATGACCTGGACGACACGGCCCGGCAGCTCGCCATGAAAGGGTGCGTCTGCTTCTCGATATCGTTCCACGGGCACGGGCTGTCCGAGGGGACGTTCCCGACGTCGGACGGGGCGCGCTACAACGAGTCGTTCGGCGACGCGGCGGGCGCGTACCGGTGGCTACAAGCGCAGCCCTTCGTGAACCCGGCACGCGTCGGCGCGATCGGGCAGTCAATGGGCGGCGGGGCGGCCATCTACCTCGCGCTGCAGGATCTGGCGCCCGCCTTCGTGGCGTGGTACCCCGCCACGGCTTATGCGTGGATCGACACGCCCCTCTACGAGTGCACATCGAATTCAAGCTCGTTCAAGGGATTCATCATCCAGGGCACGGACGACACGTGCAGCCGTTGCCTCCCGAACTACACGCAGCACTTCGTGGACGGCAACGCGGGCAAGGTCGACCTGTACTGGGTCGAGGGCGGGGTGCACGGCGCCACGCCCGTGGACTACCCGCTTTACGTCGAGGGGACGGCGGCCTGGTGGGCGAGCACGTGGCAGCTGCAAGACGTCCTGCCGTTCCCGCCGATCTGGCTGTACGCGGCCTACATCGGGGGCGGCGTCCTGGCGATCGTCGTGGTCGTCGACGTGCTGGTGCTGGCGTGCCGGGCGATCAAGAAGCGCCGCGCGCGCTCTTTAAATCAAGAAGCGGGTTCCGGCGGGCAGCCGATCCACGTCTAGTGAGTCCGAGCCCTTGGTCTTGAGGTGCAAGTAGAACCGCTCGCCCGAGCAGTGCGTGGGCCGCAGCACGAGCCGCTCCGGCCCCGGCGAGCCTTCCCCCTCCTTTGCCAGCGCCTCGAGGAACGCGTGCTTCCGCTCGATGGCGCCGGTGCCGGCGCCGGTCATGTGGAAGCCCCCCGCGATGATGCGGATGGGCGCCTTCACGAGCGTCCTCGCGCAGGCGACCGTGTTCTCGATGCCGGCGTGGCAGCAGCCGAGGAACAAGGCCGAGAACGCGCCCCGCCTCTCCACGACCAGCGCCTGGTCGTCGGGGAACATGTCCTTCACGAACCTCCCGTCTTGCTCTATGAGGTAGTTCTTCGGGAAAAACTCGGTCTCGTGGATCCTCGGGATCTCGCCCGTGGCCTTGATCGAGATGCCCAGGGCCCCGTCCTCGTGCAGGACGACCGGCTCTGGTGATGCCTCCACCCGGGCGCCGAGCCTCTCCAGCGTGGCCTCATTGGCCCCCGCGTGCTCCTTCAACGTGCCGCGCCTCACGAGGGGGAGCACGTCGTTCGGGTCGAGCGGCAGCTGGATGCCGCCCTTCGGGTCGTAGGAATAGCGCTTTGCCAGGGCGGCGGGGTGGCACGTGATGGCGGGGAGCTCGCCGATCTTGTCCTTGAGCAGGGCGAGGAACGTGACGAGTCCACCGACGTGATCGTGGTGGCCGTGCGAGAGCACGATCGACGAGATCGTCTCGTAGTCGGGCTCCACGGCCTGGATGTTGTTCAAGAACGTCTTCTTCACGCCGCCCGTGTCGAAGACGATGCTCTTGCTCCCGACCTTCACGTGACACGAGAAGCCGTGCTCGCCCACGAGGTTCCGCATGAGAGACCGCGGGAACTCGAGGAACCTGGTGTCTCCCGCCTCTATGAGCGGGTTCACGTCGTTGTTGCACGCGACCGTGACCTTGCACGCCGGTTGGTCTCCTTCCATCGCGACTCCGTGTGATGTTGGCCGTCGGGGGCTTTATACTTTCAACAGAGGGAGCAAGTCGGCGATGGTGGGTATGACGATGGTGGCACCGGCGGCGACCAGTTGCTCCCTCGTGAAGTTCTCCCCGGTGAGCACAGCGATGGTCGAGCAACCCGCCGCGTTGCCCGCCTTGACGTCGTATTCCGTGTCGCCGACGACGATGCAGCTGGACGGGGCTAGGCCGAGGCGGCCACAGCTCTTGAAGATGATCTCCGGGTCGGGCTTGCCGTTCGTGATGTCCTCGAGGCCGACGAACGCGTCGATGAGGCCGGACAGGCCGAGGCCATCGATGACCCTGGCGATAGCCACGTTCGAACTGGACGAGGCGATGCACGCCCTCTTGCCGTGGGCCTTCAGCGCCGAGAGCACGTCGAGCGTGCCAGGGAACAAGGCCATGCGCGGGATCTGCTCGAGGAAGTACTCCACCTTACGCCTGGTGGTGCGGGCGATGAACCCCTTGTCGTCCGACTTGAACAGGATGGCGGCGATGGTCGTAGTCGGCTTGCCGAACTGGGCGACGATTTCCTCCCGCGTGTAATGGTAACCGTGCTCGCCGAGGATGCGGTTCCACGCCCGGTAGTGCGACTCGTAGGAGTCCAGGATCGTCCCGTCCATGTCCAGGATGACGCCGGCCGCGTTGGAGATGCGGTTCCCGACTTCGGCTTGTGCTGAGGCGTTCGTCATTGGGGATTGGCCACAAGTGAATAGGGTGCAGAATTAAGTCAGTCTATGGCGGTTGAGAATCGCCGTTGTTGGGAGTGTTAATAAATTGATACGTGAGTGAGATGATTGTTTATTTTGCAGATTTGTTAACTCCTTCGTCTATATAGACAAATTCGACCGTGGTTCTCTTGAAGGTCGCCTTCCATCCAAACAATTTCATCCTTTTTCTGAAGACCTTATTATTTGGGTCGAGGCCGAACTGGTTTTGCACTTTTGTTTCATCATTTTTTACCCTGATCTTTTTCCTCGACAAAATGTTTTTAACCGGCCAATGGCTTGCAAGCTTGTTGCATGT
>JAFGBX010000070.1 GCA_016932935.1 Promethearchaeota archaeon | reverse complement strand
GTCCCCGACCTCGTGGAGGGGGGGTTGGCAGCGGATCGAATCGTCATGGGCGTCTTCCCCCCGCCCAAGGAGTACCTGCCCGTGGCCTTCCAGGCCGTGAAGCACGACACGGGAACGGTCATCCACTACGAGGGGAAGGTGAGCGACGGGGACACGAGCACGCTGCTGGAGGACGTGAAAGGCGAGGCAAGCAAGAGCGAACTCGTCTCGGAAGTTACACTGCTCGGGTCGCGCCTGGTCAAGTCCCTTGGCATCCGGAAGCAGCACGGGGTCATCGACGTCCTGGTCAAGTGAAACGACGTGTGCACGCGCGTGGTGTGGCAAACCGCTGCTTGAGTCGAAGAGGCGAGGAGGATGGTGGACAAGGAGGATCTCAATCGGAGGCGTCGGGAGGATCTGGCCAAGCTGTTCGCGGATCTGGCCAGGGATAGTGCCCCGATCCTCGTCGAGGGGAAGCGCGACCGGGAGGCGCTCGTCCGCGGTGGGATCGATGGCAGTCGCATCACGATGCTGCACGGCCAGTCCCGCCTCGACGTCGAGGAGGCCCTCGCCGACTGCAAGGACGTGATCATGATGCTCGATTACGACGCCGAGGGGTTGAAGCTTCTCGACGAGTTCAAATCGATCTTCTCCCGCGGGGGCAAGCGCGTTAACACGTGGTATTGGAGCAAGATCCGCGAGGTGTTCAACGGCCACATCGACTGCATCGAGAACTTGCGGAGGTACTTCGATCCATGACGAGGAAAGCCAAGGCACTGGTCAAAGATGCCAAGCACTCCAAGGAGCAGTTCCTCCACGACAAGCTGCTCGGCTGGTTCGAGGTGAACCGGCGCTGCTTCCCATGGCGCGAGGGCAAGATCGACCCGTTCATGTCGCTCGTCACCGAGCTGCTCTTGCAACGGACGAGGGCGGAGGTCGTCGCGGCGTTCTATCCCACTATCAAGGAGCACCTGTCGACGCCTGACAAGGTGCTGGAACGCGACCCCGCGCGGATCCGCGAGGATCTCTCGGCGCTCGGGCTCCAGGACCGGCGCACCGAGGCCTTGAGAGCCCTCGCGCGCGCGGTGCGCGATGATCACGGCGGCGTGGTGCCCCCCGACGAGGAAAAGCTGCTCGATCTGCAGGGGATCGGCCCCTACATCGCGCGGGCGGTTCTCTGCTTCGCGTTCGGGAAGCCGGTTTCCATCGTCGACGGCAACGTCACCCGGGTGTTCTGCCGGTTCTTCAACATCGAGAACAAGGGCGGCGACAACAGGCGCAACAAGCTCGTATGGGACAAGGCAAGCGAGGTCATCGCGCTGGATCCTACCCGCGCCCAGGAGGTCAACTGGGCCATCCTGGACTTCGGCGCGATGGTCTGCGTCCCGCGCGGCACCGGCTGCGAGGCGTGCTGCTTGGGCGAGAGGTGCGCGTCGTACCGCAGAGGGGGGGAGGAGAAAGAGTGAACGCCCGCCTCATTCGTTCCCGTATTCCTTCCGGGCGGGGGAGAACACCTCGATCACGTCCGAATCCTCGATGACCACAGCGCCGTGGGGCACGTTACCGGGGATCAAGTAACTGTCACCCGTGACGACCAAGTGCTTCGAATCCTTCGTCTGGTACCAAAACTCGACCTTTCCCTTGACGACATATCCTATCTGCGCTGCCGGGTGGGAATGTAGCTCGATGACCGATCCTTTCTTCATATCGAAGTGGCATATCTGGGCGTCGTCGTTGTAGCACATCGTGCGCCGGTGGATGCCCTTGACGGCCTCGACCGGGGCGACCGTGTCCTTGTGCTTGATTTTGATCTTGAACACCTTCCCATTCGCATCTGCGCTGGTCCATGAACGATGCTCTAAGAATGTTTCCGCTGCTTCCCTCGCGGTGCAGCCGTTCGGGAGGCCCCGAAAAAAAGGAGGGTGGAATGCCTAATACCGCGCTTCTCCTCGCTGGATCACGTGAATCGTCGTGTCGCCGCGTGTCGTGTCCACACTCTCGTGTGGGAGTGGTGGGATGACCAGGGAATGAGACTTGCCTTCAGCGCCCTACATACGTTCGGACCACTGCTTGTAGGCAAGCCGGATGTCGGAGTCCTTCACCGTCGTCCGGTTCGCGTGCTTCGCAAGGTCGTTGGCGCGGTTGGCAATTTCCTTCCCGAGGTCTTCCAGGATGATCCCCAACTCCTTCGCAGCAGACTCGGAAACGCGCTCCGCGTTGGCCTTGCGAATGAGCCTATCTAGCGGGGCGATTGGGATCACCCGGTCATCGTTTTTCTTATCATTCTTCATCGGAGAACACCCGACGTGGTGGGATGGCGAAAGGTGCTCGTTGGTAGGATTCTTGCGCCGCTGCCGGACTTGAAAAAAAAAATCAAGTCGCACCTCGCGACTACTACTACCAAAAACGCCTATTAAAGTTTTTTTTTGAAAACCCCGGAGGGCGAGCCACGCTCCCGAAAACAAGGTGAAGATATCACCGCACGCCACGATTCCCCCTTCGAGGATTGCACGTTATCGAAAGAAACGCACGAAGGAACCCTTTCCAGCCTTCACGCGTCATCAAGTCTGCGTTCCGAGACGAGCAAGGCATCGCCGATCAGCGAACCTATCTTGCATATACGCAGATGATCCGAAACAATTCAACCTTGTCGAAAACGGAATAACATTCGTGCAATGCTAGTTGGCTTCCGCCACGATACATCTTTTTTTTGATCCAAACACTCGTTAAATACTATGATAGACTCTGCCGTCATCCTCGCCGCGGGGCTCGGTACCCGGCTCATGCCCCTCACGAAAACGGTTCCAAAGCCACTGTTGGATGTCGCTGGGATCCCGATGATCGCCCGGATCCTCGGGCACATGAACGAAGCAGGCATCGAAGATTTCATCATCGTCATCAGGCCGGAACACGAGGCGATCTTCAAGAAAGCCATTCCAGGCGCTTTCAAGGCACGTTTCGTGTACCAGGTGAAGGCGACGGGGATGGCGGACGCGATCCTTGCCGCCCGCAAGGAAGTGCACGGTGATTTTGTCGTGTGCGCTGGGGACATGATCGTGCCAGAGGATCACATCGTGGACGTCTTGAAGGTGCACGGCGGCTCGAGGCCGTTCGCCACGTTGAGCCTGTTCAAGGCTGGCATCGAATACGTGAAGGGCCTCGGCAACGTCCGGCTCGACGGGGAGGGGCGAGTCACCGAGATCGTCGAGAAACCGACGAGGGAAAGCCTACTCAGCAACGTCTACAGCCTTCCGTTCTACGCGTTCAACGAGGAGCTGTTCGCGTACCTCGACAGATGCCCAGTTTCAAGCCGCGGGGAGCGCGAGCTCCAGGATGCCATCCAACTCGCGATCCGCGACGGCAAGGCGATACGGGGCGTCCCGATCCAGCGGGAGTTCTCGAAGGACGAGGTGCGATTCCGCCGCGAGATCGCGAGCCTCAACATCTCGGACTTACAGGACTATTTCTACGCGTGCATGTCGGCAGTGGCCGAGGCCGGGGTTCAAGTCCCCCAGGAGGTCTTGTGCACCTTGATCGAGCCGGTTCGCATCGGCGCGGGCTGCCAGGTCTCCGACAACGCGCTCATCGGGCCGGGGGCGATCCTCGGCGACGGGGTCGGCATCGGTGCCCTCGCCGAGGTCTCGAACGCCATCCTCCTCACTGGCTGCAAGGTTGGAAAAAACTGCCTGGTTGACCACGCCATCGTCTCGATTGGGGCGACCGTCGAGGACGGCGCGACAGTCAAGGGCTCCCCCACCGGCATCAAGCTCGTCGAGTGAAAGTACCCGCGACGCTCATCCCTTCCCGTGGTGGCTGGCTCCGATCACTTCCCTGACGAGCCCGTCGATGGCAAGGAGGGCGGCTTCCACGCGCCCGTCATTGAATATCGCGTGCTGGAGCTTCATGCGAGTCGCCTCCTCGTCCTCGCCACCGATCCGCGTCGAATTGTTCTCGACCATTATCGATCTAGCCGTCGCTGCAAGCTTTTCACCGAGCCGCGCGACCTCGGCGTGAACCGGATCGGTCGGATCGTAGATAGGCCACGGGAAATCGAGCGGGTGCTTCACGATGTTGCGCAAGCTCCCGTGGAACCCCGTGCTCCCCACGAGCTTCACGCTCTCGGTGAGGGACGGGGCGTTCAGGTACGCGACGAGGTAGTGTCCTTCATCTACACTGGCGACGGGGCAGTAGAACATGGAATAGTCGACGATCACGTCCCCCTCGATCAATGCACCCTTGACGATGCTCCCGCCGCCGCTGTACACCACCTTGAGGGGCGCCATCTGGCGGGGATTCACGAGGCAGTTCTGGTAGTTGATGATCTCCCGCAAACTCGTGTGCGCTGCACCCGGCTTCAAATTACGCGAGAACGCGGCTTGTAGCACGCTCATATGCGAGGCGGCGCCGGGGAGGAGTTGCGAGTCCTCTACGAGCTCGAGCCGGCGCGCCCGAGTGTCGAACACGCAAGGCAAGAACGCGTCGAGGGGCTGCACCAGCTGGAAGGGGACGAGGAACGTACTCTTGGCGATCTTGAAGATGTATCGCCTCTCGACCCGGCCCTCCTTGTAGGGCAGGAAGTTCCACCTGCCAAGCTTCTTCGGCTGAACCAAGCGGGACGGGGCGATGGTAACGGTGTCCCCGCGATTGGAAATGGTGCTGCGGGCCACCTCGACGAAGAACATCGTCCGGGGGAATATCTGCGCCCCTTTATAGAACAGCGTGGCGTAAGGCGACCTCCCGCGGGGCAGGATGTGATCTCTCTTGTCGGCAGGGATCAATCGGCCGACCGAGTCCACGGCGCGGCCCTTTGCCGCCCCCTTAATGCTGCCAGGCTCGTAGACCTCACTCCCCCCCCTCGTGAAGTCTGGCTCGCCGCCGTTATCGCGCACGGTGACCAGCGTGAACGGGAACTTGTAGTCGAATTGCCGTTCACCGGATGCCTTCCTCCCGGCCAGGCAGACGCTGTGGATCTTGAACGGCTGGCGGGAGAAGCGCCACGCGTGGACTGCATCGAAGCCAGCGAACACGCGGGCCTTGTCATGTTGCGAGCCGGTGATGATGCTGTTCGGGAGTAAGAAGAAGACCCAGCGACCGGGCTTCAAGTGTTCGAGGAATTTGTAGAAGAAAAGCGCCGCGACCTCCAGGTTCGACGCGTTCTTCCCGCCGACGTAGATGCCGAGGTCGATCGCGAGCTGCTTCAAACGCTCCTTGTAAGCGGCGTTCTCGATCCCCCCGAGCACGATCCAAGGCGGGTTCCCGATGACGAGGTCGAGATCCTCCAGATTGCTCGGGTGATCTAGGAAGAGGGCGTCACCGAGGTACAAAGACGGGAACGACCCGCCAATGCCAGCGCGACGCAAAACGAGGAGCAGGTTGATGGCAGTCATGAAGACCGCGACCGGGTTCTTGTCCGCGCCCGCGATGGCCGCGATCGCCTTGGTCTTGCTCGAGGGGGGCAACCCGCTTTCGATGATGGCGTTGACCATCTCGACGAGGAACGTTCCAGACCCGCACGACGGGTCGACCGCGCGCATGCCCGGTACGAAGCGTTCCGAAACCATCATCCGGGCGAGCGAGACGGGGGTGTAATACTCCCCGGTACCGTGCTGAGTCGAGTACGACACGACGAGGGGGTATACCTTGTTGAAGACGTCGTGTCGGGGGAGATCGAGCCCCTCCAAGGCCGCCTCGACGGCCAGGCGGGGCCGCGAGAGGGATGCAAGCCACGGGAAGCAAGCCACGAAGCTCCGAACCGACTCGATCGTGATCGAATCCATGGATATGCCCGCACGACCGAGAACGACGCTGGCGACCAGGACGAGGAACGCGTGCCGCCAGTAAAAATCCATGGTCAGGTGCGATGAGTCGTACATGCCCTCGAGCATTTCCCTCCAGCAAGCCATGCCCTCGGAATGCTGCTTCTTGAAGTCACCATCTGCTTCTTCTGCCGCCTGGATCTCGCCGAGGAAGGCCGCCAAGGGCGCGGAGCTCTGTGAAAACAACCTCGCTAGCATGTTGCGACAGCCCGATCAGCGCGGGGTAAAAAAAAAGGTGCACAAATCACGCGAGTTTCTCCTCGATCTTGGCAAGCCGCGCCTCGATCCGGGCGATGCTTGTCTCGATCTTACTGATTCTTTCCTCGATGCCTGGCTTCTGCGTGGTCGTGGCCGCTGTAACGGGGGCAGGTGCACTCGCTCTGGCAGCGACAGGTGAAGCGGCCGGAGCCGGCGCCTTCGCGGCAGCCTGTGGGGCAGCGGAAGCAGCCCCAGCAGAGCCCTCCGCGGTCGGGATCGGCTTCAGCTGCCGATCCTTGGCGATGGTCACCGTGGCACCCCAGCTAACGTCTGATGCGTCGGCCGCCGCTTGCTCCACGACGACCTCCTCGCGTGCTTTGGGAATGATGCGATACGATGCTCGCGTGTCCTCGTCGGAGGCGAGATCCGCGTTGGACGGAGCTGTTGCCGGAGATGGTGCTGGCGTGGAAGCAATGGCGGTAGCGGCCGCTTGCGCCCTCGCTTGCACCTCGGGGCCCGGCGCCGGGATGCCGGCAGTCTTCGCGCGTAGCTCGTTTCCTTGCGCCTCCTTCGTGAGGAACTGCACGGTTTTCATGATCTGGTACGGGTTCAAGTTGGGGATGGCGGTTTCCTTGATCACGAAGCCGACGATCAGGTTGCCATTGAGCTCGCCGAAGGTGGTTGAGGCAACGCAGTCGTTGCCCTTCAGGATGCGGGCGGCCCACGAGTTCCCTACCTTTCCCACCTGAAGCCGGTAGGAGGTGCCCGAGATGCCGAGCTGGCTCGAAAGCGGGGTGAAGTTTTGCGACACGAGTCGTTCACGCAGTTTCCCCCCCGGATCGCGCCCCCGTCATCGACGGCACTAGCGCCCGCGGGCAGACACGTCTTCGGTGGCAACTACCAATCCGGTGGGATTTCTATCAAAATCCTTTGATGTTCTAGGTTTGTCGCTGGTAAAAAAAAAGCTTCTTTTTTTGGGGAAAGTGGAAGGGACAGGTTGCTCAACGCCGTATGCTGACAGGACGACCGAGCGTCCACGTCTCTATCAGGAATTGTTTCACGAAGAGGTCGATTGCCTGTGGATCCTCGGTAATAAGGCCGAAAGGCATGGTTTTAGAGTTAACGCCGATGAAGACGACGCCACGGTCGACGTTGATGCCGAAGCGATCCTCGTTTTCGAACGAGCGGATGTCGAGCTTGTTTACCTTGTCGAGCTCCGTCACGAAGTCCAGTTCGGGCTGGGACTTCATGTCAACCTTGACGGACACCATGACCTTCACGGAAGGCTTCAACTTCATGAGGTCGAGCTCTTGGAGATCCTTGATGGAGGGCACGACGATCATGACGTTATGGATCGCCTTGTCGAGCAGTTCGTTTAACAACTTGATGATCTCGTCGCGGCCGGTGATCATCCGGGTTACACACGCGTCTGGCTTCGATTCCAAGGCCTTCTTGGACTCGATCTCCTCACCAAGGCGCTTCTTGAGCGTGGCGATCTCGTCCTGGAAGGCGAGCATCTTCTTGTCTTGCTCCTCGACCTCGGCGATGCGCTTGACGAGCCGGTCGTTGATCTGTAGCTTCTCGGCCCGCAGCACCTCTGCCTCGGCCTGCAGGCCCTTCGTGACCTCGTCGAGCCTCGATTGAAGGCCCTCCTTGTCCGTGGTCACGGCCTTCAATTCCTCGGCGATCCGAGCGTTCTCCTTCTGCAGTTCCTCCGCCTTCTTCTGGAAGGCCATCGCCTCGTGCTTCGAGCGGGAGACGGACTCCTCGAGGACTTCGACCTTCGCCTTCGATCGGAACGCCGCGTTGTCCTTGTTCTTCGCCTCGGCGGTGAGTAGCTCCACGCTGGCACGTAAGGCCTCGATCTCGGAGTCCTTTGCCTTGAGCATGCCGCCGACCTCGGCGAGGTTCACCTGGATCTCCTTGAGTGACGCGTTGAAGGCCGCTATCTCGCCGTCCTTGACCTCGATCGATTGGCGTGCTTGTACAAGGGCCTGCTTGAGCTGGAAGT
>JAFGBX010000069.1 GCA_016932935.1 Promethearchaeota archaeon | reverse complement strand
GCGATGCCGGTCACGGACGACAACGCGCTCATCACGGGCGTCTTGATGGGAGGGTATCCCAAGAAGATGGCCACTATCGAGTTCCAAGCCGAGGGCTCGGCGATAGCCGGCCACGTGGAAAGGTACGGGATCCGGTTCTTCTCTATGGTGCTTGATGTCGCCGCGCCGCCTGATGATCCAGGCTGCGAGGCGCTCGCGACCAGCTATATCTCGCCAAAGGGCGTGTTCGTGTTCAACCTGATGAACATCCCGGCCCCGTCGGCCGATGCAGTGGCCACGAAAGCCTATTTGTACAAGCAACGCATCAAGACGAGGCCGACGAGGACGCAGTTCTGCAAGGCGAGCATCGAGTTGCATGCCAGCAAGTTCGACCCGTGGGCGGAACTATCCCCCGTGAAGGTGCTGGGCGGCTGGATGTTCGAGGGCGAGCTGGTCATGCAGGATGTCATTCTCGTGGAGGAGCAGCCCATGACTGATTACGTGTTCTTGTCTTTCAAGGGAATGGACTTCGTACGGTTCCCCTGACAACCGGTGTACGACTTGCCCAATATCACTAGGTCTTGCGCTTTCTCTTTCCCTTGTCGCCTTTGGATGCCGGTTCTTGCGGGAGCAAATGTCGCACGAGGAATTGTTCGAGGTTCTTGAACTCGTCCCTAGAGAGCGGGTTGTTATCGCTCGACGGGCCGCTGCCCGGCTCGATGCAAATACGCCAGTTACGATTGTCCTTGAAAATGATGGCCAGGCAAGGTGCATCGGTGGTCGACCGTTTCCCGGGGAGGACGAACTTCCCCATCCCGATCTGGGCGACGGTGCCGATGTCACGAGCCATGGCTAGCACCTTGATCGCGGGGAACACGTACACGAGCCCCATGACCTTGCCCGCCCTCTTGTCGATGATGACCTCCTTGGAGACGTAAAACGGCTGTATCAACCTGATGTACAGAATGGCGACGATGAGGAACGTGAAACCGTTCACCATCGCAATGGGAGTTATCCAGGTGATGGGATCGCCGAGCGGCTCCACGAGGAGCGTGCGGAGGCTCGCGTACGCTACGATGCCGAAGAGCACCGCGAACAGCGCGAACACGGCAACACCTTTCCACGCATCCCCCGAGACCCGCCAGCCGGGCACCCGCGCGACGGGGCAGCTCCGATCGCGCTCGTCCAATTCGAGTTTTCTTTCCATGATCCCTTTCCTCGTTCGTTCGAGATATTAACATAGCGTGGGCATTAACTCGCCTTTCTCCTCGTCTAGATCAATCGCCAGTAGGTCAAGGCTTTCGCTCGCGCCGTACCGAGGCCTCGATCGCCACTCCACCGGGGTCACGACGAAGGTCGAGGCGCTGGGAGGACACCGGGGAGGAGGCCGAATACGCATTCGCAACCAGCGAGCGTTTATATTCCCGCAGCGCAGATCGATGAACAGCGGCAGCGCCCGGGAAAGGCGACTTGCCGCCGTGGGAAACGCGCATGGGAAAGAAGCAGCAGCCTAGCGGCGAGCCCGCGCCAGTCGAGGGCGCCGTGACCTTCACGCGCAAGCCGGCCAAGACGGGCGACAACTACGTGATCTGGATCCCCCGTGCCATGGTGCGGCAGGGCCTCGTCGACCCGGACGCCGAGTACGAGGTCTACTTGCGGAAGTTATCCGACCACTAGCGTGCCCGCCGCTCCAACGGCTTCCCCGTCGCCAGGTCACGCTTGCACGCCAAGCAGTACTCGCCCTTGTCGTCCTGGAACGTCATGGTCGACCCGGCGTTGCACCAGGGGCACGTGATCGCCTTCTTGTGCTTGATGACCCGCATGCTCGTCGCTGCCTCGGTCTCCGACGTCGTCCTGCCGGGATACCCGGCCTAGGACGCAACGTCTATGACGTGCTCTATGGTACGACGCCGGGGCATTTATCTGTGCGCGCGCCATAGGGATCGCAACCACAACCGAGGTGTGCATCGATGGGTAAGAAGATAAACGAGGGCGGTGTGGGGCTACAAACTTCGGAGGACGCGCCGCGTGAGAATGCCGCGCCCCCGGCCCGCCCCGCCGAGGGGAACGGCGTGGCAACGAACGTGCTCGGCATCGAGCAAGGCTTCGTCATGTTCCGGCGCAAGCCGGCCAAGATGGGCGACGACCACATCTTCTGGATCCCGCGGGTCTACATCAAGAACGGGCTCGTCGACCCCGCGTGCGAGTACGAGGTCTACCTCAAGAAGCATTGAATACGAGTTGGTAGGAAGTAATCTAGCGGAAGAAGATTGCCTCGAGGGAGAAGGCTCAAGCGACGCCATTGCGCGCTATTGCGTCGCGAGCTGCGCCGATGGAGGATCCTGGCTTTCGATGGGAATAGAATGCACCGACTTTTCCATGACAGCGTCTTGCCTAGGCTTTATAGCCCCGCGGCCCGTACCATCTACGGGAAAAACAAGGCTCCACCAAGACCGCGCATCGCGGTGATCGACCAATGGGAAACGTCAAGCAAGAGTACAAGGAGTTCTTCGAGGGCGGCACGTTCAAGTACAAGGAGTACCTCAAGCTCGGCCGCCTCTACTTCGGGGCAGCACTGCTGCTCGTGGCCGCCGTCGTCGTCTTCGTCTACTACACCGCTCTGAGCGGGATGAGCGTGTACGGGAAGGTCGCCGACGTCATCCCCGACATAACCGCTCCCGTGCAGGGCATAAGCGAGCTCTTGATGAGCCACAAGACGGAGGTGCTCGTCATCGCCGTCCTCGCCGTGCTCGCGAGCTACATCGCGTCCTTGCTGGCCCTGAACTTGCTCAAGCTCATCGGGGCGCTGCTCATCTGGCTCCTGACGGCCTTGACCGCCGGGCTCTCCATCCTGCTCGTCTATTTCGCGAAGGACTTCCAGGGGTACGAGTACATCTTCTTGATAGGGGCGGTCGTCCCGCCCGTCGTCCTCGCTTTCTTCTGGAAGAAGTTGAAGATAGCGAGCCGGCTCATCAACTTGACCGCGGATCTGCTCATGAAGAACAAGCGGATCTTCTGGAACGGCCTGTACTTCAGTGCAATATATCTGGCACTCACGGCCGGGATTTGGGCGGTCTACATCGACAAGTTCATAGAGGTCACTAACGACATCGAACAGTTCATACTGGACATCCGGACGACCGACATGTCGGGCAGCTGGTTCGTCGTCGGCATGACGCTCTTGTACTACTTCCTCGTCCAGATCGCCTACAACTACTTCTACGGTGGCACCGTCCACATGGCGCACGCGTACTACCGGGGCGCGCGGGAGGGCCACCTCGACGGCTTCCGGGTCATGAACCGCCGCTTCAGGCCCGTCTTCACGTACGCCGTGTTCTCGTCGATCATCTACACGATCAAGTGGATCCTCACGCAGATGGCGAAGCGGTCGAAGGACACCGAGAAGCTGTCGAAGATCGGGATCAAGGTCGTCTTGAAGGGCAAGCTCATGCCCGGCCTCATCAACAAGAAGTCGATCACCCAGAAGATCGCGGACTGGGCCATCAAGCTGCTCGAGAAGCTCTGGCTGCTCGTCAACTTCTTCACGCTCCCTGCCATCGTCATCGAGAACAGGAACGCCCCTTCCGCCATCAAGACCTCCGTGGAATACGTGGGGGCGAACGCGGTGGAAGTGTTCATACGCAAGACGTCGATCCGTTCCGTGTTCGGCTTCACGAAGGTCATCCTCGTGGTCCTGTGCGCCGGGGCGGGGGCGATCGTCGGCCTCTGGTTCATGGACGAGTTCAACATGACCACTACCACGGCCATGATCGTCTTCGCCGCCATCTTCGGGGTCTTCGGCGGCGTGCCGGCGTGGGTCTTGAGCAAGAACCTCGACATCGTCTACGTCTCCTTCATGTACTGCTACATCCTCGACGAGGACCTGAAGAAGGAAGGGATCTCGGCCCCGTCGAAGTTCTTCGGCAGCACGGACATCCGGGACGGCAAGGTCGACAAGATGAACAAGCAGCGGTGGGCGAGTGCCGTGCTCGGCTTGATCCTCGCGTTCGTGGCGGTCGGCTGCTACGGGTACAACATATACGTCCTGTTCAACGGGACGGACGCGGTCATGACCGACTTCGACAGCTTCCACGCGTGGCTCGAGCAGCTGTCGTTCTTCGCCGGGTACGGCGCCTTGGGCATGATGCTGGCGCTGGTCTTCAGTGCCATGGCGCGGCGCAAATACATGTCCATCGCCATCATCTTGTCGATACTCGTGGCCCTGTTCATGGTCGCCTACATCAACTGGCTGCGTCCCGCCGACCCGTGGGTCGCCCCGGTCGACCCGTGGAGGACGGGCGAGACGCTCACGTCGTTCAAGGTCGTCGTCGGAAGCTTGGTCTGCATCGTTATCGGCTCTTGGCTGCTGGGCACGATCGTCGAGATCTACCTCCTCACGCACGACCTGAACGTTATGATGAACCAGCAACTCGTGAAGGAGATGGAGGCACGCACGGTCGCCGACGACATTTCGGCGGAGACCGCCAAGCAATCGTGAATCGAGGTTCCAATCGGGTTCCTCGAGTCCTTTCTCTCTCCCTATACCTCGTACTTGAGACGATCATGGCGCTTCGTCGTTATTTATATAATCCCGATGTGCCGTAAGATAATACAAAAACCAGCATTTTTGCATAGGGTGCAACGGCCAATGATACACCAATCGTGGTTGATAGAACGAGTGTCCATGTTCCTCATCTTGCTCCTCATCTGGGCGGTCTTCTTGCTCTACCGGCTCTTCAAGCGCAAGGAACGGCTCGACAGCCTCGTCTACGTGGTCGCCACCATCCCCTACGCGTACCTCTGGTGGAATGGCTTCGATTACCTCGGCTCGATATTCGTGCTGCTCATGCTCTGGACGGTCTCGCTCGTTCGTGACTTGGTCATGAACTACGCGGGGAAGGGGAAGGACAAGCACAAGGAATCCGACTTCGCGAACACGATCCTCCTCTGTGCGATCGGGGTCGGGGTGCTCTTCTTGATGGCTGCCATCCTCCCCGCGTTCAATCCCCTGATCGTGTACGAGAGCCTCGGGGGCCCCGTGAAGGCCGGCGTCCAGAACTTCGGCGGGATCGTGTGGTTGCCGGTCCTGGATCCCGTCACCAATCCAGCGATCTACACGAACCCGTTCTTGAGGCCGTTCCAGCTGATGCTCACGGTCGACATCCTCGCCATGATCGTGCCGATGCTCTACGAGATCAAGGTCACGCAGGCCCGGATACCCGTCTGGCCGGTCATCTTCCTGGCGATCATCTTCGCGCTGCCGACGATCTACTTGCTGTACATCTGGATATTGATTCCCGATTTATTGCTCGTCATCGGCTTGTTCATCGGCGTGCTGTACTTCATCGTGCTGCTGGGGTTCACGAAGGGCAAGGGTAAGTAACGGGGCCCCCAAGCCCCCGCTTGCCAGTTCTTTTTTTACATCTGCATCCATTCACCTATTGATGGGGTGCTGGTGCACCTCGCTCGGAGGGATCCCCGGTGTCGGAAAAAAGAATCGGCGTGTTCGTTTTCGGGCTATCCCGAGCTGGAAAGAGCACGATCGTCGAGTACTTCCGCCAGAAGAGGTTCGTGCCGCAAACACCGACCATGGGCGTGTCGATCAGCCAGCTCATATTCCAGAAACTCGTGCTCGAGTTCACCGACGTCGGCGGGCAGGAGGTGTTCCGAAAGCAGTGGAACTCGTACCTCGCCCGGCCGCACGTGCTCGTGTTCGTGATCGACGGGCTCAACCGGGATGACAACCACATCAGCGACGCGAGGGGCGAGCTGGATCGGATGCTCAAGAACCAGAAGGTCGCGGGCACGCCGCTGCTCGTGCTGGTCAACAAGGTCGACGAGCCCCTTGCCATGTCCAAGGCGACGGTCATCGAGCGGTACCAGCTCCACGAGTACGCCGACCGTGACTCGGCGATCTACGAGGTGTCCGCGAGGACGGGCACGAACATGGACGCCGTGCTGAACGCCATGACCAGCATCGTCCTCAAGGATGAGGCCATCGAGTACTTCGTCAGTGAAGAGATCAAGCAGCTCTCCCGCACGATGCTCTCCAGCTACAAGGAGTTCTCCCAGAAGGGGGAGAGGGAGTTCAAGGACGGCAACCTCGAGGACGCGCTCGCGTGCCTGAACCTGGCCAAGGAGATATCGTCCAACCTCTTCCAATTCGGCATCTTGCCGAGCGGGAAGGAGTACCAGCGGCTGACCAGCACGATCATCAAGGTCCAGAAGGCGATCGACGAGAAGGAGAGGGCCGAGGCCGAGCAGCCGCGCCGCTCTTACCTCGGGGCGCTGAAGGACGAGGCCACGGCGGCCGAGAGGCGCGACGCGAAGGCGTTCAAGGTCGTCTCCATCTTCCTGTTCGGCCTCGACCGGGCCGGCAAGACAACGTTCGTCGAATACCTGAAGAACGATGCGTACAAGGATCAGACACCGACCCTGGGGGTCAACCTGACGCACCTCGTGCTCGGCAACGTCCGGTTCGCCTTCAACGACCTCGGGGGGCAGCAAGCGTTCCGCCCCGGCTGGATGGACTACTGGAAGGGCCAGGACCTCATGATCTTCATCGTCGACGCGGCAGACGCCGCCCGCTTCGAGGAGGCCAGGGACGCCTTGTGGTCGATCCTGCGGCACCCCGACACGCGGGGCAAGCCCCTCCTCGTGCTCGCGAACAAGGTCGACCTGCCCGACGCCAAGCCCCTCGTCCTGGTGCAGAGCGCGATCGAGTACCACGAGATCGACCGCACCCCCAAGGCGATATACGAGACGTCGGTCAAGGGCAACTACAACCTCGACAAGGCGCTCAACTTCATCGTGTCCCTCGTGCTCCATGACAGCGAGATGGGCAAGTTCGTCTCGAGGGAGGTGAAGCGGCTCCTCAAGAACTACAAGGCCATGTACGACGCGTACGTGAAGGAGGCGAGGCTGCTCGAGAAGGATAGGGACTTCCAGACAGCGTACAACCGCGTGTACAAGGCCAAGATGGTTCAGGAGGAGCTATTCAAGCACGGCGACTCCCGCGCGCAGAAGGAGATACGGAAGCTCGACCAGTGGCTCGCCAAGCTGCACGGCCGCTTCGCTTGACGAGCGCCCCCGCCCGTCGCCGCGTGCCCGGCCGTCTCTCTTTTAAAGGAACATCCGTTTTAAAGCACCCCTCCCTTACCATTGCATATAGCAAGGCTCCTCGCACGACCCGAGGATCGCGCCGAATGATGGCCATGCAGGACGAGATCGCGAAGTACTTCAAGAAAATGCGGCGCAGCTTCTCGCATTTCATCATCTTGTCCATATTGAACTCGGGCGACGCCGAGATCCACGGCTACGAGCTGAAGAAGCGGATCGAGGCCGAGTTCGGCGACACGAAGGAGTTTTTCGAGACCGACTCGAGCATCTACCCCGTGCTGACCGACCTCAAGAAGAAGGGGCTGCTCGACTTCCACGAGCGCATCGTCTCTGGCCGCACCCAGAAGCAGTACTTCATCACGGATCGGGGCAAGGAGCTCCTGCCCGAGATGGAACGCCAGTACATGTTCTTCAACTCGAAGATCCGCATGTTCTTCTCGAGCCTCGCCGAGAAGGGCTTGAAGGTCTCGTTCCACGTCAACCTCGACGAGCTCGAGGGGAACCTCGACAACAAGCTGCTCAACCTCACGCTCTACGACTTGCGGCAGAAGATCAGCGAGCTGCCGACCAAGGAAATGAAGCTGAAGTACATCTCGATCATCTACGACAAGATCAGTATGTTGCAGTCAGAGATCAAGAAGATCGAGAAGTCCTTGAAGAGCTTGCTCTGACCACGTTGGTGGCGATGAAGGGCGAGCCCAGCCGCCCGGGGCGCGAGACAGAGTGGGGTGAGGGGGAAAGAGGAGATTGGGAAAAAAGGTCAGATCAACGCGCCCTGGGTGTTTCGGGGCCAGGACTCGCCCGTGCTTGCCTCACCCCCCCTCCTCGCAGAGGCCTCAGCTCAGGGCCCGCGTTCCTCTTCCCGCTCCCGCTTGACCCGTTCGTAGTTTATCGCCTGTTCCGGCAAGCACGAGGCCCGCTCTAGCAAGAACTCCTCGATATAGCAATGTTCGTAGTCTTCACAGACACATGTCAACTGCAATCACCTCGATCTTTCCCAGGAACCCATACAAACTCGGGCATAATAATGGGCTCCTTATCGATCCAAGACCGGGAGTGCCCCACGCCTTTGTGGCATTCGTTTCGGCGTGGTCTCCCCGTTGCAGCGTGTAAAAGGGGATGGGGAGAGGCGTTCGTCCTCCCTCGCGTGGCGACCTAGAGCGTGAGGGATCTCCCTTTCAGCACTTCGACCTTCACGCCGGGCGCCTCCTTCGCGACCATCGCCGCGAGCGGGGCCAGGTCCTGATCCCAGTCGTGCATGGGAACCATGATCTTGGGCTTGATGTACCCTACCGCCTTGGCCGCGTCGGCGAAGTCCATGGTGAAGCCCTTGTTCCCCACGGGGAGCATGGCGACGTCGATGGCCATCGCGGCGAGATCCTTCATGTCGTCCATGATGTCGCAGTCCCCCGCGTGGTACAGTTTCTTGCCCTGGATCTCGACGACGTAGCCGTTCCACTTGTTCGCTTTCGGGTGGAACGGCTTCCCCGGGAACGTGTACGCCGGCACGGCACTGATCTTCATGCCTCCGATGTCGATCTCCTCACCAGGATCCATGCCCCGCGGCTCCAGCTTGGCGAGCTTCCCCGTGCACGTCTTCGGGCAGACCACCACCGTCGAATCGGCCTTCACCGAGGCGATGCTCCGCTCCTCGGCGTGGTCGTAATGGTCGTGCGACACCAGGATGACGGTCGCCCTGGGCATCCCCGCCGGCACCTCGTACGGGTCAGTGTAGACGACGTCGCTACCCGCAGTTATTTGGAAGCACGCGTGCGAGATCCACTTGATTTCCATACTTCATAACCTCCTTTTCGTTAACGTTTTCCCGGTAATGATCTATGTGCACACAGCGATTCTGGCATCTCGACATCCGGCAAGGCCACATAAATTTCTTTCCCGCACAAACCACGCGTTTATATAGTCCCGTAGGATTCCACTATTCGAACGACGACCTCGTGATGCATGGATCATGTCCGCGCCTAGGGGTGCCGAGCCGCAGAACGCGCCCACGTCGAAAACCTTCAACCTCAAGTGCCCGACGTGCAAAGCGGCAGTCACCGTGATGATGCCCTTGAGTGTTAAAGACATGGGATCCGGTGGCCTCACCAACGTGCTGATCCCCCACACGGTGACCCCATGCGGCCATGCGATGCAGATATTCCTCGACCAGAACTACCGGGTGCGCGGATACACGCGGATCGACTACGTGAACGAGGAATCATTGTCCGAATCAGAGCTGAGGAGGGAGGCCCCCGTCCACGCGACGTCCTCCTCGTTCTTCAAGGGGCGGCCGCTCGACGAGCGCGACGAGGCGGCGCTCTCCGACGATGAAAAGGCCCTCCGGGACAGCTTGCAAGACGTCATCCGGAAGTTCGCGGCGGCCACCCCGCACGTGAAGGCCGTCGCATGCTTCGACTACGAGGGCTTCATCATCGCCAAGGCACTGGCCGAGGAGGTGATGCTCGAGGACATCTCCCTGCTCGCTGGCGCCATGATGACCCAGTCGTCGGCCATCGGCAAGAGCTTGAAGATCTCCGGGCTCACTGACTTCACGATCACGAGCGAGACATCGAAAATTACCGTGAAGAAGGCCGGCGAGGTCTTGATCCTCGTCTACTACGGCAAGGACATCAAGGAAGGCCTCATGAAGTTCAATTTGAACAATCTGGGAGACGACATCAAGGCTATCGCCGAAAAATACGGGTAAGACTCCATTTCCTGGTCTTTTACCGCCAGCACGTGCTTTCGTCGAGGAGGATTTCGTGATTCCCCCATCACGTGCCGTCTGTGGCATAGATTTATTTAACGCGGGTTCCTATTTTCTTCGTGCCTCGTGGTGCATACACTCCCGGCGATCGGGTACCCGCGGCCGGGGCACCCCGATGCCGAAGAGCGAGCCAATAGTGGTCAAGCCTTGTCCGTGAAGAAAGCTGTCAGTTGTCCGGAATGCGGCGGGACGACTCGGTTCAACCCTGCTCGAAAGATGATCGTCTGCGAGTCGTGTGGCTTGTCATTCACCCGAGACGAGTTCGACAAGATGCGCGACAAGCTGAAGGCGGATATAGCGATGTACGACGATAGCCAGCGCCAGCGCATGAAGAAGGAGTCCAAGGACGCGCGCAACAAGGAATACGAGGCCTGGTGGTCGGATCATAAGGAAGAGGAATGAACCCGTCGATCGAATGGAAGTATCCCGCGACCCGTGATGCAGAATGTGCTGGTAATACAAGACATCCACGTGAGTGAAGCATTCGGCACACCGCAATGGTGAATGGGCTCAAACAAACCTCCTTGCATCGTGGGGCGCGTCACCTAGCACGGATAGGGTGCCGGCCTTCGGAGACGATCTCCGGTTCGGACTTCGCCACATCCGGTTTCCGGCGGTTCAAATCCGCCCGCGCCCGTTTTTTTCCTCCAATTGGTTTTGCATGAACGCCATTGCATTCATAAAGAAGGGCATCGGAGGCTACCAAGACCAGGATCCAAGGGTGAAGCAATGGGGATCGAGACCGACGTGAAGGAAAAGGTTAAAAGCGGCTTTGGCATCGCCCGCATGCTCGCTGACCGGGGTGTGAGGCACGTGTTCGGCATCCCAGACGGCCACACGCTCGAGTTGTATGATGGATTTTTGAACACGAAGGAGATCACCCACGTGCTCGTGAACGACGAGCGAACAGCGGCGTTTGCCGCGGACGCATATGCACGGGTGACGGGCACCCTCGGCGTGTGCGACGCGGGCGCTGCGGGGGCGCTGAACTTCCCCGTCGCGTTGGCAGAGGCGAGGGGCGCCTCGAGCCCCGTCCTCGCCATCGTTGGCATGGTGAAGCTCCAGCACGTGCTCCTCAACATCCCGCACGACGTGAACATCGTCGACACGCTGAAGCCCGTGACGAAATGGGCGGGCATGGCGTCGAAGGCCGAACAACTCCCCCGTTTCTTGACCTACGCCATACGCCAGGCGATCAACGGCCGCCCTGGCCCCGCAGCCGTGGTCATTCCCGAGGATCTCTTCTCGTCGACAGACAACCCCTTGGGCGACTTCCTGGTGAAGGGCGGCGGCGCGTGCTCGATCAACGGCTGCCGCCCGGGGCCTGCTGGCTTCGAGGTGGAGCGAGCGGTCGAGATGATACGCGCTGCCAACTATCCCGCCATCATCGCGGGTGGCGGAGCCATCCAGTCCGGTGCCTTTCCCGAGGTCGACGAGCTCGCCAGGAGGCTCATCGCGCCCGTGTTCTCGACGATCACCGGCAAGGGCATCATGGTGCCCAGTCCGGTCGACGAGAACCTCTATTTCGGCACGGTCGGCCTGTTCGGCGAGGCACCGAACAACAAGTACCTCCGCAAGGACGCCGACCTCATAATCGTCGTGGGCAGCCGCCTCACAGAGGACGACACGGCCTACTTCAAGTACCCGCCTGACCGCAAACCGATGATCCAGGTCGACATGGATCCCGCCGAGATAGGGAAACAATACCATCCCTGGGGCGTGATCGGCGATGCAAAAACTGCCCTATCCCTGATCATGAAGGGCATTCAAGAAAAGGGCATTCATGGCGGCGACGTGGCTTCGATCAGCGCGTCGAGGGTTCAAAGCATCGCCGAGCTCCGCGAGGCACACTCGAGATACCGGGAGAAGGACGACGCGAGATGGGTCAACGCGCAGCCCATCAAGCCACAGCGGATCCTGCGGGCGATCTCGTCGGCCACCGACGCAGGGGACTACATCGTGACCGACGCGAGCGCGAGCTCGCGCTGGATCGGGCCCTACTTGCCGGTCAAGTCCCTCGGCCGCAAGATAATAACCCCGCGAGGCGTGGGCCCGACGGGCTTCGGCCTCGGGGCGCTCATCGGGACTTGCGTCGCGTCCGATGCCTACGACTTCGGCGCCCGCAAGCCGCGGAAGGTCTTGCTCACGGGTGACGGGGGGCTCATGAACGGCGGCCTGGCCGACCTCGAGACCACCGTGAAGCTCGGGTTGGACTGCACGATCGTCGTGATCAACAACGCGTCCCTCGGCTTCGTGAAGTTCGGCCAGCTCTCCCGCGGTCCCTACGAGACGGATCGTCCCCTGACCGACTTCGCCCGCATCGCGGAGTCGCTCGGCGGCCACGGGACGCGGGTAGAGCAGCTCGCGGGCCTGGACGGCGCCATCCGAGACGCGATAAACGCCCGGGGGCTGCAACTCGTGGACGTCGTCGTCGACCCCAAGGAACTGCTGCCGCCGGCGTTCTATTGAGCGCCCGATCCCCGCCCGCCGCCGCAACGGCGGGCCCGGCACGCGGGGCAACATTCTAAAGGCGCCGCCCGGAACCTCCTAGTGGCCTATCTTATAGTGTTCTCGTGAGAACGACTCCAGCGAGCCTCCATGATCGAGAATCTCCCGATAGGCCAACATCCCTCCCACCTCCTTGGCCCATTAACTCCCATAAGCTCCCGCCCGGCTAGTTGCATGGGTGATAACCATCACGTTCAAGTGGCTGGGGGCGCGTGTTGCCCTTAAGACGGAATGATGAGCTGGAGAACGAGCTATGGTGGTTCCTATGCAAGAGCACGCATGCGAGCATTGCGATAGCTGCTGCAACGTCGCCCCAGGCACGATCGGGGACGCAAACGGGGGGCGCTCCGCGTTCAAGGTGCACTTCTGGAAGTTCCTATCCGCTTCAGGCCTGTTGCTCGCGATCTCGATCCTCATCGAGTTCTCCCTGCTTCCTGTTGGCGGGGAGCTGGCCGACCTGGTGCTCGCCCAAGGGCTCGCCGTGGCGTCGGTCGTGCTCTCGTGCCACGACGTGTTCCTCGCGGCGCTGTCCGAGATCAAGGGGCGCCGGCTCGGCGCGTCGACGCTCATGGTCGTGGCCGCGGTCGGCTCGTTCCTCATCTTGCACGCTCAAGAGGGCGCGATGGCGATATGGCTGTACTCCGTCGCCGAGAAGCTCGAGGACGTCAGCTCCGACCGTGCGAGGGACGCCGTGTCCAAGCTCATGGAGCTCGCCCCCGACGTGGCGCTGCTGAAGGCCGGTGGCGAGGTTCGCCAGGTTCCGACGCGAGCCGTGAAGGTCGGGGACGTGATCGTGGTCAAGCCGGGCATGAAGGTGGCGCTCGATGGCAAGGTCGTCGCCGGGGAATCGTATTTCGACACGCATACCATCACCGGCGAGTCAGTCCCGCGCTTGCGGTCTACCGGTGACGTGGTGTTCGCGTCCAGCATCAACGGCGACTCCCTCGTCGAGCTCGAGGTGACGAAGGCATCCGGGGACACCCTGCTCGACCGGATAACGGATAGCATCCGGGCAGCGCAGCGGAACAAGAGCCGCACCGAGGTGTTCATCCAGCGGTTCGCCCGGTACTACACGCCGCTCATCTTCCTGGCGTCGATCTCCCTCATGGTCGTCCCGTGGCTCGCGTTCCAGCAAGAGCCGCTCCCGTGGGTCTACAGGGCACTCATCTTGCTCGTCATCTCTTGCCCGTGCGCCCTCACGCTGTCCACGCCGCTCTCGATGGTCGCCGCCCTCACGAAGCTCTCTCGTGAGGGGGTGCTCGTGAAGGGCGGAAGGTACATAGAGGAGCTCGACAAGGTGGGCATGTTCGGCTTCGACAAGACGG
>JAFGBX010000068.1 GCA_016932935.1 Promethearchaeota archaeon | reverse complement strand
CATCATCATCCACACGGGCGTCAGCACCAGGCCGCTGGCTGACAAGGAGAAGGTGAGGAAGCTCGCCGACCTCGCGATCCAGGCGGTCGACGCCGGTTACCAGGCGCTCGAGAGCCGGGTCGATCGCCCCGCCGTCACGGCGGTAGAGAAGGCCGTCAACGTGCTCGAGGACAGCGGCCTCGTGAACGCGGGCGTCGGTGCCGTCAAGCAGTGGGACGGTGTCCAGCGGCGCGACGCGACGATCATGGACGGTTCGACGCTGTCGTGCGGGGCGGTCTCGTCCCTCGAGGGCATCAAGAACGCGATCTCGGTCGCGCGGCGGCTCATGGAGTACACCGAGCTCCCCGGCGACGAGTCCAAGGATCCCAAGTGGAACTTCCACTTCTGCGGGTATTTCATCGAAGAGATATTCGGGATCCACGGCGAGCGGGTGCCTGACGGGTGGAAGATGCCCGGCAGGCAGTGCCCGTCGCGCGTCCCCGCGCCGCTGTCCGAGGAAGGCACGGTGGGTGCCGTGGCCATCGACGCCGCGGGCAACATCGCCGCCGGCACGTCGACGGGCGGCCTGGCTGGGTCGTACCCGGGCCGCATCGGCGACTCCCCCGTGATCGGGGCGGGCACGTATGCCAACCGGTCTTGCGGCGTGTCGAACACGGGCCGCGGGGAGAACGTGATCAAGCTTTGCTGCGCGAAGCGGGTCTGCGACCTCGTCCAGGATCAGGGCATCAACGCGATGCTCGCTGTCGACCGCATGATCAAGGAGTACGAGGCGGCATTGCCAGGCACTACGGGCCGCATCGGCACGATCGCCATCGACAAGGACGGGAACTGGACCTCGAACTTCAACGGGGCGGCGATGACGTGGGCGGTGAAAACGCGCGACCGCGGCTTCTACGGGCAGCAGCCGGGGGAGAAGGTGGAATTCTGAACCAGGGGCTGTTCACGGGCTGTACGCCCCGCCGGTGAAATCGGGAACCGCGTCCTCCGGGCGGGTCAGCTTCCCGTGGCAGACCGGGCAGATGCTGTACTTCTCGTACCAGTATGCAAGGCACAGGTAGTGACCCAGGCGGCCGCAGTGTGGGCAGACAACGATCTCCTCGTCAAGGGTCGTGATGGGCTCGTAGCAGATGATGCACTCGCCGACCTTCCGGTCCTCGAGGAACTTGCCCTTGTCCTCGGCCTTCACCAGCCTGAAGAGTAGCTTGTCCCGCTTGTCCACCAGGTTCTTCTTGATCGTCTCGAGCTCGCTGAGGCGCTCCTCGATGAGCGAGATGCGTTTCTTCGTGATGAACTCGTCCTCGACGACCTCCTCGGTCATGGCACCGTCGATGGCCGACGCGATGCCGGCGACCTTCTCGTCGAAGGCCGCGTCGCCGAGCTTGCCGCGCTCGAGAGAGAAGCCCTTGCCCTCCTTCAAGATCCCCGACAGCTCGGCCATCGACCGCGTGATGCGCACCACGTTCTCCTGTAGGTCGACGAGCACCATGTTCGCGACGAGGTTCACCTTCTCGTTCCGCTTCTCGAAGAACTGCTTTATCTCCTCCACGATGTTCAGCAGCTTGAATGCATCGAAACGGTTCAACATCTCATTTAGTTGGTTGAGCAAACCCTGGTATTGTGTCTTGAATTGAGCCAGGCCCTTCCCTAGCTGTTCCAGGTCGAGCGGTGTCTTGTTCAACACCAAGCCCATGCCGGCCTCGAATCTATTCACGAGCACGTCGATCTCGCCAAGGATCCTCTTGACATCGTCGCGGATCTTGACCTTGTCCTCTTGCGACTTGGTCTCCTGGAAGAAGAACTCCAACTTCGAGCGGAAACGCTCGATCTCCTGGTTCTGGTGCTCTAGGGATTCCTTGAGGGGGTTGACCGCCGTCGCGTAGTCGCCGATGAGTAGCCCCTGCATCTCGTCGCACCACGCCGCGACGGCTTGCAGCTTCCCCTTGTACGCCGCCACGGCCGCCGCGAGCTTGGCCTCCCCGCCCTCGATGTCGTTCTTCGCCGTGAACGTCATGAGCTCGCGCTCCTCGTGCTCGAGCGCGTGCTTGAGGACTTTCGGGAGGAGGGCGGACAGCTTCTCGTCCTTGTCGACCCCGGCCAGGAAGGCGCCCGCGTCGCCGGGCCAGGTGGCCGCAAGGTGGCGGGCGAGCTCTTCCTTGACAAGCTGGTTGATTTTTCTCCGGATCTCCTTCCGTTCCTTGTTCCCTATCTCCTTCAGCTCCACGGCGAACTGCTTGGTCTCGATGAAGTAGAGCACGAGGCTCGCGGCGAGTTCCTGGCTGCAATCCGGCGTGGAGCCGATGATCGCCATCAGCGCCGTGTATCCCTCATTGAACCTGGTCGCGGGGCGATCCTTGAACATGCCGGCGCACCGCGGCGACAGGTCATCGAGCCTCGTCGAGTCCACGTGGACGACCGGATCGACCAGCTTGAGCTGCTCGTCCATGAACTCGCGGGAGATGCATTGGATCCCGGCCGTTGGGGCCGCAAGGCGGTCGTTGATGCCCTTGATGGCTTGCCGCGCGGCCTGGAAGGCTGCCATAATGGATTCCAGCCCGTCCCGCGCCGGGATGATTCCGGTGAACCGGATGTTGTGCTGGGCCATGGCGTACTCCCTGTCGAGTTGCTCCGCGTGGGACGCCGCCCGCGCGGCCAGATCCTCCTTGATCGCGGGGTAACGGACGATGCGCGCGTCTTGCATTGCCTTGCCCGTGTCGCTGATGAACGCCTTGATCGGCGCCATGAACGGGTCGTTGAGGCGGGCCATGCTCGCTGCGAAGGCTTGGCGGTCGGCGGCCTTGAAGCCCTTGAGCTCGGGGCCGGTCTCCTTGAATTTGACGACGCCGGCCTTCGAGAGCAAAGACACGTAGAATAGAGCCTCGATTGCAGCGTTATTGGAGAGCAATGCGGTGGCATCGAGACCTTGCAAGTTTAAACCTTCCAGGAACTCGTTTGCACCGATATCCCCTTGGTTCGCGACCGCTTTGCTCGCGAGGTAATCGAGGTGCTTCTGGGGCACCTTGATCCCCGAGATCGACGCGGACTGGAGGCTTCCCAGGGCGGCCTTCTCGACCTCGATGGCCAGACGTCCCGACTTCAGTGCCTCGAGCAGAACAAACTGGTTCGCTCGGGATGCCTCGATGCCGCCTTGGGCTTGCATGATACGGGGATCAATGGCCGGTGCATCATTAATCTTTTTTAAGTACCCGACAGAGCCGGGTTTTAGCGGGGGGCAAGGAGCTCACCTGGTTTCCCGCAAATTTTAAAAAAGCATGAATATTGGCTCGAGAAAAGGTCTGCAATAATCGACAAGGATTGTCTCTGCAAGAATCGTCAGATAAATGCATCACGACAACCAGCAAGGCGGCAATAAGAACACACAGAGAACTGAGCGCAATGGTAGAGAAGATAAAATGCGGCGTGTTGGGTGCGACGGGCATGGTCGGCCAGCAGTACATCAAGCTGCTCGTCAACCACCCGTGGTTCGAAGTGGTCGACGTCGCTGCGTCGCCCCAATCCGCTGGGAAGACGTACGCCGAGGCAGTCAAGGACAAGTGGCAGATGGACATCCCCATACCAGATAATGTAAAGGACTTGACCGTGCGGGACGTCCAGGACTACGCCAAGCTCCCCAAGGATCTCGGCTTCGTGTTCTCGGCCGTGGAGATGCCAAAGAAGGATGACATAAAGGCAGTCGAAGACGAATACGCGAGGATCGGCATTCCGGTCGTGAGCAACAATTCTGCGCACCGGTGGACCAAGGACGTGCCGTGCTTGATCGCGGAGGTCAACGCGCACCACGTCGACATCATCCCCGCCCAGCAGAAAGCCCGCGGCTGGAGCAAGGGCTTCATCGTCGTGAAGCCGAACTGCTCGGCGCAGAGCTTCTTGACGCCCATCTTCGCGCTCGAGAGGGCCGGTTACAAGGTCGACAAGCTCATCATCACCACGCTCCAGGCCACGTCAGGTGCCGGGTACCCGGGCGTGCCATCGCTGGACCTCGTCGACAACATCGTGCCCCTCATCGGCGGCGAGGAAGAGAAGACCGAGAAGGAGCCACACAAGATCCTCGGCAAGATCGTGGGCGGCGAGTTCGTCAACGACGAGTCGATCAAGATCAGCTCCACGTGCACGCGCGTCGCCGTCGTCGACGGCCACACCGCCGTCGTGAACGTGAAGTTCAAGGACAACGTGCCGGGCCAGGAGGAGATCGTCAAGATCTGGAGGGGATTCAAGGCCCTCCCCCAGGAGCTCGGCCTCCCCATGGCGCCGAAGCGACCGATCATCTACCTCGACCAGGAGAACCGCCCGCAGCCCCGCAAGGATCGCAACAACGACAAGGGCATGGCGGTCACGGTCGGCCGGCTGCGCAAGGATCCCGTGTTCGACTACAAGTTCGTCGCCCTCAGCCACAACACGATCCGGGGCGCCGCTGGTGGTGGCATCCTGAACGCCGAGCTCTTGAAGGCAAAGGGCTTCTTGAAATAGGACGGGATAGTACCCAGTTTTTATTCCATTCCATCAGCACTCGACCACGAAGCGTTCTTCGTGACTTCTTTCTTGCACCGCCGGTACCTTTAAAGCAAGCCCGCAGCACTATGCAATCGAAGACCATGAGCGCGGACTCCCCCTCCAATGCATGCCCGGCGCGCTTACCCGCGCGCTCGATGGACGTCGACGATGCCGGCGCCATGGTGCACAAGTGGGAATTCGGCGACCCGGCCAAGGCCAAGACGTTGCGTTTCCGAATGGACAAGTGCATCGGCTGCGACCTCTGCAGGATCGTGTGCCCCACGTCATGTATCGAGCTCGGCCCGGTACCCGAGATCGCCTCGGGCAAGCTCGAGGGCGTCCCGCCCATCCTCGTGAACCATGAAACTTGCGCTTACTGCGGCCTGTGCGCGGCCGTCTGCCCGACGGGGGCGTTCGAGTTCTCCACGGCGCCGGCCGACTTCATCACCATCGAGGAGCTGCCGCGCTTCCACTTCAAGCCGTTCGTGGAACACGTGCAGCGGCACATGAAGCGCAGCTTCGACCACCCGGCGAGCAGCGAGGTCAAGGCCCCTCCGTCGCTCAAGAAGCCGTCGGAAGGCAAGGTGTTGCTCCGCGGCGACTTGCTGGGCAAGTGCGACCCGATGGGGTGCAAAGGATGCCTCCAGATCTGCCCGACCGGTTGCTTCTGGGTGCCCAAGAAAGCCGAGGACATCGCCGCCCTCGGAAAGATCACGGTGGACGACGACCTCTGCATACATTGCGGCGCGTGCCGCAACGCGTGCCCCCACCGCATCATCGAGGTCACGCGCACGAGGGTCGAGCACGAGCTGCCCGGCGGCGGCAAGATGCCGTGGCACGCGGCATGGGAAAAGCGCATCGGCTTGCTGCTCGAACATGCCGGGCAAGTGAAGCTACGGCCGAAGCTTCAGGTCGCCGAAACGGCGCAGGAGCAGCCGCCGGCGGCTGCCCCCGCGGTCAGGTTGATAGAGATCCCGAGGGAGGTCAAGGAGCAATTGCTGCGGGACTACGAAGCGGTCAAGGAATCCCTCGCCCAGGTCAACACGCGCTATTGGATCGAGTTCACGAAGATCGAACCACTACGCAAGGCGATCAGCAAGATACTCCCGTCGAAGAAGGGCACAAGAAGGTCGGGCACCGGTCAGCCGGAATAGCCGAGCTTCTCTGACACTGTTTCCACGCCGACCTTGTGCGCGTCGAGGCGCAGGGTGGACGTGGGCAGGTCGTAGAGCATCCCGACGAGCTCCGCGAGGTGCAAGACGGGGATGTCGAACTCCGCGTCGAACTCGACCTCGAGCTCTGCTTGCGCGTTGTCGAGGTGGAGCAAGCAGTACGGGCACACGACGACGATCGCCTCGGCCCCGCTCTTCTTCATGCTCTCCATCTTCCGCAGCGTGATCTTGAGCGAGTTGGTGCGGTCGTCGTGCAGCATGCGCTGGTTGAGGCCCGCGCCGCAGCACGCGAGGCGCTCCCGGTAGTCCACGGGCTCGCCGCCCATACCCCTCACCACCTCCTCGAGGATGCCCGGGTTCTCGTAGTCGTCGAGCAAGGTGGCCGGGTCATCCTGGTGCAGGAAGTGGCAGCCGTAATGGACCGCCACCTTCAACCCGTCAAGGCTCCGGCGGGCGTGCTGCGCGATCCCCGCCCGGTTCTTGTAGTAGAACTCGCCCGCGTGGAACACGGGCACGCCCTCGACGACGTCCTTCCCGATCTGCTCCATAACCCCCCTCGTGTAGTCCTTCCATCGCTGCTGCTTGAGGTAAGTGTCGCACATCAAGAACGAGGAGAAGCAGCCGTTGCACGTCGTGACGCAAGCAGGCGCCTTGGCCTTGATCACGGCATAGTGTCGCTGCGTGATGACGAGCGGCGTTTGGAGCGGCGCCGTGTTGAACGCGAGGAAGTTGCCGGTGCAGCAAGACTGCTCGTCGCTCGTCTCTGGGGAGGCCCCGAGCAGCTTGCACGTCTCGATGAACGCGCCGTTGATGCCCGGGTACGCCCGCTCGGTGCAGCCCTGAAAGTAGAAGAACTTGTCGCCCAGCGAGGGGATCGCCGCCAGGCGGGCCTGGTTGATGCCAGGTCCCTTCCCCTTGCCGTCAATCACGCCCGCCGTCGCCCCCCCCCAGCTTCCTTCTCGCGCAGCCGCGCCTCGAGCCGCTCCACGCGGGCCGTGGCGCCCGTGATCTCGTTGATCTTGCGCACCTCCTCGGCAGCCCCCGGATCCATCCACGAGTCGCCGTCAGTGATGACGCCCTTCTCCAGGTACCCGCGCATGACGGGGAGCATCCGCTTCAGGTGTTCCACGCCAGACCCGCGCTCCAGGGCGAGGTCGCGCAGGATGATGATCGTCTTGAACGAGTCGATGTTCTCGCGCGGGCAGAGGTTCACGCACGCCTGGCAGTAGAAGCAGTCCCAGATGTCGCGCTCCACGAGCAAGCTCTCGTCGCCCTCCTGGATCCGCTTGTTGATGAGGCGCATGTTGAAGGTCGGGGAGACCGTCGCCGCCGGGCAGGAGCCGACGCAGCGCCCGCACTGGATGCATGAGAGATAGTCCGTGCCCGCCAGCGGGTGCCGGTTGATGGCGTCCACCAGCGCGTTCCCATTCGTATCACCAGCATCCGCGTCGGGAATCATCGTGTGCACCACTGGACAGACACGACCATGAGCAACCGAATGATGCTCCAGCTTCGTGTCGAAGAACTCATAGCATTCATGGTTTTTCTACTAAAGGGTTTGATATAAGAAGCTTGGAGCCCTTTTTCACACGACGGTTCGTTCTCCAAGGTGTTTCGTAATGGGCGGGATCAACGCGCTGGACGTCTACAAATTACTCCCGAAAACAAACTGCAAGAAATGCGGTATGCTGTGCATGCAGTTCGCCGTCGAGCTGCTGAAGGGCACGAAGCAGCCGGAGGACTGCCCGCCCATCCTGGAACCGAAGAACGCGCAGAACCTGGAAAAGTTGCGGGCGATCACCGAGCCGTTGAAGCAGGCGACGGAGACGGGCATCGTGTTGAACGAGGACGCGTGCGACGGCTGCGGTATCTGCGTGATCGCCTGCCCCGTGAACCCGCGGTTCAGCCTGGAATGCTTGAGCGGGAAGGCCCCCGACCTGCCGCTCCCCAAGGGCATCATCTACGCCCTGGAGGACGGCAAGTGCAAGATCAAGAGCATCGAGGAGTGCCGGCGATACACACCCCCGCGCACGAATTGCCGCGTGTGCGAGATCTACTGCCCGAGGTACGCGATAGAGATCAAGACGTGAGACGCCATGTCAGTCGAGACTAAAAACCGCATGACGTGCACTGGCTGCGCGTTGCTCTGCGACGACATCTCGGTCGACGTGCAGCTCGGCAAGATCCTGGCCGTCCACAACGCGTGCCTCAGGGGCAGCAAGAAGATCCTCCCCTCGGGTGCCAAGCCCCTCCTGAACGCCCCGCTCGTCGGCGGTAAGGGAGCCTCCTTCGACGACGCGCTCGCCGAGGCCGCTCGGATCCTCAAGGGGGCGAGGAAGGTCGTGATCGCCGGAGGCACGCACGTGACCAACGAGGCCATCGCTGGCCTCGTGAACCTCGCCACGAAAATCGGCGCCAGCTTGGCCGTTCCGGACTTCGATGTCCACCAGCAACTAACGACTTCGATCAAAAAAAACGGGATCGAGTTTTTCACGCTCGGCGAAGCCGTGAACAACGCCGACTTGATCGTGTTCTGGGCCGCGAACCCCGTCGACCTCGCACCGAAACTGCTCGTGCGCACCGTGTTCGCGAGGGGACGTTACCGCCAGTCGGGGAAGGAGGTCAAGAAGCTCGCCGTCATCGACGATTATCCGTCTCCAACGATGGAGCGCGCGGACATCAAGATCCTCGTAGACGACCAGAACCACGCGGGCGTGCTCGATTCCATGTCGTCTGGATTGGCCGGCCAAAAGGTGAGCGACCCGCTCACGAATGACCTCGTGGAGGCCTTCAAAACCTCCGAGTACTGCACTCTCTTCGTCGGCGAGGGCATCTTGAACCGGCAGTTCCTCCACGGCCACCCGGGCTTCCTCGACGGCCTGTTGCGGTTCGTCCGTGCCTCGAACGAGAAGCGCCGTGTGGCGCTGCTCCCGCTGTTCTACTCGTGGAACGCCGCGGGCGTCTTGCACGAGCTCGCAAGCGCTGCCGGGAACTTCGAATGCTTCGACGTTCTAGACCTGCCATCCCACGTGGAAGATGGAGATGTGATTCTCGCGTTCGGTTCTGACATCGTCAGCAAATGTGCGGGTAACGCCGCGCTGGCTGCGAGCGGCGTTCCGGTGATCGCCGTCGACTTCAAGCGGACGCCGACGACGGACGCGGCACGTGTCGTCCTCCCACCCAGCATTTCGGGCATCGAATCCGGCGGCACGGCGACGCGCCTCGATGGCACCAGCTTGGTGCTGCGAACGCCCTTGCAGGAGCCCGACGGGAAAAAGTCGGACGCTGAGATCCTGGCCGAGTTACTCGGGCGCGCGTGAAGCCGGCGGTCATTCCCGATTCTTCAGCAAGCCTATCCACTCCACGATCGGCTCGCCCTTGCTTGCCTTCAAGTCCGCCTCATCGAGGTCGAAGCTGAGGTACATGTCGATGGCGTTCCGGCCCTTTTCGGTGAGCTCGACGAACCGGTTCCGCTTCTTCGGCGCGATCGTCAGGTAGTTCCATTGGACGAGCCGCTCCATGATCGCCTTGATGGCCATGTACTCCGAACTCGTCTCCTTCCGCGGCTCCTTGTTTGGCTTCACGTTGATGACGCTTCTTTCCTTCAAACTCTCTATCAAGTCCTTGATGTAGACCTTCGGGTGGCCCTTGTCGTTCATCTTCTTGATGGCGTGCAGGGTCTTGATGTATTTCTGATCTGGCAGCATGATCTGGCACTCTGGCAGCGCCGTCGTGCCCTTAAAGCCCCACGTGAGCGGCTGCAGCGGGTCGTCCTTCTTGAAGGCCGGGTTGTCCTTCGGGAAGTACTTTTCCATGTGGACGTAGTAGGCGGTCACGTCCTTGGCTGCCATCGCCGCGATCGTCGACGCGCAGGCGGAAATCTTGGTCCCCGCGCTCACGTTGATGAGGATCTCGTTACCCTTCAGACGCTCGACCTGGAACACCTTGTTCAGAACCGAGAGCAGGTCGACGAGCTCGTACAGGGATTCCTGGACGACCTCGACTGGGATTCCCTTTTGATCGAGCTGGCGCTTGACCTCACCGAGGTAATCCCATGCCCCCTCCGTTTCCTTCGGAAAGCAGATGAGGATGAGCCGGTTCCCCCGCATCTCGAGCACCGGGCGGACTATCCTGTCTATCTCCCACCCCAAGAACGCGACGTGAACCTTCTCCTTGTACAGGGGATTGACTTGCTTCTCCACGGGCATCCGCTCCACCATCGACCGCGTGCGCTGCTAAGAGGTTTGCCTTATCAACTATTTAAAGGTTGCAGCCGGGCGCTCCACCGACTACACGAACAGCAAGCACGCGAGCATGGCAAGGCCGCACAAGATGGGGTTGAGGATGTTGTCGTTCACGGGCAAGCTCAAGACGTCCAGGATGACGAAGATGGATGCAACGATGATGGGGCCGACCACAACCGATGTCAAGCTTGCGCCAGGCACGGGGAAGGCGACGAGCATCAACCAGGTGATGAACAAGGTCGCGAGAAAGCCCGCGATATATCCCGGGACGGTCTTTTTTTTGTAGTACCTGTACCGGGACGAGGGGAAGATGTACCGGTCGGGGCATGCCTGTTGGGAAGCCTTGCCGACGATGCTCGCCGCCGCGTCGGATATCGACGCGATGAGCGTCACCGTGGCGAAGACGGAGAATGGCGCGGGGAGGAACGGGATGAAAGACTGCAAGATCAGGACCGTCGGGATGAACGTGTACAGTTCCCGCTTGTGCATGCGCTTGGTCAGGATGTTGAGCACCGTCGTCGGGAGCAAGTGGAAGATCGACAGGCCCTTGTCCTTGAAGAAGTAGGAGAGGCGCACGACGTCCGCGGCTGCGAACAGGAACAGCCCGCCGAAGCCGCAGTTGATGATGAGGAAAATGCCGAGGTCGTGGCCGGACACGAAGTCGACCCCCAGCCACGAGACAGCCGCCGTCCCGAGCAGGTACATGGCGAGGACGAACGCGGGGATCAACAGGTGGAACGCCTTCCTGGCCATGTCCTGCCGCAGGTTGTACTCAGGGGAGAAGGTCGCCGCGAACGCCTCGAAGTCCTTGCGCTTGACGAAGCCGGGATCTCTCGACATCAAGAGCCTCTGGCGCGCCACGATGACGATGATTATGAGGAAGATGCCGACCATGGCGAGGTCCGAGAACAGGTGGAAATAGTTCTTCACGTCCGGATCGATGCCTGGCGAGTAGGAGAAGGGGTAGATCGCCGCCCCGACGAACCACATACCGGCGTTGATGAGCTCGTTGGCGAAGTCGTGCCCCGACTTGCCGGGCAAAGAGCGTATCCGTATCGAGATGACCACATATATGACGCCGAACGCCAAGAGGTAGATCTGCATGGGAATCTCGGAGAGCATCCTTTCTTACGAACCCCGCGACACGTGGTCTAGATCGGAAAACGAGGCGTTGGAAGGCACCGTGGAATTAAAACGTCATCCACGACGACATCCCAGGAACCGTGGAACCTTGCAGAAGTCGGGTCAGATCCTCGAGATGGTGTCCTGGATCTCGTGCGAGCGGGGCTTGAACACGCCGACGAGGAACCTTATACCGCCCATCGGATCCCCCCGATGGCCGCAAGTGAATATTTCGACCATCACGAAGGCCTCCTCTGGCCACGTGTGGAGCACGGCATGCGAATCGGCGAGGATCGCCGTCAAAGTGACCCCCTCCGGTTCGAACCGGTGCCCGTCGATCCCGATCACCCGCGTCTTGCAAGCCTCCAAGGCCAGCGAGAACTGCGCCCTCAAGAACGGTAAATCGTTCAGGTCCTCCCTGGACAAGCCACACTTCCGCAGCCATGCCGTGGCGTGCCTCATGGTCGTGTACGGGGAGCTCATGAGGCGCTGGAGACGCGCATGCTATAAATGCTTTTGGTTACTCGAGCACCCGTCTGATGAAAACCGTGATATCGGCCTCGCGAAGGACCGACATCCCACGCTGGTTCCTCGACGACGTCATCGAGTGGTTCAAGAGGGGGTTCGCGAGGGTCAAGAACCCGTTCAACCGGCAGGAGTACACTGTCCCGTTGAGGCCCGAGGAGGTGCACTCGATCGTCTGGTGGTCGAAGGACTTCTCCCGGCTCATAGCCAGACGTGATGCCTTCTCGGATTACAACCAAACGTTCCAGTTCACCATCAACGGCTATGGGAACAAGAATCTTCAATTCCTCGAACCCGGGGTAACGGCATCCCTGGAACAGCGCCTCGCTCAAGCGAAGGAGATCGCATTGTGCTACGGGCCGGAGACCATCAACTGGCGCTTCGACCCGATCGTCTTCTGGAAGGAGGGCGAGCTCCTCAAGGACAACACGCAGGACTACGAGACGATCGCGTCTGCGATGGCGGCGATAGGCGTTAACAGGAACACGATCAGTTTCGCGCAATGGTACGGGAAATGCCGGCGCAGGGCTTCGCGACGCGGGTTTCCCTTCGTCGAGCCGTCTCCCGAGTTGCGGAAGTCAACCGCGAGGAAGATCGCGCTCGTCGCAAAACGGTTCGGCATCAACGTCTTCGCGTGCTGCAACGAGGACATCTTGATCCCAGGTTTGGTCGAGAGATCCTCCTGCATCGATGGCGCCCTCCTTACCCGGCTCTTCTCCGAGCAAGCGACGACCCAACGAGACACGGGGCAGCGTGAAAATTGCGGATGCACCAGGAGCAAGGATATCGGTTCCTACGACATGATCTGCAAGCACGGGTGCATCTACTGTTATGCAAACCCAAGACTATGATCCGTTCATCATCCGCCATGTTTCACCCAGGGACTCGTCCCACAGATCACACCATGTACAGGTAATTGCATTCAATGTGGTGAGAAATAGCCATGGTTCAATGAAACGATTTGAATAACGAGTGTCTATCGAACGCGTCCATTTTTCGTGGCCAGAAACCATCGTTTGATTCCCGATTATCTTGTCAAGGGGTTCTACAAAATTTTAAATAGTTCTGATACGAGAAGTCATCTAATTTGTCGCTTGTGGTTGTCGATACGGATATAAGCGACATAACGTGAAGGTGCAAAACCATGAAAGGAGCCATAGGATTGGGTTTACTCGTCGGCATCGTTGGTTCGATCTTTCTCCCCCACGTGTTCGCGCTCATCAACGGAGATATGTTCGTCACGTTCCAGGACTTGTTAAGCGCTCTTGGCACGCCCTCTGGTTGGACGAGCGGGTTGTCAGGGCTCTTCAGCGCGGGATTCCCGGAACCTTTTGACGGCGCATTCGTTCAAGAAATATTACCAGGCGTGCAGGTTGCTGTGTTCAACCCGGACATACTTGGTTTCTTCTCAATCAACCCGAGCACGTTAATGCCGAATAACGTCTTTTTGTTCTTCCTCCCCGCGATGCTCTCGTGGCTGGTTTGTGGCCTGCTCTCGGGCTTATTCTCCCAGTCGATAAAGAAGGGCATTCTCGCTGCCGCGGTGTTCGTCATCGTGGAGGTATTGGTCTACATGCTGTTGAAGGTAATCGCGAACAAGGATTTGATCACGGAGGTCATCTTGAAGGGTGGATCGGTCTTGCCATTCCTGGGCGGTGTGATCATCACCCCCGTCGGGTTCTCCATTCTCGGCGGGCTCATCGGCGGCGTGATCAGTCGTTTCGCATTCGGACCAGAGGAGATCTAATCAAGGAGCCGGTATTCTGGTTTGTTTCCCCTTTTATTTTAACACTCTTTCATGAAGGTTCATCCTGCATGCGTTTCGCCCAGTACGGGTGTGGTGCCACTACTTATGCCCAGGTCGCACGATCTTCTCGTACTGCCGCCTCGATCCGGGTTCTATCGCCGTTCCCGGCCCGACCACGCACTCGTTTAATTCCACGCCATCACCTATCTTCGCACCGGAGCACACGATCGACTCGCGGATCGTGCATTTCGAGCCGATCTTGACGCTTTCCCAAACGACGCTCTTATCGATCGTGGTTTCGTTTCCTATTTCCACGTCATCGCAGATCACGCTCAAAGAATGAATAGATACCCTGCTTCCAAGGCTAACGTTGTTCCCGATGAACGAAGGCTTGTCGATCTTGAGACCCTCCCCATGGGTCGGGAAGCTCTCGTACCAGAGACCACCGTCGTGCTCCACGCCCCTTGGGGTGATGGGCCAGCCATACTTTCGCAGGAGATCCCAGTTCGCCCAGAGGTAGGGCCTCGGCTGGCCGACGTCCATCCAGTAGTAGTTCTCAACGAAGCCGTAGATGGGGTACTTGTTCTCGAGGAGGAACCTGAAGACATGCTTCCCGAAGTCCATCAGCTGGCGCTCCTTTCGGAGGATCTGGAGGATCTCCTTGTTAAAGGCGTAGATGCCTGTGTTGATGAGGTTCGTGTGCTGGAACATGTCCGAACGTTGGATCATCGAGCTCACGTAAAGTTCCTGGCTATCAGGCTTTTCGAGGAACGTGTGGATCTTCTTATCGGAGTCGATGATGACGACGCCATATTGCGTCGGTTCGTCCACCGCCTTCATGCTTATCGTGGCGAACCCCCGCTTCGACATGTGAAAGTCCAGGAACTGTTTCAACGGGAGGTTGGTGACGATGTCGCCCATCGACACGAGGATGTGATCCGTGTCAATGAGGTGATCCACTGCGCGGAGCGCGTCTGCCGTGTCCTTCGAATCGACGTGCGGGATCTGGATGTCAAGGTCGCCGAGGCGGGCTGCATCGTTGAACCAGTGCTTCTCCATGTGCTGGCGAATCTTCTCGCCCATGTGCTTCAGCACGATGATGATCTTCTTGATGCCGGCGTACCGGAGGTGGTCTATGGCAAAGTCGAGCATCGACTTCCCAGCCACCTGGACGAGCGGTTTCGGGATGTCTTGGGTCAGAGGAAAGAGCCGCGAGCCCAACCCGCCTGCCAGGATGACACCGGTCCATCTATCCATACACGTCACCAAGAGGTATGCATATTCAAGCAATCTTATTTAAATTGCGTTGGAAACGCACCCCATATAACACTGGCTCCCTCCTTGCATTCCGATTTCAGTTTCGGGAGATCGTTCATGTGCCTACCAACTCGAGCAAGCCCATGCAAGGGACGAAGACGTTCGTCGGCCGGAACTTGATCTCATACGTGATCTCGTTCAAGATCCTTTGCAGCTTGAAATACAGAAGGATCTTCTCGCGGATCGGCCGTTCCTCGGCGTAGGCGCCGATGATGAATCCCTGGAGGTTTCTCTCCCATGCGTTCAACGTCTTGACGAGCCCGGCAATGGCATCCTTAGTGGCCGGGGGAACGCGGGAATACAAGCAATCGACGAGGTTTGATGGCGTCAAGAAAAGGAGAGGATACAGCTCGGTGAACCTGGGAACGTTTTCACCGACATCCTTGAGCTCGGTCTCGATTCTTTTCCGTAATGCCGCGATCTTGATGTAAGATAATGATCGAACGAGCGAAGCCAGATCCCGCTCGACGGGAGAGCACCCGAGCCGTTCTTTCCATGGGAGCTGTGGATCGCCTTCCAGATCGAGGATGCTGAACTCCCCGAGCGCATCTATGAACATGAGCTGGCCCATGTGGAGATCCTGGTGGATATACTGGAGCTTGGCCTCCTGGTATTCGGTGCCATCAGGAACCACCTTCCTGGTGATCACCTCAAGGTCTAGCATCTGTAAAAGACCCGAGAACATCTCGCTCAACTCCCCGGGGAGGGACTGCTGATACGTGGATAGATGGGCCTTGACGCTATTGAATTGTGCCGTTACTTTCTGGATTTGCTTGTGGAGCTGCGCGTGCATGTCATCCCCTGGCCGAACCCCTTTCTCCCGGAGAGCTTGGTGGAATTCCGCGACCGTCTTCCCCAGTTTAAAAGCTAGGCCGACGACGTCTTGCCCGGGGAGATCGGCCCCGCTCTGGTGCGGGCTTGCCGCCGAATTCCAGAAGGGCATGCCGCCATCGCCGTTCCCAGGGATGTATTGTATCAAGTGGATGAACGGGAAAAAGCGGTTCACGGGGACGTTCAACGACGAACAAGCGACTTCAACTTGGTCGAAAAACGCTCCCAACATCGAGTCGTGAAAGAACCGCGAAACGGTTTCCATCTTATAATCGCATGCAGCTACCAGGCGGGCGAAATGATGGAACTTGGCGCTCGCGAGCATGTCGTTCAAGAATCTCGCCGTGTTGAATGCGATGCGGGGATAGAACTTGAGGACGAAGTCGAGCCCCGGGCTCGATGGCACCTTGAACTTGATCACGATGTTCGTCGTGTCGCCTCCCCCCAGGAAAGCTAATTCCGCCGCATCACCAGCTGGCAAGGTGCTGGCGGTTCTCATCCCGCTAGAGAAGCCTGGATCGAGCATGTCGATCAACAGCCCTTCATACGTGATGGACTGGCCCAATATCGCCCACCCGAGCTTCTTCCAGAAGGCCACATCGTCGATAAGGATCCTTGCAAGTACGCTGACCCCGTTCTTGAACTGGAAACGTGCCCCGGTGCCGCGTGAAAGGGCGGGACTAGGATCCCCACTCGGTTCGATGCTCATACCCAAGGGAACCGCAAACAATGACGGCAGGGCCGGATCCCCCTTTCGCACTGCCAGGATCGCGAAGCCAGACGCCTCCTTTTCATCTGAGGCAAGTACGGGCATGAATCCAATAGTCGAGACGTCTCCTCGATCCAGAACCAATCCGGATAATCCAGCCCACCGGAAACTGTGCAACGTCTCCGTGAAATATGGTGCCGCCCATGACAGGCGGTGGAGCGATTCCCTCGTGAAATCGGCGTCAACGGGGTATTCCGTAAGGAGCGACGTCATTTTCATTCACCCATGTCCAACTGACCGTTCAATCTGGTTCTTGCGTTACTTCGTTGATGGCATTCCTCATGTCCTCGGCGACGGCAAGGGGGCTGGTTCGCACCACGCGCATTGAATCCGCCATTTCCGCGCCTCCGATCGTCTCGAAAGGGATGAGATCGAGGAAGATATGGAAGTAAGAATCGTACCCGTACGGTTTCGTGTTGATGATGAGGTTCCTGTTCCTTTCCACGCCGAGCTTGTTCAACGCTTTGCTCGTGAGCTGCAACAGCAAGCACAAGTTCCTGATCTGCGGCGCCGTGAGGTCGTCTATCCGCTCGACGTGTTCCCGTGGCGCGAGGCGGAGGTGGTAGTTCCGTATCGGGCTCCCGGAACTGAACAGCACCCAATGTTCCGACACCACGATGGCACGCGTGCCAGACTCGTGCTTGGACTGGCAGAGCTGGCAGGCGCCGCGCCTCTTCATCTCGGCGAATGCCTTGAGCATGTTCTCCATCCGGCTGCCGTGGCCGTTCTCTACCAGATCGATGTAGACCTGGCCGTGCAACCGAGGAACGCTGCCCCCGACTTTGCTGCCGATGTTGAAAAAGGGGGAGACGGGGATGAAATGCATGCCGTGCTTGTTCGATTCCTCCTTCACGTACTTGATGCCCTCGATCATGGACTGGAACAGCGATGCGATCGTGTCGATCGGGAGGTCCTCGAAGTGCTCGCCGTACTCCCGAGGCGTCGAAAGCAAGTTGACGCCCATCGCGATCTTCGCGTTGTCGTCGAGGAACTTCTCGATGTAATCTTTGATGTCGGGTTCCACGACCCGGCACATGGCGGGGTACTTGTTGATAAACGTGATCGCCTTCTCCTGCGTGGGCCTGATCCGGGGCTGCAGCGAAAACGGATTGTCCAGCCGCCTCGTCCCGTCACAGATCGTGATCGAATGCGCATCGCCTATCTTCTGGCCATCCGAAGCGATGTACTCGCGCGCGTCGACGGTTGCCTTGAAGATGTCTATGAATTCGCGAGTGCATTTCGAATCAAGGGGGATGTCCTTGAACTGGTTGGAGCGAGACGCCCGTACGGGAGAAAGGTAGGAGTAATGCCCGAACTGCTTCGGCAGCCTGACCGTAGTGCCGTACTCGTGCAACTCGATCGCTGCCGAACTCAAGGGATCCCAGCGCTTCACGGGCACGTTCTTGAAAGTGTAAAAATTGTACCGGGAAATGATGCCCCAATTCATGAAGGGGATCTTTTCGATCTCCAGAACCCCGGCATGGGCCTCCATTGATGCTGTTGCCTCGACCATCAATTTCACGGCTTCTACTTACCGGTTCCCATCTTCACCGAAATCTTGAATTCCTTTTCAGATGGGAGCAAGACCATACCAATGGCTTGGTACCGGGATTGGTAATCGTCTGTGTTCATCCGCGAATAGGTGTCATGGGAATACGTCCAAATTCTGAACGGGCAAGACAGCTCGAACCCCAGCAAGAGCCCGTAAGTACCATCGACGAGGGTGAAACGCGACCCTTGGAACACACGCCCATCGAGGGGGTTCCCCTCGCCACCCTCGTGGCGCAGCACGAACTCTTTCGGGTCGCCGTTGAAGTAAACGGGGAACTCGACCATAAAATCGTACTTTTCGAGAAAGTCAGCCGGGGTGTCCTGGATGCGGTATTTGACTTGCAACTCGTCGGTGTCTTCCTTGAGCATGACGCGCTTGTCAACGCTGACCGCCATCCCTTCTACCTTCCCCTCGCGCTTTAGGTTCACCTGGATCCGGAAGCCATCCGAATCGGTCGTGTCGACTATGAATGCCCCCGTGGCGAACCCGCCGAGTCCCTCGAACGCATTCCGCTTGAAGTCCTCCGGGCTCACGCCGCGGCGTGCGATGTGGTCGCGCATCGCGACCTTCCGGTAACTGTCCGCGACGAGATCACGGCTGTTGCCGCCGAGGTGGTAGGCCTCTTGCCACCTCGCGAGCGTGTTCATCAAGTTGTACGAGACCGGCTTGTAGTCGAGCTCGAACAGCGTGCCGCCGTCCTCGGGATTGATATAGACGTTGGCCTTCGATGTTTCTAGGAGCACTTGCTTCAAGCCGTCCTTCAAGAACGGGATCGATCGCACCTTGGGGGTCAACGCCCGCCGCTTCACCGCCCGGTACAACGCCTGCACCTTCTTCTCCGCCTCGATCGCGTGCTTATAGACCGAGTGCCGCAAGAAGCTGAAGTAAACGCCGCCGAACTGCCCGTGCCAGTAGGAATCGTTAGCTTCCGCCATGTACAACTCGCGCCACGCGTCCGCAACGCCGAGCTTGTCGCCGGTCTCGACCTCGTACTTGAGGATCATGTCGTGGACGTGCAGCACCTTTTTGTGCATGTTATTGACCTCGGGATACTTCACCATGAAGTACCGCCAGAATCCACCCTTCACGAAGCGATCCAAGTCGAGTTCATGAGGCACGTTGATCTCGTTGCGCTTGATCTTCTCCTTGATGGACTCGATCTTGCAGCGTGAAGGCGTCGGAAGCACCCATTCCTCCATTTTATCATACGACGCGTTCGGCAAGTAGACGAGGCCACGAGGTTGGAGCTTTAAACATTCCGACAGCGTGAGTGACTTCACCCAATCCGTGGTCTCGATGAACTTGATGAATTCTTCAACGAACGGGGCCTCGCCGTCGTGCCCACGAACGTAACAGAGCTGGTGTGTCGTCCCCCACTCGCCCAGCTTCTCGGCATCCGCCATGTAGAGCACGATGCGATCCCCCGCGTCCGTCTTCACCCCGTCCAGGTATCCCCGGAGCTTCCAGACTGGCTGCCATGGGGCAAGGTAACGAACGGGTTCGTTGATCGGGAATACTTTTATCACGTTTCCCGATTCTTCGGTCGTGTAGTGGTGGTAAGTGTCCGCCTCCTCGAACCCGCAGGATTTGAAATGGTTGTCGTCGAGGATGACGTATTCCAGGCCAGCCTTGGCGATGATGCGGGGGAGGTAGGGTTCCCAGACCCGTTCGGCCAGCCACATACCCTTGGGTTGGATGCCGAAATCCTTCTTGATCTTCTCCGTGAGGAGCTTTATTTGGCCGAGCTTGTCATCGTCAGGGATGGCCGGCAATATGGGCTCGTAATAGCCGCCGCTGATGAGTTCGACCTGGCCGGAATAGCAGAGATCCTTGACGGTCTGGAGGTAGTCGGGGTGCTTGTTCTCGAACCAGTCCAGCATAGAACCGGTGAAGTGCATCGTGAACTTGACCTTGGAATCCTTGATGCGATCCATCAAGGGCTCGTAACAACGCTTGTAGACGCCCTCGATTACATGGTCGAAGTTATCGACGGGCTGGTGAAAATGCAATACAATAGGGAGGTTTACCTTCTCCATCGGTTGAACGCCTCGGTTTTGTGGTGGCGGATGCCTTGTTCACGTGTCCCCGCAGCCCTTGACTTCGATCTTGGGATCCATCGAGGGCGCTATCTTTTCGATGAAATGCTTCACGCCATACGGCACGGCAAAGAACTCGCTGAAAAAGTTGTTGTAATCGGTGATGTCCGCGCGCATGTCGACGCTCGCATATATGTTGTTTTCGCCGTCCACGTCGAAATTGATCTCGGGCAAGTTGTGGGTGGCGACCAGCATGCTCTTGAACAGCTTGAGGAGATAACCAACCTCGGTCGACGGCAGATCCTTCCCCTCGACGATGAGGCACGAGACGACGATCCACGAGCCGTTGATCGAGACGAGGGGCTTGAACAACCGCCGCTCGATCTCGTAGGGCACGATGATGGTGCTATCGTCGACGACCTCGTACCGTAGGTCCTTCTGCTCGAGGAACGACTTGATCCTGGTCTGGGTGTTCTTTTGCATTGGGCACCGCGCCTCGTCATACCCAGAATGCTTGCATAGATGTTTGTACTCGTGATATAACTAGCTGCCGTTCAGCTCCCGCAGGAACGATTCGAGTACCCGGAGAGCGAGCGCGGTCTTGTCGTCCCCCGGGGCAACATTGTCCATCTTCTCGATGATGCCGGCCAGTTCAGAAACGGTAGCTCGTTGCAAGTGGGATCCAGGGGGGCAACACCGAAACCGGCTCGCCTTCACCAGGAACTCGAGGATCAAGCCGTCCTGGCGAGTTATGGGACTCGATCCGGGGTCGTTGACGACGACGACGCGCGACGAGAGGCGGAAGACCCCTCGACGGGAGCCCGCAGCGCCTTGTGCAGCGATCGCGTCGTTGACCTCCTCGTCCTCGACCCAGGTAACTCCCGCTTCCAAGTAATTCGCGATGCCGAGGTGTACCGGCGTTGCGACCGACCGGCCCCGCCCGATCATGCCCGGCGGCGCGACCCCCTCCTGCAGGCCGGGCAGCACGTCGCGGAACGGGAGGAAGAACAGGCCGAGCTGGGATCTCCCGGGGAAGTGCACCGTGCATTCCCCGCCACGCTTCAAGCGGGGGTAGGTGGTCGCGGTCGTGAAGACGCGTGCTTCGAGCACGAGCTTCCCGTCATCGTGTTTATCTGTCACACGAACGCCGAGGGGGGCGAGGTGCGGGTTCCCCTCGGCATCCAGCACCCCCACGATGGACTCGTATAAATAGCCACGCCTCAGCTCGAACCCACGGGCACGTACCGCGGGACTTTTGAGGTTGCGTTTGGTACCTCTCTCGTTCATGGATCCATCGACCCGGCGTGGAGTCGCTTGAGTATAAATCCTTGAAAGAGGATTTATAATCAAGCATTCCGTGCACGTGACAGACGATTTCTCCCCCGAAGGCCGTTCGAGATGGTCGACTTCAAGCTCATACCGCCAGACCCCGCATGGGATAAGAAGGTACTCAAGATCGCGAACGAGTACAACGATCTTGCGAGGAGGTTGCAGGGCAAGATAGACAAGAAGACCGAGGCGAAGCTCCAGGAACACCTCCTCAAGATCGAGGACGGCATCATCAAGGAGACGAACAGCAAGGTGAAACGGGACTACGCGTTCTTGATCCAACTGATAAACGAACGCCACAAGGACGACGACCTCTTCACTGCTGAAGTGCTCGTCCTCCAGGAGCACATACTCGGCCGGGGCACGCCAGATGATAGACTTTTGTTCCAACATCCGGGCACCAGCCAAGCACCCGCGGCGCAGCAGAGTTCACAAGCACAGCAGCCGTTCGACATACAGAGCATCGACCTGTCCCGGATCGAGCTCCTCAACCTGGAAAAGGTCACGCCCGATGACCTGGAGAAGCGGGATCAGAAGTGTGCCTTCGGCGACGGCGAGATCCTGGACGACCACGGAAACGTAGAGGGGGAGATCTGGCGGTGCAAGGGCTGCAAGACCGTCTACCACGAGAATTGCCTCCGCGTCTGCCTCTTGATGAAGGGATCTTGCCAGATCTGCGACGTGCCGTTTTTACACCCTACTCAGCGATGAATCCAACAGGAGGTAAAGAATATGCACATCACCTACGAAATCAGCAACTGGATCTACGGTACCGAACCGCTGGAGAAGGCGTTCCAGCGGCTCAAGAAGTACGGCTACGACGCCATCGAGCTCATGATCGAGGATCCAACGAAGTTCGACGAGGCGCAAGCCAAGGCCTTCATGGGGAAATACAGCATGCCCGTCGCGTCCGTCTGCACGATGATGACGGGAGCCGCCGACAAGGATCACCGGAGGAACCTCATCGACAACGATCCGGACGTGGTTAAACAGACCCTCGACTACATCAAGGGCAGCTTGAGCATCGGCGAGGAGCTGGGTGCCAAGCTCTTACTCAGCGTGCCGTCCGGCGTCGCGAACGTGACCGACGGGTGGACCGAGGAGAACCAGAACAAGTGCGTCGAGGCATTGAGGGAGATCGGCGACTTCGCGAAGCAGACGGGGAGGATCATGTTCGCGATCGAGCCCATAAACCGGTACGAGAACGCCTTCCTACAGCGCGGCGACCAAGCACTCGTCTTGCTGAAGAAACTGAACCACCCGCAGGTCAAGATGATGCTCGATTTTTTCCACTGCAACATAGAGGAGAGCAACAACGGAGACGCGATCCGCGCCGCGGGCAAGGACTTGATCCACTGCCACGTCGCGGACTCGAACCGCAAGAGCACGGGGCGGGGTATGACCGACTGGTTCGAGATCATGCGGGCGCTCAAGGACATCGACTTCAACGGCTCGCTGGCCTGCGAGCCGCTCCCCCCGACTGCAGCGGACGTCTACGCCTCGATGTCGTCCGCGAGGCCGGAGGCCGACCAGTACGCGGAGGAGTGCATCCGGTACCTCCGGCTCGTCGAGTCCTTGATCTAAAGGCAAAAAGGAGGTTTCTATTTCTCTATTACCTTTTCCTCTATGTTTTTTCCGAAGTGGCGTCCCTTCTCGCCGGTCACGAACGCCTTCACCTTATCGCCAACCTTGAGCTTCGAGATCGATCGCTGGTTCCCCGTCTCGTCAACGAGGCATATGGTCTCAGCGTTCTGCAACACCGCGGAGATGGTCTCGCCCCCGACCTCGCCCTCGACGAGCAGCATCGGGCGGGTCTCTATCTTGGCACGACCGACGCGGGTCACCCTCGTGTGCCCCTTCCAGTCGACGACCATGACCGGCTCGCCAGCCTTGAGCTCCGACAGGTAGGCCGTCTTGTTCCCGGCCCGCAGCGTGTAGGAGTGAACCGCGCCGGCGTTCACCCGGAACGGGCGAGCGTTGACGAACTCCGTGTCGCTCACCTCGCCGTGCACGAGGAAGAACCCGCGGGCGTGGTTTCCGACGAGCATACCCTCGCCTTGCTCTAGCATGGAGATCGTATCGACGCACACGCGGTCGCCCGATCCCACGTCCTCGATGCGAGTTATCGTGGCCGTCCCGATGGGGATCGACTCCGTGCTCGACACGAGGCGCTTCCACGGGCCGAAGTCGAACCCGGCGGCCTTCCCGCCAGCCGCGTCGATGACGTGGAACACGCCGTCGACCCCGACCTGGAGGGTCTCGAAGAACAGCCGGGCCTCGTCGACGCCCTCCACGTGCCCCGCGAGCAGCGTGCTCCGCTTCTGCAGCTCGGCGATCAGGTTCTCGAGCGGGATGACCCGCCAGTCCGTCGCGTCGACGATGACCATGCCCGCACCCTTGCCCGCGATGTCGACCACCAACTCCTCGTCGCCCTTGGAGCCCAGCGAGAGGTGGACGCACTTTTTAAGCGGGCTCGAGAAGAACGCGTCGAGCTGCGGCTTGCCGGGGCTGGAGGGGACTGCGTCGAGGAGTAGGTAGTCCGGCTCCGCCTCCGGAAGGGGGGAGATTATTTCGACCTTGCCGAGGCCACGCAGGTTCCTGGCGTCGCCCGCCTCGCGGACGACGAAGGTCGTGAAGCCCGCCGTGATGGCCTCGACGTAGACCGGCTTGGCAGCCGCCCAGCTGCCCGTGACCTCGAATATGACCCTCTTTTCCTTCATTTCTTGGAAGCACCACCGGTCGCATCCTTGTCACTCGTGAACAAGCTCTCGAACAAGGACTCTTGCGCCGCGCGCTTGCCCGCGATGAGTTGTTCCATCTTCGTGATCTCTTGCAGCAGCAAGGAATAGTACTGGCTCACCTGGTCGAAGTTTTCCTCCGATTCGGCGATCGCGCCCTTCTGGTGGAACGTGTCTATGATCCCGATGCGGGCGTTGAACGCCGCGCGCAGCAGGAGCTCGGCCCCTTTCAAGACCATGTTCGGCGACCACATGGGCCGCGCGCTCGCCCACCAGAACTGGCAGGAATGGAGGCCTCGGTCGAGGAAGTACCGCGCGGTCGTGGCCTCCTGGACGGGCTTGTCCCCGCCGCTGCCCTCTAGCATGTAGACCAGCTCGAAGATGTTCTTGAGGAACTTGAACTGGATCCGGTGTAACGGGTTGTCGGGGTGGTTCCAGAGCGGGTAAGGGTTGTTGTAGTCCAGGTCGCTCTGGGACGTGCTCCAGCTCGAGGCCACGGGTCTGACCTTGCCGCCGGCCTTGAAGTGGGCCGGCAGGTCCGAGATGAAGACGAGCTCGATGTCGTCGTCCTCGATCGCCATGCGCATCGCCTTCTCCAGGAACGCCTTCTCGTAGCCCTTGGCATGGTGGCCGAACGTCTCGCCGTCTTGCGCCGTGATGATGTAATGCGGGGTGCTGTACAAGACCTTGAGCTTCTCGATGAAGAACTCGACCGAGATCTTCTTGAACGACACCTCGTTGGAGATGACGTCGTCCCGGAAGAACAGGTGCGCGTGCCCCTCCGCGTTCGTGTAGATCTTGTCGAACGCCCATTCGGAGGGGCAAGCGATCCCGCTCGAGAGCACCCACTTGTAGCCCTCCTGGGAGACGAGGGAGGCGATGCCGGGGGATATCGCCATCTCTGGCGGGTAGAACCCGCCCTTGCTCCACCCCGGGAACGTCCGCTTCAGGTCGTCCTCTTGCATCTCGATCTGGTGCAGCACCTCCTGTTTGGGTATCAAGGGAAGGATGGGGTGGAACTTTCCCGAGCCCACGATTTCGACCTGATCTTTTGCCACGAGTTTCTTGAGGAGATCGATCGTGTGGGTCAATCCGTGATCCGCCAGCAGATCCAGGAGAACCGTGTTTATGTTGAACGTGCACTTGAATTCCGGGTTGTCGAGGAACATCGAGAACAGCGGCACGTAACATTCCTCGTTGATCTCCTTCAAAATGTGCACGTCCTGGGTCGGCGGTTGGTAAAAATGCAAGAAGGGCGCCCAGAAGCACTTACCTACCGTCTTCCCGTTGAGCTGGTTGCTGGTCTGTGGTCTATCCATGGGCATCACTCGGCGGGTCCCGGAATCGAAACGAACGCGGGATGGTTGTTTAGGAGTTACCACTCCCAACCTAAGAAAGTTGTTCCCGCGGTTCTTTCGGCCTCCGTCCCCGTATCTACACGCCGCCCGAACATCTGGGCTCGATTGACGCCCCTTCCTTCGCGCACGATGGATCAGGGACCTGTCACGTGCAGCCGTTCTGCGCCGCACCGGCGAAGAATCTCTCGATGGAGGCATACAGGTGACCGGGAACGTCCTTAATGGCGCAAATGTTCCGCAAGATCCAGGGCGATAGCAGCGCTAGTATCTTGTCCTTCTTGAAACGTGCGTCCGCGAGGACGATCACGGCGCGGTCGTCGAGCGTGCGGATGGGCCGACCACATGCCTGGTTTGCCTTCTGGACGGCCGGGATCTCGTAGGCAAGCGACCAACCCCGGTTGTCCTCGAACGCGACGTCGTAGTATTCGATCTTTTTCTTGACGCGGGGGGTCGGCGTCGCGTACGGGACGCCGACGACCATCACCGCGTTCATCTCGTCGCCGGGGAAGTCCTCCCCCTCCGAGTTCCTGCCCCCGGTCACGCCCAGGAGCACCGCCCCGTCGGATACCCGCGAGTACTCCTTGTATTGGGCGATCAAGTCATCGTTCTCCGACGAGCTCCCACCCTCCTTCTCCACGAGGGGAAAGCGTCCGATGTGCCGGATGGCGCCCTCGAACCCGGCGTCCACGATGCCCCGCAAGACGCCGTACGACGCGCAGAAGGCGGCGGAGTTCTTCGGGGTCGCCCGGGCCATCTCGACGATCTTCCCCAGGTAGGTCCGGTACATCTCCTCGCTCCGCTGGCCCTTCGCCGTCGAGACGTCATCGAGGATGATCGTCTTCACGTGAGCCGGATCGAACGGCGAGTTCATGCGCAGGATTTCAGGACGAGGCACGCGGCATATGGCAGAATAGGCTTCCGGGATGATCGTGCCGGACAAGGAAATGGACGCATACACGTTGTCCATTATCTTCTTGATGCCCACGAGCCCGGGATCGAGGCAAACGGCCTCGAACGTGTAATTCGACGAGTACTTGCGGCCCCTATCCGTCGAGAAGCAGTGGTAGAAGGCGGCCTTGTCCATCGTGGACGACTGCCACTCAGACCAGAACTGGGCGACGGCTTTGCAGAACGATCGCGGGCTCTTACGCCCCGTCTCGAGCTTCTGCTTCTGGATCTCGTCGCCCCGGTCATCGAGCAGCTCGATCGCACCCGCTAAACTCGATCGGGTCGATGATTGCAGGTGTTGGATGATCGCACGGGCGTCGATCTCGATTTCCTCCTGGTTCCTCAGCCCGCGCTCGTACGAGTCGAAAAGATCCTCGGACGCGCGCAGCAACAGCTCCGCGGGCTCCAGCCCCGGTTCGCCCGGGAAGTAATCGCGCATCTCCTTCCTCGCGGACGTGATCGTGAACTTGCCCATCCGCAACGAGTGGATCTCCTCGGAAAGCGAGGGAAGGTTGTGTGCCTCGTCGATCACGAGGAGTACGTCCTCGATTCCGACCCCAATGGATTCCAGGAACCTGTCTTGGATCCATGGGTTGAAGAACCATTGGTAATTTCCCACGGAGACCCGTGCAGATTTGAGGAGGTCGCGGCTGAAGAAATACGGGCAGATTCCCTTCGCCGTGCACGCCGCGATGATGGCGTCGGAATCGAGCGCGTGCCGCTCCAGGACCGGCTCGGACGCGTGCTCCGCACCCGCCAAGAGCTTCTGGAAGTTCTTGTAGTACTTGCAGCGGCTGTCCTTCCGGAGCTGTGCGCACACGGCTGCGGAATCACCCGGGCTCAAGTCGGTCTCCCGAATCTGGTCCTTGAAGCACATCTCGTTTCGTCCGCGCAAACTCACGCCCGAGTAATCCACTGCTATCGTGCTGGCGTCGTCCACGATTCGATTGCCCAGCAAGTGTTTGTGTATCGCTTCGAGCTCTGTGATGACGCGCGAGTTCTGCACGTGCGTGCGGCAGCAATACACGACCTTCAAATCGTTCTCGATCGCCACGGGTAGCGTCGCGCACAAGACGGATATGGTCTTTCCGAACCCGTTTGGCGCGGAAGCGATCACGTGGTTCCCCGCTTCCAGCGTCTCGTATGTCTTCGTAATGAACGCCTCTTGCTCGTCGCGGAAGCGCTTGAATGGGAACAACTTGTCGGGGCCGATCGTCGCCGTGCTCACCTTGCCTGGAATCGCGATGCCTCGCGTGAATACTTTTGCTTTAATATCCTAGCAAGAGCTTTTAATTTCTAACATTCCTCGAACGTATTAGAAACACGAGTCTTTCACGACCTTCGCGGAACAACCCGACGGGGAACGCTATGGAACGCGCCGAGCGAGTCGGCACCAAGGACGTGCTGCTCAACCACTCGATCCTGGGAACCATGGCCATCACGCTTGCGTGTTGCGTCATCATCCTGAGCCAGGGGTGGGGCCCGGGCGCGTTCTTCCTTCTAGTCCCGGCGTCCCTGGGCTTCTTCTCCATATTATTCGACATCCTTGCCATCACGAAACCCAACACGAACATCCAGGGCATCGCCATGTTCCAGCACCCCCTCGGCGACGAGGGGTACATGCACGGCGTGTTCTTCGTGGGATATATTATCGACCTGCTGCTCACGGTCGCGCTGGGGTACGAGGCGAGGCTGTCCCCGAATTTCTTCGCACCCGTCTTCAAGATCTTCTCGTTCTTGATCACGATCACGTTCATCTCGTGCTTCCACGTGGCCTCCAACAAGGCGTGGCTGACGGCACGCATCGAGCTGTTCACCGAGGAGAAAAAGAGCGCCATGGATCCCGCGGCCGATGGGGACGAGGATTTATCGATAATCATGCCCCTCCCGAAACACAAGAAGTACACGCTCTGGTGCCCCGCGCAGCAGAAGTTCGAGAGGTTCACGATCATCAACATCTTGCTCTACATCCTCCTCCTCGTGCTGAACTTCATCGACATGGTCAGCCAGCTGCAGCTGAACGTGATCGTGGTTCCCTTGCCCGGCATCAGCGTGGAGGGCCCGGTCACCGGGCACATCAGCTTGAGTCAATTGATAAGCCTGGGCTTGAGCACATCGTTCTTCGTCGTGGTCTTGCGCACCCTCTACGTGGAGGTTTATGGTTATGACGTCGAGCACTTGGCAAGCGTGCTGGTCAAGCTGGAGCCGGACGATGCTACGAGGGAACGCATCGTTAAATTCTTGGAGAAGATAAGGGAATCCCGCAAGGCGGACGCGTTGTGATTGCCAGCGCCTTCGATGTGGTGTAGACCACGCTAACGGGTCATTTCACGACGACGATGGGGGAGCCGAGCGCGCTGCCGGGGATACCTTTCCCTGGCAGGTGTGCTCGCACGACGCCCTTGATTCCGTGGGTGCGGGTGATCTTGGCGCGGATCTTGATGCCAGTCTCCGACGTCCACTCGACCCAGTGGCCGATCAAGGCGGCCGCTGCCTTGCGGTCGTCGAACCCGTCGATCTTGCAGAGGATGGTCGACTCGTGCACCCGAGAGCGACCGCGCTTGAAGGAAGTGATGACACCTTTCGATTGGATGATGGGGAGTTGGGACATGATCCTCTAACCATTGCCGCGTTAGGGTGTTAAAAGCCCTGGGGCGTTTAATATTTTACCGGAAAAACCCGCGGCAATAATCTACGCCCAGGGGGCGACATGCAGTGACGACGATACTTGTGCTCGGCCCGGCGGGCTCTGGCAAGACGACGCTCGTGAAGGCGCTATGCGATTACGCCCGCCTATCTCGCAAATATAACGACGTCAGGTCTTGTAACCTCGATCCCGGCTCCCGCGACGACTTCCCGTGGGATGTCGACGTCCGGTCGATAGTCACGGTCGAAAAGGTCATGGAGGAGCACGGCCTAGGGCCGAACGGCGCCATAGTAAAGGCCTACGGGATCCTAGCTGGACATGTCGAGGCGCTATTCGCCGACCTGGAGCACACGCATTCCGACCTCGCCATCATCGACGCGCCGGGGCAGCTCGAACCGCTGATATTCTCGGAGGTTGGCAACCTGCTGATCGACAGCATAAAGAAGTTGTTCGACGACATCCTCGCCGTGTTCTTGTTGCCCGGGGATCTCATCAACACGCCCTCCAGCTTCGCATTCCTGCTCCTCACCCTGACGGGCTTGCAACTGACCATCCACGCGCCGCTACTGCACGCCGTGTCGAAGGCAGACCTCTTGCTTCCTGCCACCGAGTCCTACATCGGCGACGGGAAGGCACTGAGGGAGCGCGTCCTGGACGCGACGCGCGGGCAGCTCACGGAGTTCGCATCCCGCGCGGCGGAGGTCGTGGAGCGACTGCTGCCAGCCATGCAGCTGGTCAAGATCTCCATCACGAGGGACGGGATAACGGGGATCGGTGACCTGCTCGACCTCGTCGACGAGACCCGGTGCTCTTGCGGCGATCTGACTTGACCATTTTCATCAATCATGCTTCGGTGAGGTAGCCGGTTCCGTCTTCGCCCGCCTCGCGCGAGGCTTCGGCATCTCAATGAACTCGAACACCGCACCCGCCGACGCCACAGAGTCCACATATGCCCACTTCACGCCCAGGAACTCGCCGCGGGAGATGACACCGATGCCTTGCTTCGCGCACGCCTCGATCTCCGCTTCGATGTCCTCGACGTAGATGCCGAAGTGATGTATCCCTTCCCCGTGAGATTCCATAAACTCCACGTGCGCAGTTCGGCCTTCGAGAACCTGGATGAGCTCGACCTGCAACCCGGCTGCGTTTCCGAAGGCCGTTCTCATCTGGAAGCAGGACTCCTTCCCGTGCAGCTGGCAAGTCTCCTTCGGCCGGTCCATCACCTGGAAAGGGACGCCGAGTGCCCGCTGGTAGAACTCGGCCGCCCTGGCGGCGTCCTTCACCACGATTCCGACCTGGTTGATCTTCCGTTCCATACGCCCCATCCCTTCACGACTTGAGCTTCTTACAGAACGCGTCGAACGCGGCGAGGGTCTGGTTAATGACAGCCTCGTCGTCGTGCTTCAAACACGTGTAGTGCCGCACCCCCTGGAGCGACGTGATGCCCTCGAGGGCGAGCAACGCGACGTAGTCGGCCATCAACTTGCGGCGGGTGTTGATCTGCTCCAGCGCATCGGCCCGGTTCATGCTCACGTGGAAGAAATCCGCGGTAACCACGTGCAATATCGATTGGAAATTGTACGCGAAGAACGGCAGGCCATGACGTCCGAAGATGTCGTTGAGGCCGTCAACCAGCCTCGCGGCGACGCGGGCCGCCACCTCGATCGCGCCGGTCTTCTCTATGCACTCGATGGCCTTTGCGGCCGCCGAACACGTGAGCGTGTTCCCCGCGAGCGTGCCGCTCGAGTACGCGTTCTTCCGTATCGCCTCGCCCTTCTCGTCCGTACCGCCAACTCCACCGGCGAGGTAGGCCATGATGTCCGCGCGGCCGCCGAGGGCACCAGCGGACGGGAAGCCGTGCCCGACGATCTTGCCGAGCAGCGTGAGATCCGCCTCCACGCCGAAGTACTCCTGCGCCCCGCCCAGCGCGAGCCGGAAGCCGGTGATCACCTCGTCCATGACGAGCAAAACGCCGTGCCTGTCGCAGATCTCCCGCGCCGCTTTGTAATACTCGGGGTGGAGCGGGTGCGTGCCGCCGTCGCCGCCGGGTGGCTCGATGAAGACCGCAGCCACGCCACCCTTTCCCTCTCCCTGGTTGCGCTTGATCACCTTCTCGAGCCGGTCGGGGTCGTCGTGCTTGACCGAGATCGTGTGCTCGTAACAGCCGAGGGGGATGCCGTGGCAGAGGATGTTCTTGGTGCCGAGAACGTGCAGGTCGACCAGCATCTGGTCGTGCCAGCCGTGGTATGACCCGTCGAGCTTGATGACCTTCTGCTTCCCCGTGAAGACCCGCAAGAGCCGCATGGCTTCCATCGATGCCTCCGTGCCCGACTGGAAGAACCGAACTTGCTCGACCGACCCCATGTGCTGTTTTATTTTCCTCGCTGCGTCCAGCTCGGCCTCGACCATGAAGCCCGTGGCGGGCCCCTGCTCCTGGATGACTCTGACCACGTGGTCGCGGAGCTCCGGGTAGTTGTGCCCGAGGATGATCGGCCCGGACGCCATAAGGTAGTCGATGAACCGGTTGCCATCGACGTCCCAGAGGTAGCAGTCTTGCGCCTTACGCATGACCAATGGAAAGGGCTCCTTGATGGCGTTCGTGTGCTCGATACCGCCAGGGATGGACGCGAGCAATTCCTCTTGAAATGCCTTGGATTTGGCGAACTTGACATCAAACTTCTTCATGGCATGCCCGAGCACGCTGTCCGGCACGTGGATCGCCGGCAGCGCTTGTAGTTTTTTAACCCGCGCTTGGATCTCGTCGACATCCATTGTTGCTCTCGTTAACGTCGCCCCCGAGACATTTGTAATTTTCCGCTCGAGGAACAGCGGGTAGAGGCTATGCTCTCGATGTCACGGCCATATAATACCGCGCCAGGCCGCAGTTAGACCGTAGGTAAGTCCGACACGGATGTCGATGCGTCATGATGCGCCAGCCGGCCACACCCCGTTACCATGTCTTGCCCAACTTCATGGAGTGCGAGGTCTGTAAAAGGAACATCGTTTCGGCCAACCATTACTGCTACGACTGCCACACGATTTTCTGCGATGCTTGCGTGGTGAAGGAAAGGGAGGAGATCCAGGTGTGCTCCGAGTGTGGGTTGAATTTCTTCGCCACCGACGAGAAGAGCGGGCAGTTGTTCTGCAGGCAATGCAAGGAGGAGGGGCTCGACAACGCGCGCATCGTGGCCGTCCAGCGCGAGAAGATGGTCTGCCCGAAGTGCCGGTCGCCGAACACGTCCGAGATCGACGAGCTCAAGGGGAACTTGAAAGAGAAGTACAAGAACATCGTCATCGACAGCCGGAACGTGCTCCAGGACTTCTCCAGCTTCACTGGCTTGCTCAGCACGGCCAAGCAGAAGCTCATGAAGCTGCGCCTCGAACTACCGGTCATGCTGCACGAACCAGGTATGGAGCAAGAACTGCTCGGGTTGATCGAGGAGGGGGCCCTCATCGAGCGCCGTATCATGAAGCGCATAAACCACTTCTTCCTGTTCCTCAGGTCGAAGAAAGGATTCTTCGTCGACGGCAAGGCGTGGAGCAACCAAGACGTGGCCGTGCTCGAGACCTACATCAACCAGCTCCAGTCGGACTTCATGTCGTTCACGGCGCAGGTGTCAGAGAGCTTCAACCAGCCGCTCGAGATGCTGCAATCCCTGAAGGACCGTATCGACTTCTTGCTCACGATAAAGGATTTCTTCATCAAGTACATGAACAAGGGCGTCATCGGCCTCGACAAGGCGGAATACCCGGTCATTCACGTAGAGGAGGTGAAACTGGACTCTGACGACGAGGAACACAAGGGCCACGGCCACGTGCTACTCACGACCAAGTCGTTCAAGTTCATCAAGTCCCAGGGGTACCTCAAGAAGACCGACGCGCTGCTCTTCTCGTTCCCCGTTACCAAGCTCCTGTCGACCGACGTCGTCGGCCGGATCTTCAAGCGCCTTTCCCTCCAGTTCCAGGGCATCGGCTTGAGGTTCAACATGGACAAGGCGAAGATGCAGGTGCTGGCCAAGTACTTCGAACAGCTCCTAGATTTCGAGCAGATCAACAAGCTCGACCAAGACAAGATACAGCGGATCAAAGCGTTCGACGTGAACTCGGTCTTTAAAATTAAGGCCTATATCGAGGAGAACATCAATGCATTGCTCAACCCCGGGGATGCAAGCGCGCTGCCTACGGCTTGCCAATACATGGGGGGCCAACCGACGGGCGCTGCCGCGGCCACAGACATTGACATGGAGCTCGAACAGGTCCTGGATCTCGCGGGCAACGACACCCTCCGCCAAGGCCCGACTACCAGCCAAGCAACGGGCAACAACATGTACCCCTCTGGCGGCCTTTCGCTCGATGGCCTGGCCGGCAACTACGTCGACGCGAGCTTCTTCCCACCTGGCAACGCCCAACCGGATCCGGTGAGCCAAGGGTTCCTGAAGCACCCGGCGATCTCGACCGGGGATGCCAGGTTCTTCCGCCCGGTCTATGGGCGCGGCCAGGGGCAAAGCCAGCAGGTGGTGAACCAAGCCTACCCGCAAGTCGCTTTACCCTTCCAGGCGCCTTCCTACGCGCCGGGGCCGGCCTCGCCAGCGTGTCGGCCTCCGGCCCCGATCGATGCGGTTCCTGCCTGGGGTCTCGGAACGAGCAACGGGGTGCGGCAGCAAAGCGTCGACGCGTACCAACAGCAGGTCATACAGGCAAGGATTCAGAAGGCCCAGGAAATCCACATGCTCATGAGCCAGCTTCAAGCAGTCGAGCAGCGCATCGTGTCCATCAAGGAGACCATGCGAAACCTGGAGGCAAAGTTCGAGCTCGGAAAAATCGCTGCGAACGTGTACTTCTCGACACACCAGCTGTTCTCCGAGAAGATGATATCCCTCGACCATGAAAACCAGGTCTTGCACCAGAGGCTCGCGTCGGTGCAATCAGCGTTGCAAGGCCAGCAGTTCTAACCATCCGCGTTTTTTTCGCCCCGGACGCCGCCAGCAAGCCGCCAGAACGGGTTGGCGATAAGGAGATGGTCTGACCTCGCGAGGGGCGGGATCTCCGGCATGCTGCCCAGGTGGAGCATGGCGCTGTGGTACGCCTCCCCGATCGTTTCACCATCGAGCAACCGCTCGTACAAAAGGGTAATGAACATGGCCGACGAGCTGTTGCAAGCCGAAACGTAAAGGATGTTGGGGATGTTGCTGAGCGCGAGCGTCTTCCACGTGACGAGGGCCTGGCCGAGGTCAAGGGGGAGATCGTCGGTCGAAGAGATGCACAGCAATCCTTGCTTGTTGGCGAGGTCGAGCTCCATGAAGTCCTCGAGGAAGTAGGACCGGTCGCTCATGTTCAGGTGGCCCTTGAACGGCAACGACGCGGGCAGGAAGCTGGTTCCGGAGTAGTGGATGACGTTTGGTTCGTGCTTCCCAACATCTTGCAGGCTCTGGTAGCCAGCAGCACCGGCCGACACGGACACGTGGGAGGGTTTAGCACCCGTACCCCGTGCGACGCCGGCACGGCGGTCGAAGAGCTGCTCTAGGCTGGCCTTCTCCTCGGCCGATGCTTCGTCGGACGGATCCGGGAACAGCAGGTAGAAGTCCAATTTCCCCGACCCTCGGGCGAGTGAGCCGTCGCGCATCAAGATCTTGAAATCGATCAGGTGTGGCACGTACACGGGCGTGAAGGCAACGCCCAGCGCGTTGTCTTCACCAAGCAACGGAAATAGTATATCACCGAGCCGTGCATCAGGGCAGATGAAGATGTATTTCACGCCCATATCGACGAGTCTATCCTTCAGCTTGATAGGAAACAGCCAGGCCGTTAGCTGCCTGTGCATGAACGGGACCTCGTCCTGGCGCTCCGCCGAGCGGGCCTCGCGTAGCTGGTCGATGGTTCCAAAGAACTCGGGTGTTAGTTCTTTCCAAAAGATCTCGACGCGCGCCTGGTGCATTAAAAAGATGGCGACCTTGGATGTATCCGGGAGGATGGCATAATCGAGCACGGCAACCGTCGGGTGCTTCTCTAGCTGCTTTTGCGCTTGTTTCACGACGTTGAACCCGATGAAAGGCACGAGCGAACCGGGATCCTTGCATTCCATGAGGTATGCCCGTGTTTGCTTGACCTTCGAGACGATTTCACCCAGCGCGGCGCGTTCTTCCTTCAGCTTTGCCTTCAAGGAGTCGATCGTGCGCTTGACGAACTCCTTATGGGCGTCGGGACTTGCCAGGATCCGCTCGTGGAACGCCTTGCAGCCCGTCAAGAAGTTGATCGTCTTTTGCTTCATCACGGCCTCCTTGCAGAGCCGCTCGTCCTGTTCAAGGTACTTCTCCAGCTTCTCGCAAGAGAGCATCGTGAACATGTGTTTTGCATAATAGGAACGGTGGAACGAGTAGATCTTCTGGAACTCGATGGAGATCAGGGCACGTTCCAGGGCGATGGCATCGCCCGCTTCAATGAACTTCTCGACGTACAAGCAAGCAAGGAGGGCGTGTACGTCGACACGCTTGGTGTAGTAATGGAACTTTTCCTTGATGTCCTGTATCATACCGTGCGGGGGGCGGGCGATCACGTTGTCTTCGAACAACCGCGCCGCGCGCAAGGCGTGATCGAGCGCCTCGTCTAGGTTCCCGCTCGTATACCGTATCCACGCTATCTGCTCGTGGACGCGAATTGCGTCCGCTAGCTTGCCCTCCTCGGTGAGGTCCCGGATAGCTTCGTTGAAAAGGGAGAGCGCGTCTTGTTTCCCCTCGATGAGGGCGATGTCCGCGAGCTGGGCAACAATAACCCCCTTCATATCGTCCATGTTCGCCTTCTGGACGATCGAAAGGCATTCTCCCATGTATTTCCGGGCGAGGTCGAGGCCCGACGGCGTTCCCTCGTGCTGGTGCATCAAACCATACACGTGGAGGAAGTACACCAGATGCTCAAGGCGCTCGACCGCAGCACTGGGTTGCCCGAGGATCTTCCACGTCTTGTCCATCGCGCGCTTCAACGATAGCAAGTTGCCGCTCTCCACGGCATCGTACGCGATCTCGATGAACATCTCGAACATGTCGAGCAATTTGTCGTTTTCACTGAAGTATGAAAGCAACTCACGGAATAATTCATCCGATTCGATGATCTCACTCTTAAATTTCAATATTTTGAATAGAACGAACTTCGCACTCGCGATCAGCGCGTCGCCGTCGGCGATGCCCGCGTCGCGTATGAAGTCGATCTCCTCGTGCAGCAGTTTCGTTGCGCGGTCGACGTCGCCGGATATGAAGGTCATGCGGGCCCGGTCGATCCTGGCCCGCGACATCTCTGTGAACTGGTTCGCTGCCTTGTGGATTGACTCGATCTCGGCCGTGCAGGCGATGGCATGGGCGACGAAGCCCTGCCGCTCGTCGAGCCTGGCCATCTCGTGCAGCACCCTGACGAGCCCCTTCTTGTCGTTTCGTCTCATGCACTGCTCCCGCGCCTCGATCAGCGACTCGGCAGCCATGTCCAGCGCCCCCGTTCCCTGGTAGAGGTCGCTAAAGATGACGAGGATCTCCCAGTTCAGCACGGCGAGATCAGAGTTCCCCGAAACGATGGAGCGGGCCTGCTCCAGGGTTGCAAGCCCGTCATCGAGCTTCCCTAATACGTGCATGATGCGCGCCTTCTCCATCAGCGCGCGAGCCTCGAGCGTCGCGTACTTGAGCCGCTTGGAGATGGTCGAGCAGTCTTGCAGGTAGACGAGCGCCTGGTCGTGTCTATCCACGTACCGGTGGGCGATTCCCAGGAAGAGCAAGCTCCTCACAATCAGCTCGTTGTTCCTGATCTCCTTCGCGATGTCGAGCACCCTGGAGAACTTCTCGATGGACGACCGGACGCTCGCGCGATCACCCCTGTCGACCAGGATCATGCCCTGGTTGAACAGCCCCTGGCACATACCGTTCCGGTACTGGATCCGCTCGGCCAGCGCGGTGGCGTCCTCGAAGAACTTGTACGCACGCAAGTGAAGGGTCGTGCCGAGGTCGGGCAGGTTGTACTTGGTGTCTTGGTACAAGAGCGAGCCCATGTAGAGCAAGAGCTGAACCTCTTGCTGTTTTTCAAGCACGCCGGTCTTGGTCGGTTCCTTCATGTACCCCTCGGCGACCATTCGGGTGCATTCGTTGAAGTCGTTCTCCGCCGCCCTCGTGTCGCCCTTGCTCAAGGAGATCAACCCCTCGATCGAGAGCGCCCTCGCCCGCCCGTTCAAATCGCCGTCGTTCTCGAACAGCGCGCTCGCCTCGTCGAGCTTCTCCATGCACGCGTCGAGGTCTCCCTCCGAGAAATCGAGGAGCGCGAGCATGTACTTCACTTTAGCCATCCCGGGCAGGCCCGCGATCTGCTTGATGATCGCGGACGCCTCCCCGTAGAGGCGCCGGGCCTCCGCATGCTCCCCGGCCTTGAAGCAGGTGTTGCCGAGCTCGAACTGTATCGCGGCCATGCCGGGCTTGTAATCCTTGTCCTTGTAGATGTCGAGCGCGTCTTCCAGGTATCTCGTCGCGATCTCGTCGGCACCGACCTCCGCCTGGAGCAAGCCGACCGCATGAAGCGTGATGACCTCGCGCTCCTGTTTCTTCAAGAAGCGGTAGAGTTCCAGAGCCTCTTTCAAGCTGATGATGGCATCGTTGAACTGCCCGAGCTTCTGCTGCGTCATGCCGACCTGGTACAGCGCATCGGCCATTCCCTCCGAGTTGCCGGCGTCCCGGAACTTGTCAAACGCCGCCGTGAACTGCGCGAGTGCCGCCTCGAAGTTGCCGTGCCTGAACTCCCGCTGGCCGCCGGAGAACAAGCGCTTCATCTCGTGGAGGGGGGCATCCATGGGTCGCCAGCTCGTGCTTGCCGTCGGGCCCGCCCGCGCGCATCCGGGCTCCCGTACGGGATAAGTAATCAGCGAGAAATATTAAGGGGATGCACAGCGGGACGGGCACCGGCGGGAAAACCGCCTCCCGCCCCGCCTCAACCGCCGCCCTCTCACTTGTCGATGTCGGGGAAGTCGAAGATGTCCCCCCTCTTCCGCTTCTCTTGACGTTTTTCATCTTCCTTCTCGATGTTGACGAATTCCAGTTCCATCTCGTCTTGCTCCGGCCGTTCCATCTCTGGCCTCGCTACCGCGGGGGCTGGCGCCTTCAGTTCAGCTGCCACGATTGGTGATGCCTTCGCTCGTTCCGTTGCGGGAGGGGGGGCCTTCGTTTCTACCGCCGTGGTGGCGGGTACCTTCGATCCAGCTGCAACGGCCGGGGTCGCCTTCGCTGCTTCCGATGCGGGAGGGGGCGACTTCGTTGCCACCGCAACGGGGGCCATTATCTCCGGTTCCACCACGACGGGTGCGGGGGCTTCCTGT
>JAFGBX010000067.1 GCA_016932935.1 Promethearchaeota archaeon | reverse complement strand
GGTCGTGATGATCCAGTGCGTCGGCTCGCGTGGCGAGGTGAACGCCCATTGCAGCCAGGTCTGCTGCTCCTTGGCCGCGAAGAACGCGAAGCTCATCAAGTCGGAGCTCCCGGACACGGAGGTCGTGATCTCGTACATCGACATGCGGTGCGCTGGCAAGGACTACGAGGAGTACTACAAGCGGTCGCGCGAGGCCGGCGTGATCTTCGTCGGCGGCAAGGTCGCGGACGTGAAGGAGGATCCCGCGACGAAGAACGTCATCGTGACGGCGGAGGACAAGAACTCCGGCGAGATCCTCGAGATCGACGCGGATCTCGTCGTCTTGTCGTCCGCCACGTTGGCGTCGGCCGGCACGGCGCAGATCGCCAAGGTGCTCAAGATGGAGCAGAGCCCCGAGGGGTTCTTGAAGGAGTTCCACTCCCGGCTCAACCCGATCGCCACGAAGGTGCCGGGCATCTTCGTCGCCGGGTCGTGCCAGGGGCCGAAGAGCATCGGGTCCTCGGTGTCGCAGGCCAAGGGCGCCGCGTCGGCCGCATCGCTGCTCGTGAACAACGAGAAGTACGAGATCGAGCTGATCCGGGCAGTGGTGGAGGAGCAAGGCTCGTGCTCCAAGTGCTACCGGTGCGTCGAGGCGTGCCCGTACGAGGCGATCGCGATCGACGCGGGCGGCCTCATCAGCGTGGATCTGGTGAAGTGCCACGGCTGCGGCACCTGCACGAACGTGTGCCGGTCGCAGACGATCCAGCTGCGGTACTTCCGGGACATGCAGTACGAGGCCTACGTCGATGCCATGTTCGAGGAAATGCCTGCCAAGTAAGCGGTTCGTCGACTAACCGCCCCCTCATCGATCGGATGACGCCCCCACGAAAACGCGAGAGCGAGGGTGGGGGCTGACGGCCCGCGAGGCCTCTCGATGAGATCTGCGTTTTTTTCCCCATTGAAACCCCCCTGGTATGCCGCGCAGGCGGCGCGCTGCCTGGGGGTGTCGCAGGAAGAGACGAGCGAGCGGGAGCCAGCCTGGGTGGCGGGTGCTCAAGCGGCAGGCCCGAGCTTGGTCTTGGGCACGTCGAAGGTGATCTTGTCGAACTTAGACCGCTCGATCTTGAACTTCGGGACGTTGGTGCCGAGGCGCTCCAAGTTGTTGGCCTTGGCGAACCGCGAGATGAACCTGCCCACTTTGCTTATGTTCACGTCCGTGCCGAAGTTTTCTTTCAAGACAGCGGCCACCTTATAGCTGCTGAGCACGAGGCAAGTCCCGACATGCCCTTTCATTAGATGAGCGATGGCGCGCTTCAAGTTCTCGGAGAACGAGTCGTCTTCCTTCATGGTTCACTGCTTGGCTTTTGAAAAGGAATCGTTCTGGATAGACAAGGCATTTCCCCCTTTTTTTAGTTTCGCGTCGGAAGCCAACACGGCCCCTCGTTACAGCCGGGGTGGCCTTCATGCGGAGGGCCAGCTCAGCCTCACGGCATGGTGGATGTGATGATGATGTCATAGACGTCCACATGGATTCCTGCCGCCCCGACGTGGACGTAAAAGGTGCCCGCGCTCAGGCCCGAAACATGCAATGAGAAGGAAGTGTCTGCGACCCCGCCTGAGCTGGTTGCAACCGCGCCATATAAATCCAATTCCATATAGCACAAGGAAATGGTGATGGAAATCGAGGGCATCGAGCGGAGGAGATCCACGTCGATCGTACTGCCATCCACCAGGTCGAGTATGAAGACGTCGACGTCGACGCTGCAGACCGTCAGGTCGTGGAACTCCTCGGTCGTGTTGGCGGCGACGGGGGTGGCGTTGGAAACGCCGTTGTTCGCTTCCAAGTAATCCCAGCACGTGGCCACGACGTGGAAGGCGTGCGATGCCGTCCCCCCGGCGCCGTCGCTGGCAGTCGCCGTCACCGTGAAGTTCCCCGTCACCGCCGGCGTGAAGGTCACCTGGCTCGATGCCGGGTTCCCGCCGCTTGTCACCGGCGCCCCGAGCCCGCCGACCGTGCTGTTCGCGTCGTCCATCGCCGCCCACGAGAACGTGATGCTTTGCCACGCCTCCGCATCGGACGCGTTCACCCGCAAGGTCACGTCCCCGCCAATGAAGAGCGTCGTCGCGCTCGGCGGTTCCCGGCTGATGATGGTCGGCACGTGGTTTTCCACCGCGCGCACGGTGAACCAATAGCATGCCGCGCCGCCGCGGCCGTCGCTGGCCGACACCGTCACGGTGTAGTTGCCCGCGGCCACCGGCACGAAGCCCACGTTGCACGAAGCCGGGTTGTTACCGCTGACCTCCGGCATCCCGAGCCCGCCGACCAAGTTGCCCCCCTCGTCCCGTGCGCTCGCGTGGAAGGCCAGCACGTCGCCAATATCGGGATCGGAGGCATACAAGGTGAGGGCCACGCTTCCGCCCAGGTACATGAGAACCGGCGAACCCGGCCCCGCTCGCTCGATCACGGGCGGGCGATTCACGCCGATTTCCAGCTCGGTCGTTATGACGCCGACGACCACGAAGAGGGCGAGGATCGAGAACCACGCCACCGACTTGGACGAGCCGCGTCGCATCTGCGCATACCCCGGATGTTGAACCGAGTCGGGGATAATAAAGGTAGGCCCGGCTCGCCGCGATAACCATATAATCCGTCTTACCGATACACCTCCATGGGAAAAAAACAGGCCCAGCGGGCGCACGGCGCTCCGCCGGCCAAGGACGCCCCGGAGCCCAGGAAGAACCCGTCGCACGTCTCCACCTCGCCCGTGAACCCGCCCTCCAAGCGGGTCGAGATGCCCAGGTTCGAAGTGGAGCAGATCTTCGACGGGTCGGCATCGACGGTGGCGGCAGGGGCACCGGCCGCCGCCATCGATGCAGCGGTTGGCCCGGACGAGAAGGCACGCAAAGCCTACTTCTGGATCGTGAACAACGCGATCATTTCGCCTTACTACGACATCGAATTCAACTCCTCCCGCGCGCCCGTCGAGATCCGGTTCACTGGGGTCGGCTCCAAGCTCACGCTGCCCACGGACCAGTCTTACTCGTCGTTCGTGCTCCTACCGCTGCTCAACTTCCTCGTCCGGAAGCGGGCGCTCTTCATCGGCGGCCCGGGGAGGGGCAAGACGGCCTCGGCGCTGCTCATGGGCCTGCTGGCGGGGTACTCCATGAAGGAGGTCAAGCAAGCAGTCCAGCACGGACAGCCCCAGATGACCATCTCGGACTTGCTGGGCAACCCGCTTCCCCGCGACTTGCTCAACGCCAAGCAGATGGAGGAGGTCAAGATCGCGTGGCGGAAATGGATCGACATGCGGATCAAGATAGTTGACGAGTATAACAGGATACCCACGAGAACCCAGTCCGCGCTACTCACGCTGCTGGCTGACGGCTACGCGGAGGTGCTCGACCAAGTGGTCGAATGCGGCGAGAGTGCTTGGTTCCTCACGGCGAACGACGACCTCGGTGGCGGCACCTACCAGGTCATCGAGGCATTGAAGGATCGGCTTGACATCGTCGTGATCGCCCTCAACTTCAATAGTTTCTTCCTGGATGACTTGCTCTACCGTGTTGAAACGGGGCAGAAGCCGGAGAACCTCGTCCCGAGGGACATCGTCTTCACACCCGAGGAGCTCGACCGGGCCTTCAAGGACATCATGTCGATCCCCATCCCGAAGCCGGTCTTGCGCCGGCTCGAGTTCTTCACGGCGCAGTTCGACTTTTGCGACCTTGCAGCCGACACCCTCGAGTACAAGTCCAAGGACGTGATCCGGCTCGCCGGGAAGACGCTGTCGGAGGTGTGCCGCAACGACTGCGGCAGGGACAAGGTCAAGAACCTCTGCAGCCAGACCCAGAACGGCATCAGCGTGCGCGGCCGGCTCACGATCATCAACTTCGCGAAGGCGATGGCTTACTTCCGCGGCAACGCCGAGGTCGACCTCGACGACTTGCGGCAGATCGTCCCGTGGCTCCTCCGGGAGAAGCTCTTCCCGAACCTGGAGTCGCCCGCGTTCGAGGCGGCGCAGCTGCTCTCGCTCGACCGCATCGCGTGGATCCGCAAGCTCTGGGACGACTCCCTGGAGCTCTACGAGCGGCTTGACTGGGACAACGCGGACCCGCTGATTTCCATCGAGCGGGAATTCAACCAGGGACTCGATGGCCTGGCGACCGCCGAGGTCAACCGCCGCCTCGCGACCATCGAGAACGCGATCGCCAAGCTCGCCAAGGACTCCAAGCTGCTCGCCTACGTTTACGACACGGCTTTGCGGCTCAAGTACTTCCACCAGCGCTACAGTAACTACTTAAAATGGCTCGAGTTCCGGGGTTAGGCTGCCAGGTAGAGGGCCATGTTCGACGAGCGATTCCACCAGTTCGTGATGGATCACCGGGACGCCATCAACGGCATGGTCACCAGGCTGTGGCCGCTCGTCGACGAGCACCTCCACGGCCGGCTGCGGCGCGGGTTCGAACGATGCCTCCAGCCCTGCTTCGCCGCGCTCTCGAGTCGGGCCGGTGCCGGCGGTCGATTGCGGCCGGATGGCGAGAGGGTCATGCTCGCGGTCACGGAGCTGTTGCTGCTCGCCATCAAGAAGCGGTACTACGCGTTCCCTGACAAGGACGTCGTCGCTGTCGACCAGGAGCACCTCTTCGACCACGTGCTTCCCCGCGCCATCGAGGCAGGGTTGCTCGACGACTCGGCAAGGACCCTCGCCTTGCTGTTCAACGCGGGAGAGAACTTGCGCGAGCTATCCGCGCGCTTCTACGACACCATCGGGCCGCTCGTCGGGATCCTCGCCAAGCACCCGGATGCCCTGGAACCGTCCATCCACGTCTCGGCGTGGCTTGCGGGCGACGCGAGGCGCCGGTCACACGCCGCCGGCTTGCTGGCCGCGGGACAAGTCCCGCCGGAGCTGCTGCCCGTCGCCGCCTTCAAGGGGAAGGTACTGGCGACGGCGCTGTCGGGCCGCCCCATCGCCGCGGATCTGCACGATGTGCTCGCCCGCTCGCTGGCCGGCGACCCGTGGCTCTCCCCGGCCGTGATCTCCGAGGACCCCGGATTCAGGGCGCTCGCCGACGCGGTGGCGTCCGGGGCGGGTTCCGTCCCCCACGGCGCGAGGGAGGTACTGGAGCGGCGGGCCGCGGCCAAGGACCTGCGAGCCGCGAGCGCGATCAAGTTCCTCGGGAAGGCCGGGCGGTATGAGGGCTTCGGGGGAGCCGTCGACTCGCCCCCACGCGCCATCGCGACCACGGGCGAGGCCAGCCTGGTCGCCTGGACCATGGGAGGCCGGCTGCTGCACGTCGAGTACGGCGGCACGGGCTCGCGCGTCCACGCCCTCGGCACAGCTCCATGTACCGCCATCGCCCGCGCGGAGCGAGCCGGCCTCCTAGCGCTCGACGGGAGGGGGGGCATCACGTCACTCCAGAGCGGGCGGCTGGCGGGGAAGTGTCACCGCCCCAAGGGCCAGGTGCTCGCGGCAGGGGCGGTGGAGCGGGTCTTCTTCCACGACCAGTCATCCAAGGCCATCTGCTACGTCAACCCCGGCGACGAGCCCGAGGTGGCCGGTACCATCAAGATCAAGCGGCCGCTCTCGGCAATGGCTGCCATCGACGACGACAGGCTCGCGGCCGTGGCGAGCGACGGCCGGGGCGGCTGGTCGCTGGACGAGCTGGCGTTCGATGGGAGCACGAGGCAGCTCTCGCCGCTCCCTGGGCCGTCGCTGGTCGCGGCCCACGAGGGCCTCGTCGCGTGCATCGAGCCGGACGGCACGCTGCTCGCCATAGACACGACCAGCGGGCGCGCGGGCCGCCTGGCGACCTTCATCGACCCCGCCACGACCACGTCCTTCCTGGTCACCAGACGGGAGGTCATCACGACGCACACGTTCACCCACGCGATCCACTTCCACGGCCCGCCCGTCTGAGCGAGCGTGAACCAGTGAGGAATCCACCATGACCGCGAACGCGAGCAACAAACACGACGACCCCTGGTCGCGGGCCAAGGCCGCCTGGAGCAGGTACGTGCGGCTCCAGGAGCCGGCCTTGCTCGACGACCCCGCCCAGATCGAGAAGGAGGGCATCCAGCGCGGCATCGCGCAGTTCGGGCTCGCCAACCTCCGCGTCGTGGTCAACCTCGTGGAGATGGATGCTCTCGGCCTCACCCCGTACCTCGACATCGTGCTGGCGCACGAGATAGGGCACCACACCCTCGCCCCCGGCAACCTGCTCGACGACGCCAGGCTCGTCAGTTACGTCGCCAACATGTTTCCAGGCGACGCGGCGAACTACGTGGTCAACATATTCACGGATCTGATCGTGAACGACTTCCTCCGCACCCAGCGGGGCATGCCCGTGGAAGACGTGTACAAGGCGCTGAAGGCGGCGGCCGTGAGGGCCGGCCGGATCGGGAATGCGGACAAGTTCTGGGCGCTGTACATGCGAGTCTACGAGATCTTGTGGCAACTGCCCGCGGGCACCCTCGGTGACCCTGCCGTCCCCAGCGACATCGAGCGGGACGCCAAGCTATCCGCCCGCGTCTTGAGGACGTACTCCAACCACTGGTTCACGTGCCTCAAGAACCTCGCTTACATCTTCAAGGCGTACATCCCGCCCGATATCGGCTCGGGCGCGGCCATGATGCCGTCCTTCGATTCGGTCGTGGCCGGGGAGGATGCGCTCGACAAGGTATGGGGGTTCGCGAGCACGTCCGGCGACGAGGAGGGCAAGCCTGGCCCGAGGGCGTACGACGGCGCGCTTGACGGCCTGTTCAAGGCGGGCGCGCCGGGCACGGGGCAGGGCACCCAGCCGCGCCTGCCGACGGACTACCTGAATACACTCCAGTACATCGGCGCCCTGCCCAAGGACGGCAAGGAGAAGGCGATGATCCAGTACTACACGGAGCTGGCGCTCCCGCACGTTGTCCCGTTCCCGACGGTCGACAAGGCGACCAGCGACCCCATCCACGAGGGCAGCGAGCAATGGACCGTCGGCGAGGACGTCGATTCCATCGACATAATCGAGAGCATCAAGGCATCGCCCGTGATCGTGCCCGGCATCACGACGCGCAAGGTCGTCTACGGTGATGACAAGGGCGCCGAGAGGCGCAAGGAACCGGTCGACGTCGACATCTACCTCGACTCGTCGGGTTCGATGGGCGACCCGAAGCTATCCACGTCCTACCCGGTCATCGCGGCCTTCATCATCGCGCTCTCGGCCCTGCGGGCGGGGGCCGCCGTGCAGGTCACCTCGTATTCGGGGGCGAACATGGCGAAGGCGACGCGGGGCTTCTCGAGGAACAAGGACGAGATCCTGCGGACAGTCCTGCACTTCTTCGGCGACGGCACGCAGTTCCCGTGCCAGATCCTCGAGCGCTACGAGGCGCGGGCGCCCGACGCGCCGCCCGTCCACATCATCGTCGTGAGCGACGATGACATCTCGTCCATGGTCGCCCCGTACCAGGCCAAGAACCAGGCTGGCGTTCTCGAGAAGAAGGACGGCCTCGCCACGCTCAAGCGGGCCATCGAGAAGGGGAAGGCGAGGGGCTCGCTGCTCTTGCGCTTGCTAAGCATGAACGCGAAAGCCAGGGCGACGATAAAGGTGCTCGAGCCCATCGGCTTCGAGTTCCATAACATCTCGGACTGGAAGCAGATCGTCCAGTTCGCCAAGGAGTTCTCCAGGAAGCACTTCACCTAGCCACCAGCGCACCACCACACCGATACCAAAAAACCAATTAAGGGTAGCAGCCATCATGGAACATCCAAACGCGATAGCCGTGTCGCGGCGGGACATTGCAAGGGCGATGGACAACCTCCCCCGCGCCCTCACGGACGCGGGCAGCCTGGCGGCCAGCGACAAGGCCGCTTTCTTCGCAGCGTTCTGCGACTTCTTGAACGACGTGCTCGGCGTCGCCGTGCCGCGCGACGTGGTCAAGAACCTCATCGACAAGGAGCTGGACTCGGCGCGCATGCGCCTCCTCTTGCTATGCATGGGGTTCGCCGCGTCCGCGCACGTGCTCCCCGCCGCGCGCCGGGCCGCCGAGGCTTTGCAAGGCGCTTACGACGTCCCCGAATACTTGCTCAAGGAGCTGTTTTTGCTCTCGTTCTACATGGCCAAGGTCGTGCCTGCAGATGCCGTCCTTGCCCACAAGGATCGCTGGGAGGAACTCGCCCGGAAGGTGCTCGCCATCCTCGGGATCCCGATCGAGGGGGAGACCGCGGCTGAATCGAAGGCCATACTCGCCAACCTCGACAGCGTCGAGATGCAGAAGCTCTCATCGGAGCTCGAGGTCGTCATCCGGAAGCAGATCCAGGACCTGCTCGCGGCCGAGGCGGCCGCGGCCAAGCCGTCGAGGGAGTGACCGCAGCGATGGTAGACGACAAGACCGACCTGGTGGCCTGGCTGAGGGAGCGGCCGAACGCGCCCCGCTACAACTACGAGGCCACGGACATGCTCTCTCCCGCGTTCTTGCGCGAGGTGGTAGAGTTCGGGAGGGCCATGGCCGCGCTCAGGGGCGACCCCCGCGGGCGCGTGGCAACCTTCACCAAGAAGCTCCGCGGCATGCTGAGCGAGGCGTCGAAGGGCATCCTCAACTACATGGAACTCGGCGCTCTCAAGGTGGACCTGGCCGCCCTCGACGGCGCGGCGCTCCTGGAGCTGCTCGGGCGCCTGCCGCTGGCGAAGCGGGAGGACCTCGCCCAGCGGCCGTGGCGCCACGTGCCCGTGAACGTCCCCCTCGACGACATGATAGTATACCGCACCGCCGGCACGACGGCGGAACCGATGGCCGTGCCCTCGCACCCCGTGGCGACGGGCTGCTACTCGCCCATGCTGGTAGAGGCAATGGCCAGGTGGGGCGTCGACCCGGGCTTCTCGCCCGGCGGCGTCGGCATCGCCCTGGTCGGCTTCCAG
>JAFGBX010000008.1 GCA_016932935.1 Promethearchaeota archaeon | reverse complement strand
GCCCAGGAGTACTTCGGCGTCAAGGCGGACCTCACGATGCTCGGCAAGATCGTGGGGCACGGGTATCCGTCTGCGGGGGCACTCGGCGGCCGTGCGGACGTCATGGCATATCTCGGCGGCCAAGCAGAGAAGGTCGACGACGAGGGCCAGGCCATCGAGAGATCCGTGATGACCGCGGGCACCATGGCGGGTAACACGCTCACGTGCGCCGCCGCCTGGAAGGCCATCCAGCTCATCGAGAGGACCGACGCGATCAACGCCGCCGGGAGGGCCGCGACGAAGATCACGGACGGCGTGAACGACATCTTCCAGCGCGCCGGCCTCCCCTTCTTCGCCTACAACTTCCAGTCCATCATGCACATGCCCACGTCAGCGTTCTACTTCGTGAACATGAACCGCCCCGACGCGCTGCAGCAGGTGGGTGCACGAAGGAAGGTCTTGCAAGAATACCAGATGCTGCTCGCGCTCGAGGGCATCAACTCGCTCCAAGCCATGCGTTACTACACCTGCTTGATGCACGACCGGCCGGCCATCTACGACGAGACGTTCAAGGCGTTCGAGGCGTTCTGCAGGGCCCTCAAGGCCTGACGATTCCCTTCTACGACCGTGGTATTCCTTCCGCTCCAGCATCCGGTAACGCCTCGATCGCGGAGCGCCCATCGTCATGTCCCGTCGGAGATGTCGTCGAGCCACCGGATCGTATTTATGGCATGCCGGCATAGTTGATATTGCCTCGTGGCGCGCGCCGCGAGGTAACTGCATGCGAGGGAAGCTTGGATGGTCGAATCGAAGATCCTCAAGATCAACCTGTCCACGGGCGGTGTCTCGGCCGAGAACACGAAACCGGAGAACATGGAGCTATACATCGGGGGGCAAGGCGTCGCGGCCGCCATGTTCGTCCGTGATGTGCCACCGGGCACCGACGCGTTCGACGAGGCGAACGAGGTCATCTTCTCCGTCGGCCCCTTCTGCGGGACAGTGGTACCACTGTGCGGGAGGCACTTCGTGCTTTCGAAGTCGCCCCTCACCGGGCTGATCGGCGAGGCATCGTCCGGAGGCTTCTTCGGGAAGGAATTGAAGTGCTCCGGCTTCGATCACGTCGTCATCACGGGCAAGAGCGCCAGCCCCGTCTACCTGTCGATACGTGATGGTGCCGCGAGCATCAAAGACGCGTCGGGGATCTGGGGGAAGGGGACGCGGGCCACGGAAGCCATGATCAAGGAGGACCTTGCGGACACCACGGTCAAGGTCGCGTCCATCGGCCCCGCGGGTGAGAACCTCGTGCGGTTCGCCGCCATAATGAACGAACACGACCGCGCGGCTGGCCGATGCGGGCTCGGCGCCGTGATGGGCTCGAAGAAATTGAAGGCCATCGCGGTGAAGGGGACGGGCAAGGCGCCCGTCGAGGACGAAGCGGCTCTCAAGGAGGCCGCGCAGAAACTGCGCGAGCTCGTGAAGGAAAGCCCGCAAGCGAAAGCGTTCTCCTCTTTCGGCACGCCGTCGGGGATAGACACGATGGAGTCCTACGGGGACATCCCGGTCAACAACTACCGGGAGAGCAGGTGGAAGGGCTTGAAGGGACTCGGGGCCGAGGCGCTCGCCAAGCGCGGCGAGATCAAGAAGCACGCGTGCTACAACTGCCCCGTCGCGTGCACGGGGCTCGTCAAGTACGGCGAGGAATTCGTCCGCTGGCCCGAATACGAGACGCTCTCCATGCTCGGGTCGAACCTGCTCGTCGGGGACCTCGAGGCCGTCATCCGATGGAACGTCCTGGTCGACGACCTCGGCATGGACACGATCTCCCTCGGCGCAGTGCTCGGATCCGTTCTCGAAGCCATCGAGAAGGGGATCCTCAAGGTCGATCTGGACAGTTTCGGCTTTGCGAAGGAGGTGGTTCCCGAAAAGGGCGACGTGTACAAGATTTTCGGCTCGGTCGGGCCTATCGAGAAGCTGATCGGTATGATCGCCCGGCGAGAGGGGATAGGGAACGACCTCGCCGAGGGCACGAGGCGTTTCGTCGATGCACTGCACTGGCCATCCGAGCTCGCCACGCACGGGAAGGGCCTGGAGGTGCCCGCCCACGAGCCGAGAGCGTGCGATATGAGCGCGCTCGACTACGCCACCACGCCCCGCGGTGCATACCACTGCTACACTCCCGTCCACCTCATCGTGAACATGAACCTGAAGAAGGACATCGGCGTCGACAAGGCAGTCGACCGGTTCAGCGCGAACACGGCCGACGGCAGGAACGGCCTCGACGTCTCGGCCGAGATGGTCGTGAAGATCCAGGACGCGGGCGAGGCCTACTCGGCTTGCGGCGGGTGCATCTTCGGCTTCGAGTTCACCCCTGAGGTGATGCCCTGGGTAGCCGCGCTGAACGCGATCACGGGCACGAGCCGATCCCTCGACGACTGGATGCGCGTGGGCCGGCGGCTGATCGACTTGAAGCGTGCCTACAGCATCGAGTGCGGCATCACGAAGGCGGACGACACGCTCGGGCCGAGGTTCTTCCAGGCCATACCGAAGGGGGGCACGAAGCAGCACGTCCCCCCGCTCGGCGACTTGCTCCCGCGCTACTACACGTTGCGGGGCTGGGACGCGGAAGGGCGGCCCCCGCGGGCCACGTGAGGAAGAGCTTCTTTCCCTCATGGCCACCGCCGTTGTAGCCACCCGTTCATGTCGCCAGCGGCCCGCTAGGATGCTGTCGTTTTTATGCCCCTGGAACTTACCTTACATATTAGCTTCGCGGGCGTGGATGGACACTGCGAGGCGAACGAGTGAATGGGGAAAGTTAATGACACACAACGCGAGAATCACGCGGGTCTGCCTCGATACCAAGCAAATCTCAGCCGATGACGTGAAGCCGGAGGATGCAGAGCGTTTCATCGGAGGTGCGGGTGTCGGGGCCGCCATCTTTACCCGCGAGACCCCGCCAAGGACGGACGCTTATGATCCGGTGAACTTGATCGTTATCTCGGTCGGGCCCTTCACGGGAACCGCCGTGCCATTCAACGGCCGCCACTTCATGGTTTCTATGTCCCCGCTCACGGGGATGATGGGCGAGTCCTCGTCCGGAGGCCATTTTGGGAAGGAGCTCAAGTGCGCGGGTCATGACCACCTGGTCATCTCTGGCAAGAGCGACGAGCCCGTGTATATCTGGATCGACGACGGGAAGGTCGAATTCAAGGATGCCTCGCACCTCTGGGGCAAGGGAACGAGGGAAACCGAGGGAACCATCAAGAAGGAGCTCGGCGACGAAAGGGTCAAGGTGGCAAGCATCGGCCCGGCCGGGGAGCACCTTGTCCGCTACGCGGCCGTCATCAGCGAGGAGGATCGGGCGTGCGGCCGCACTGGCATGGGCGCGATCTGGGGCTCT
>JAFGBX010000066.1 GCA_016932935.1 Promethearchaeota archaeon | reverse complement strand
GGCCTTCTTCAAGTCGCTGTCGATCTTGTTTATGTCCCTCGCGTTCGCCCGGTACTTCTTGTAGGCGTCCTTGTAGGCGTCGACGGCTGCCACCTTCCCGACGTTGAGCAGGTAGATGACCATCTTCTTTCGGGCCTTGGTCGACTTCCCGAAGACGCGCTGCTCCTCGCAGAGCAAGTAGATGAAGTCGTCCGCCTTGTCCGGTATCGTGATGTAGTCCCTGTCCGAGAGCTCGAGCAAGCCGACCTTGTCCTGTAGCTCGTCCTCCGTGCTGTAGATGATGTTCTGCGCGTTCTTGTCGCTGATGCGCACGAAGCTGTGCGTGAGGAACTGCTTTATCGTCGCGTAGGTCGTGGTCCGCAGCATGTCCTGGAACTCACCTATATTCATCGAGGACGGGTGCGGCTTGGCATACTTCGGCTCCTCTGGGAACTCGTTCACCAGGCGGGGGTACTCGTGCGTGTCGCCGTAGGGATCGATGAAGATGATGTTCACGTGCGAGTTCATGAGGGCGGTCTGCTTGACGTAGGTGTCGACAAACCCGCTCTTGTACTTCACGTTCGTGTAGTAGAGGCGGACGTACGTGCCGTGCTGGAAGGCAGTGTCGATCTGCTGGGTCTCGATGCTGTAGCTCTTCTTGTTCTCGCCCGTGGTGAAGAACTCGGTGATGTAGCCCCTCTCTGCCTTGTAATGCTTCGAGATGACCTGGATGGGCTTGCCAGTCGTGTTCTGCGCGTCGCTGAATGCCGACGGGCTGCCGAAGCCCTGCGAGCCCCTCGTCTGCTTGAGCTTCTCGCTCTTGCTCGATGCCAGGTACGTGCCGAATCGCTCGAGGTCGGCCGCCCCGATGCCTGTCCCGGAGTCATAGATCTCGAAGCAATACAGCTTGGCCGTCTTGTCGTCGAGGAACGTGAGCGACGGGTCCTCCACCTCGCTGAGCTTGAGGACGATGATTGGCTCGGCGAGCACGCGGTCGATGTACTCGTTGACGAGTCCCTCCATGGCCTCCGTGATCGAGATGATGCGCTGATCGACGTCGGTCTGCTGGACGAGCTTGGTCTTCACCCCTACCTTTCGCGTGTCTTCCGCATCGGTATCCTCACCAGCGCTTCCTCCAGCGCCCGCGATTGATGATCCCGCCACGGAAGCGGCTTCCCCGTTGGATTCGCCCATGCTCGTGAATACGTTGGCCAGGTCGGGCGACAAGCCGTGCGCGACCGTGGTCGTGGCGTCCATCAACTCGGACTCCAGGTTCACGAGCCGGTCGAGGCCGCTCTCGAGGCCCGACTCGAGCTGGTAGGCGATCTCGGGGTCGGTATTCTTCCAGTGGAAGCTCTCGATGGCATCAAGACTGTTATCGATGAACTCGACCGCATATTGAACGTGCTTGAAATGCCCAGTGTCGAAGCCGACTAACTGCGTCCGCTTCCGCATAAACGAGGCTATCGATCCCTGCTTGATCACGGACGCGTCCTTCGTTTCTCCCTCTTGCTGCTGCTCTTGAGCTTGTTCCGAGCGTTCCCTCTTCTTTTTGTCAGAGGTAGCGCCTTGAGTACCCGCTGGCTTGGCCCGCTCCCGCTTCTTCTTCTCGGCGGGAGGCACATCCGCGGCCGGCTTGGCACGCGGGCGACGCTTCTTCTCGGGCTCTTCACCCATTGCTACCGGGGCTCACGACGGTTTTTGAGGCGCAACTCGCAGGTATAAGGTCAAGATCGGCCTCGGCGGGACGCATTTCCGTTCTATCTCTCAAGATTCGTTAGACCTATTTAAATCTATTGAAACCCTCCCGATCCCGCACCCCAAGCTGTATTTTTCCCCATTCGGGTGGCGAGGGACGCGGGCTCGTCCATGCCGTGGTAACAAAAGCGGTGGCATTCGGATCGCCTCTAACTCTCGCGAATTCCACGCCTCGCCACATGTATATGGCGTCATTCAGAGAGGGACATGTCCTCCCGTTGCGACATCCGTGAGATCGTTAGGCCATAACGGGAGGTTTATCTCTTGCCGGCGTGTGTTGGGATATAGAACATTGCATCGGTGCAAGGACAATGTCCCAGCAGACACCCCCCGTCCCCGCTCGGAAGAAGCTGTCCCGGCAATCGTGGATGTTCCTGCTCGTCGGGTTACCGCTCTTCACGGGGCTCATCCTCGTCATAAACGGTTACATGGTCGTGAACGGCATGATTATGGCCATGACGGCCGCTATCCTCTTTGTTGCGACCGTCCGCAAGAAGAACTTCGGGATCCGGTTCACGAGGGCCTCGTTCATCGCCTTCACCGCGACCTTCCTCACGGTCGGCGCCCTCGTCGAGAACCCCGCCTTGTGGCTATCACAGGTCCAGCGGCACGCCTTCAAGAGCACGCTGATCCAGCCAGATAGTGAGAAGGTTCAAGAGCTCGAAGAGGCATTCAAGTGGTGGCTGGACAACCGCAGCGCGGACTTCACCAGCGGCCTCACCTACTACGCGGACGACTTGACCGACACGGGCAAGCCCATGGAGGACGAGTTCTACCACACCTTCTCGAGGACGACATACCACTCCGGGTTGAGCCTGGCCAACTTCACCTCTCCCGCCTATTACACGCACCTCCAGAAGCTGCTCATCGTCGATTACTTCGTCCAGAACATGGTTATGGACTGGACGGACGACTCGGTGACGTGGGACGTGTCGGATCACGTGCCCGTGCCCGATGAAGCCCTGTCCCGCTGGCACTTCTCGGCCGAATGGCGGGAAAACCCGACGAGCACCGCCCTCCAGGCATGGGACGATTGTGACGGCATCGCGGTCGTCACGGTGAGCTTCTTGCGCCGGCTCATGGGGCAAGGGCTGATCGACGGCCAGGCCTTCGTCGCGTGCGGGAAGAGCCACTGGTTCACGGCGGTGAAGGTCAACGACACGACCCCCTTCGTGTTCCTCAACCACTGGGCGTCGGTGCACGTCTACGGCATCTTCATGGGCGACAACACGGTCATGCTCGGACAGAACCTCCTCTCGACCATGGAGGAGGCGCTCATCGTCGACGAGGAGGGGCGCGACGAGGTCATCGCGTACCTCGAGTTCCTCGGGCTCATACCGGCCGAATACTTTTGGCTGGTCGAGGCCGCCGTCATCGTCGCCGCCGTGCTTTTCTGCATCATCGCGGTCGCGCTCCTCGGCTACCCGCGCGACTACGACGTCGAGCGCGAGCGCGAGCACGTGCGGGGCGTCATGGACAAGTACAAGAACAAGCCGCGGGTCGCCCGCGCGTTCCTCTGGCTCTTCGCGGCCAAGATACGCAACCCGTTCGGCCGCCGGCACCTGTTCTTCTGGATCAACGTGACCGCCTTCTCGGCACTGCTGGTCGGCGGGATCCACGCCTATTTCTTCGGGATCCTCGGCACCGCATTGTTCCCCTATGCCACGCTCCTCTTGTACGCCGGCATCTTCGGGCTGCTGCTCCTCCTCGACCGGGACGTCTTCGTGAGGGCGTTCAAGGGCATCCACAAGCTCGCCACCGGGCGGGAGTTCTCGCTGCACGGGCGGGCACCATGACCGGAGGCGACGCGGCCGGCGCGCTGGTGGCACTGACGAGGCGGCTCGCCTTCCCCAGGCGGACGGGCACGGGCGGGAACGACAAGGCACGGGCGCTGATCGCCGGCGAGTTGGAGGCGCGCGGCCTCGTCGTCTCCGAGGAGACGTTCTGGTACCGGCCGCAGCGTATGCACTCGATCAACCTCGCCATCTCGATCTCCATGGCTTGCGCGGGCTACGCGATCTTTGCGGTTCTTTGGTTCGGACTCGGGGATCCTGGCTGGCCGGTCGTGGCCCTGTCGGCGGGCTTGCTCTCGCTGCTGTTCGTCCAGCACTCGCTCCCCTTGCAGTTGCGGATGCGGGACACCCTCGACGGTGGGGAGGAACCACCACGCGGCGCGAAGCGCGGGGTCAACATCGTCGCCAGCATGCACGCCGAAGTGGCCGGCGGCCAAAACCCCTCTTTGCTCGTCGTCGGGGCGCACCACGACTCGATATCGCTGTTATTCCCGCCGGCACTCAACCTGCTCGTCTACCTCGGCAACACGGTCGGCGTGCTCGTCGCCGCGATCCTGGCGGCCATCGAGGGGCTGGCCTCGGCGCTGGCCGGCCCGACGAGCCCGTGGTTCCGCGCGGTCGTCGCCATCCTGTGCCTGCTCACGTGCTGCACGCTCGTGGCGAAACTGGCCAACAAGCGCTCGAACCGGTCGGACGGGGCCGTCGACAACGCGACCGGCTGCGCGGTCCTG
>JAFGBX010000065.1 GCA_016932935.1 Promethearchaeota archaeon | reverse complement strand
TGGCGTCGCGGCGATCGTGCCGCGGATGGGGGACGAGTTCCAGATCTGAGGGGCGGCCGGTGCGCGCCACGGCCGCGCCGGGCGAGCACGGGGGGGCCGACTTCCCGGCGGGACGGGTTGTCCCCGCGGCATAATAATGGTACGGCCCCCTGGAGTGAGCCAGGAAGGCTCTTCAATATAACAACAAACTATATACCCCAAAATTTCCCCATCTAGCCGTAGTCGAGTAACGGTTTCGAGAAGTCATCCCATGAGAATGGAGCGAGACTAGGCGCATGTTCAGCAAGAAGGTCGACAAGTGGCGCATGGGTGCCAAGCCGGAAGACAAGCCGGAAGTTGACTCCGCCTCGAAGAAGTACCGCGCGGCGGTCGACAAGAACACGTCCGTGGAGATCATCAAGGATCGCGAAGTGATCTATTGGATCATCAAGAAAGACCTCCTCGACTATGAGACCTTCATCAGCGCGTCCGAGGCTCCGGTGTCCAACTTGTTCACGCGGGAACCCGACTCGTTCGAGTCGTGCGTCGCCGAGCGGGCGATCCTCGAGAAGGAGATATTTCCCATAGCCGACGCCATCAAGACCGTGTTCGGCCAGCAGCCCATGGAGCTCGACAAGATATCGATCATCATCGGCTCGGGCGAGAACGACCACGTGTCGCTGGACGAGACCGACCTCAAGAACGCGCGAGTCGAGCCCACGCTCTTCGGCCTGCAGGATTTCATCGAGAAGAACAAGGACGGCATCATGGGCTTCGGCATCCGGGAATTCGAGACGGACAAGGGCAACCTCATCTTCCTCAAGACCAAGCTCGTCCGCCCGACGAAGAACATCATCTCGATCGAGATCAACGTCATATCGTCCATCCAGCAGCGCGGCTTCTACCTGCAGAAGGAGTCGCACACGTGGGTCGGGCTGCAGAAATACGTGATCATCAAGACCACGCAGATCGACGACGAGAAGCTGCTCTCCTTCCTCAAGGAGCTCGACATCAACTGGGAGATCATCTTCCTACGGCGCACCCTCGCCGTGAACGACTGGCTCGAGATCGAGTGCGAGCGCAACGCGTCAAACTTGAAGTCGCACTTGCGCTTCGTGCACCCGATCCTCGGCTACATGGACATCCAGAACATCGTCAAGGTCGTGGAGGCGAACCAACTGAGCTTCAAGGTCGCCTCACGGACGGCCGAGCTGCTGTCCAAGCAGAAGAAGGAGATCCTCAACAACGAGAACGTCGACGTGACCTACCAGCCCATCGAGATGGCCGAGATCGTGGCCGCGGCGAGGCTCGCAGCCGCGTACCACGGCATAAAGCGGGAGATCAAGCTCGACGCCGACGTGCGGCTCGAGGACGTCCTCCGGTTCGAGAAGATCCTGGCCAACTATTGAGGAACCGGCTCCCTTTTCCCTAGAACGAGATGAGGCCTTGCTTGCACATGAAGCGCAGGTAAGAGGCCACGCGCGACGACTCCATGCCCGAGAGCCTGGCGATCTCGTCGGCCCCGGTCTTGCCGTCGACATACTTGATGACCTTCTCGTGCATCTCCTCGGTGAGGCTGAACGTGGCGCGGATCTCCTCGGCGGGCACCAGCAGCCGCGGCACCGGCCCGCTGGTAACCGTGGCCGGGGAGCTCCCCGACCGGAACTCGCGGGACAGCAGTTCCCGCTGGACGATGGCGTCGAAGCCCTCGTAATGCCTCATGTTGATCATGTTCGTGTGCAGGACCTGCTTGCTGTATGCCTGCAAGAACTTGGCGGACACGTTCCGGAGGAACTTCTCGACCAGGACCTCGTCCATGCTCCCGTCCGTGCACGTCACGAATAGCAGCGCATCCGCCTGGTAGAACGTGAAACGCAGGTTGCTCGACGTGACCAGCGTCCGCATCTCGCCGAAGTCCTTCATGTCGTGCAGGAACGCGGTGAGCGCCGTCAGGAACCCGCTCACGAGGGTCTGGTTCCCCTCCCCCTCCATGGACGGGATGGGCAAGAGGTTCTTCGTGAACACCGGCAGGCCGTTCTTGAGGATGTAGAGGCTGCGGACGGGGGTCGACCCCTGGGATCCGCTTGTGGCCGCGCCGGGCGGGCTGCTCGCGATCATGGCAAGCGATCTCAATAGCCCCGCGTTATAGAGCGGCCGTATCATCGAGAACCGTACGGGGGTGTGCCCGCCCGCCTAGGGCCGCCGCGTTGCCGCCTTGCTCGGCTTTTTATCCCTTGACCCGCGTCACCGTAGAGAGAGCGCCATGATCCTCCAGACAACAGGCTTCGGCATCGCAGTCGCATTCTACCCGTTCTTCGCCTTCACGCCCGTCGCTGTCTTCTTGATGCTGTTCCTCCGCCAGTTCACGAGAACCAGGCAGAAGATGTTCTTGCACCTTGCCATGCTGTTCGCCTCCACCATCCTCAACCAGGCTTGCTTGATCTGCATGGTGCTCGTCTCGCGAGAGAGCGTTGCCAAGGGGTTGTTCATCGCCGCCCAGGTGCTCGAGGTCACGGGCATGCTGGTCATGGTCATCGTGCTCGAGGCGTTCGAGGAGAACAAGGCCTTCTCCCCGCGGGTGGCCGGGTTCACGGCCATCTCGTCGGCAGCCATAGGGGCGATCGTCTCGGAGCCCGTGCTAGAGACCATCACGGTAGAGATGCCCCTCGGCACGGCCTACCTCTTTCGGTTCTACCGGTTCGACGTGACCGGCCTCCTCCTGGGTTCCATCCCGCTGCTCGGCATACTCTGGATTCTGGTCTCCTTCGCCACGAAGCGGAAGCTCGCCCGGAGCGGGGAACAGCGCCGGCTCCTGTTCTTGCTCTACCTGGGTATCTTCCTCGGCCAGTTCACGGGAACCTTCGCGCCGCTCGCGATTGAGTCGGCGAGCAGCCACGGCCTCGGCGACTTGGCCTCGAGCGTGGGTTTGACGAGGGTGGTCGGGATCATCATCATCGGATTCGCGTTCCACCGGGTCTCGCGGAAGCCATGGCTCCTGCAGCTGCAGAAGATCCACTTGCTACTCGTGTACGCGAAGAACGGCATCACGCTGTACTCGCGGCGGTTCCGGGAGGACATCTCCGAAGACGACGTCCAGCTCCTTGCCGGGGCGATCTCCGCGGTGGCGTCGCTGTTCCGGGAGTCCACGAAAGAGACGAGCCCCATCGAGGCGATCGAGTTCAAGGGAAAGGCCGTGCGCGTGATCGACCGCGACGAGTTCACGTGCGCCGTGATGGTCGACTACGCGTCCCAGGCCACTGACGACGCGCAGGAGCGCTTCGTCCGGGACTTCGAGACGGCCTTCGCGGCGGAGATCGCCGGCTTCACCGGGGAGGTCTCCAGGTTCGAGAAGGCGGAGGGCATCGCTGCCAAGTATTTCGCGTGAACGAATACCTCGGCCGCAGTTCCTATGTTCTGGGCCTCGTCTGGTCTCCTCCAGCCCCCCATTCGGTTCCTTCTTCAGCATAGTGCGGCGGCGATGCTCTTCACGAGGTAGATGAGCTTGTTCGTGATGTCCTTCGGGTCGTTCAGCACGATGTAGTTGTCGGTGCCATAGATGTCCTTGAGGTAATTGCGCCCCCTCTGGTCGATCGATATCGCGAAGAGCTTGACCTTCTGCTTCAGGGCCTGGATGGCCCGGGCGGTCATGTTCTCGGCCACCTGGCCCACGTATTCCGTCCCGCCATGGTGGGGCTCGCCGTCGGAGATGATGATCATGACCGGCAGCCGCTTCTGGGAGGCCTTCAAGTGCCGCGAGGCGATCGCCTGGAACGACGTACCGTCCCGGTTCTCGCCGCTCTCGAACGAGACCCAGATGCTGCCCAACTTGCGGGGATTGACCTCCTCGTCGAGCCGCTTGTAGACCTTTTCCACGATGACGTTCTTCCCGCCGACCGCAGAGAACCCGATGACCCCGAAGTCGATGCGAGTCTCCTTGAGCGCCTCCGCGAGGACGATGGCGGACTTCTTGGCGACGTAGATGGGCAGCTTCTTCGTGCAATCGCCACTGGCATCGGCGTCATCGCTCGCCGCGAGGCTTTCCTTCATGGGGCAGTCATCAAGCCTGTCGCACTCGACGAGGTAGCCTTTCGGCCACGTGCCAGACCATTCGCAGTACTCCCGGTCGGGACATCCCGAGCGGACACGACAAGCCTCCGACCGGGGACAGCAGCAGTCGTCGTCCTCGCGCATAAAACTCTTGATACCATCGTCGACGCTCATCGATGCGGACTCGTCGATCACTATGAGCAGACTGGCGCCACGCTTTTCATCGGTTGCCACAAATGGCCGGTTGAACTTCCCCTTACTCGAGACGACGCGTGGCAAGTCGCGATCGCAGATGATGCCGCGCCGCGCCCCTCGCTGCACGAGCGGGTTGATCTTGATGCGCTCGAGCGCCTTGCGCAGTTGCTTGATGGTGTAGCCGTTTTCGCGGGCGATAGCCATGTATTCACGGGTGGGATCCTCGATGTTGTTGAATTCCCGCAACCGGACGATGTCCTCGATCGCGTCAACATTCACCTCGTCGCCTTCCTCATCGTCCTTCACGGTGACGTGCTCGTCGCACCCGTCACCGGGCCCCGCATCGTGCTCCTGGTGCTCCTTGACGATGCGCTTGAGCCGCACCGCCTCCTTCTTGGCCAGGGACTTCAAGGACTTCCTCAACTTCTCGGCATCGTCCCCCGCCGCATTGAGCCGCTTCTTCAGCTCGTTCATGACCTTCCGGTCTTGCTTCTCGGCATCACCGATGCTGATCCCGCTGTCGAGATGGTTCATGGAGAGGACCTGGTCGGCGAGTGCCCGGTTTCGCCCCCTCTTTCCTGGCCCGGCATTCGATCGGGAGCCCGGGGCGCCTGGCTCTGCCCCTGGCGACCGTTCCACCCGCTCCTCGGCCCCCTCACGGCCGGCCGGGGCACCCGGGGCTGCCGCCTGCTCGGGCACGGGAACGCTGCCATCGGTGGGCCCTCCAATGTTGGCCGGTAAGGCCTGATCCTGGAGCCCCCGGCTGTGCTGCACCTTCTCGCGATCGGAATGTTCGTCGGGCGCCCCTTCCCGCTGCTTGGAATCCAGGTCGCCGAGCAAGGCCTTCAATGCCTTGATGACTTGCTTCGCCGCGACCACCGTCGCGGGGAAGGTCAGTTGTCCGACCAAGTATTCGTGGGCCTCGAGGTATGACCGCCAGAAGGTGCCGAGGGCCTCCGCCGAGAACCGGAAGCAGCCGCCGGGGGTTCGCATGGCGTCGGAGTAGAGCAGCTCGGCGTGGCCGAGGGAGTGCGCGCTGATGAGGTGCAGGCACAGGTCGACCGTGCGCTGCGAGTGGAGGATCTCCTTGCCGTCCGCCGAGAACCGAAGCAAATTCGCCTGGATCTGGCGAACGTTCGCCTTATCGAGGTCGATCCAGAAGCCGAAGTAGATCTCCTTGAGGAGCGTCTCGATGCGGGCATCCTCGAGGATGTTGAGCACCGCATGGCCGATCCGGTGGTTTTCGGGGCACACGAGCTCGGGTATCGACGTGCCGAGGATGGTGCGGAACCGGATGTGCGCCGCCTCGTGCGAAGCGATGCCGACCTTCTCGTCGAACGAGAACGCGGGGCTGCTGATGGGCAACCAGACGTTGAACCCGTCCGTCCGGGGCGTTCCGTCGAATATCTCGTGGATCTTTCGGTTCGCCACGCGCTTCGTGACGATCTTGAGCAGTTTCAGCACCGTGGACGCCTTGTCGGCGTGCCGGACCGGTGCCAGTTGCGTGCGTCGTTGCATCATCGTGCCTCCTTTCGCCGCGGTCGTCGGTCTCCCTCGCTGGTGTTGCATTTTATAGACGTTTTTAAACCCCTTTCCCCTCAACAAGTGCAGTTCGCTCGAAGCGCTCGGCCCCGGCGGCCGGGGCACGGCGAGCCTTTAGCCAAGGACGGGAGCATCATGGCATCATCGAAGGGAAAAACCCAAGACAAGCTAGCGGGAGCCATCGACGGCGGCGCCGCGGCGCGGGCCACGGGCGCGGCCAGGCAGTTGACCACGACGGAGTTCGGGACGAAGAACGTGGTGCACAACGTGATATACCCGACGGGCGACGAGCAAGAATACTTCCCCATGCAGGAATACCGGTCGGCGGACCACTCGTACACCGAGATCGATGTCATACGCAGGGCACTGGAACGGGATGCGGGCGACGAGTCCCGGCGGGTGACGACCGTGTACTTCATGAGCCCGCCCGGCCTCGGCAAGACCGTGCTCGGCGCGTGGCTGGCACGGGAGTACGACTGCCCGTACCAGGTCATCAACTGCGTCTCGTCGATGACCGACCTAGACCTGCTCGGGTCGCACGTGCTGGTGGGCCAGGAGACGATCTGGCAGGACGGCCCGCTGCCGTCCATCATCAGGGCGGCCAACGAGCACGCCATGGGCATCTTGATCGTCAACGAACTCAACGCCCTGACGACGAACGCCCAGCTCGGGCTCAATCCCTTGCTGGACAAGCAGCAGTGCGTCATCCTCACCCAGAACAACAACGAGCGCGTGCAAGTGCGCCCGGGGGCACATCTCCTGATACTGGCGTCCATGAACCCGGACATACTCGGCGTGAACGAGCTGCAAGACGCCGTTCGCGACCGTTCGAACATCGTGCTGTTCTTCGACTACCCCACCGTGGAGAGGGAGGCTGACCTCGTACACAGGCTCACCGGGCTCGAGCTGGAGACGGCGACGCGGTTCACGAGCGTCATCAACGAGTGCCGGCTGCTCAAGACCCGTGACCGCCAGATCACGCAAGCGCCGAGCACCCGCGGCTTGCTCGACTGGGTCAACTACTCGCCCGTGCTCGGCACCGAGGTCGCCTACGAGCTCGCGGTCGTGAACCGCTACGGCACCACCGAGGACGAACGCAACGCGTTGAAGATGATCGCCCGCGGGAAGCACATCGCGAGCCTCGTACTCGACAAGGGCTCCTTCGGGCGGTGACGGGCACCCCGGTGGCGCCCGATCGGTTGCCGGCCGACCCGCCCGCATAGGTTTAGATAGGTACGCCGCGCTGGTCACCCTGGAATGGACGAGCAGACCATGTGCCACGGCGGGGCGTGCCCGAGGAAGTACGGGTGCATGCGCTTCATCGGCGAGGCCGGGGGCCGCCAGGCGTACTTCGAACGCCCCCCGTTCAAGGACGCCGAGAGCTGCGAGTACTTCGTGGACGCGCGCGCGTGCCTCGCATGTGGCCTCACCCCGCACGAGATCGCCCGCAGGGCGTTCGAGATATTCAAGGAGGATCGGACATACCACGACTACGCGTGGTTCCTCGCCGAGGCGCTGCTCGTGATCGAGCAAGTCGTCCGTGGGGATCCCGCGGTGATCGCCCCAGACGCGATGCTCGCGGATCCGGGCACCTGGACCTTCAACAAGCGCGCCGTCAGCCAGGACGACGTCCGCATCGCGGCGCGGGCCGTCGCTGGCAAGCACGCCCCGGTCCAGGACCTGCACTGGTCGCTCGCCGAGGCGTCCTTGCTGCTCCGGGCGCTCGAGGATCGGTTCCGCGTCGTGATCCCGCGGGAGCGCCGTGGTGCAACGTAGGGGGCATGCACGCGCCCCGCTTGCCAGCCGGAAGACATCATCGGGCAACAAGGCACACCTTTTTTTGATGAGAGGGGAACATTGATCGGATACCGGTGAGCTGCAAGGAACCATGCCGACGGATGGAAAGGAGAGCAGTTACGAAGTCGTGTTCGGCGACGTGCTAGAGACCTTGCCGAATTATCCCGAGAAGTTCAACCTCATCATCGCGGATCCACCCTTTGGCCTCGAGTTCGACAAGGGCAGCCACGAATACGGGGCGGACGATTACATCCTCTACGATGACAAGTTCTCCGGCGACGAGTACGAGGAGTTCTCGTTCAAGTGGATCTCCGCTTGCCACGGGGCCCTGGCCAAGAGCGGGGCCATGTACGTGATCAGCGGCTGGACACGGGTCGGCGAGATCTTGAACGCGGTCAAGCGCACGCGGTTTCACCTCATCAACCACATCATCTGGCACTTCGGATGGGGCGTGTTCGCCCGCAAGCGGTACGTCACGAGCCATTACCACGTCCTCTTCCTGGCGAAGGACAAGAACGACTATTGCTTCGTCCCCCAGTTCTCCAACCCGAACACGAAGCGGAAGGGTGAGAAGTACGAGGAAGATGTCTGGTACTGGCCCCAATATAATAGAGGAAACGATCCAGACCGTGCGCCCAATCATCCGTGTCAAATTTCCTTGGCTGTACTTGAAAAGATCGTGTTGATATCTTCAAAACCGGGCGATTGGATCGGCGACGTCTTTTCTGGGAGCGGGGGGACGATCCTCGCCTGCCGTCGCCTCGGGCGGAACGTTATCGGGTTTGAAAAAAAAAAGGAATATGAGAGCACCATCCGGCAGAAGGCGAAGTTTGGGGAAAAAATAATTCCTCGGGCTGAAAAGCTGGTAAAAAAAGTAGATCTAACCACATTCTTGGGTGAAAATGACAAGGATAGATGATATTTAGTTTTACTTTTTAAGGAAAGGTTCTGCTAATTATTATGGAACAGATCAAGACCCATCCTACTCGTGCATACATTAGGATGGTGACTATCGAACAAACAAGTCATCTACAATCGAAGGATCTGCAGAGAAGTTGTATTTCCAATCTTCTCTTATGTGAATCTTACTTTTTATTCGAAGTGCAAGGTGAGCAACACTATCAATTCATTGATTTCTTCCACAGGAAAGAAGAAAGATTCAAAAATTCAATTGCAAATGATGCTTGCAAGCAGGATCGGTGCATCACAAATCAAACGGTACTTTTCCTCATACCGTATTGGATTCCGGATCAAAAAGTGAAAGATCATATCTTGAAAGAAGTGGAAGAGAAAGATCTTGTTTCGCTCCTTATAC
>JAFGBX010000064.1 GCA_016932935.1 Promethearchaeota archaeon | reverse complement strand
GTTGCGCAGCGAGTCCAGCTGCTGGAGGCTCAAGGCGTTCCAGAAGTAGACGTACCGCGGGTGCAGCGGCACACCGAGCACCCGGGACAGCTGGACTGCGTGCGCGGGCCCCGGCTTTCTGTAGAAAAAATCGTCGATCCACGACCGCACGGCGTCCACGTCGGCCTTGATCTCGGACGCGAGGCCGTCGGCGTCCAGCGACTTCTCCGCCATGGCGCGCTTGACCTCGAGGATCCACCACTCCTCGACCCAGGGCGACGGGACGATGATGTGGTTGTTCTCCGCGAATTCCCCGAAGCCGATGAGCACGTCACCGAGGAACAGGACGCTTTCCATGGTAGTTACGATCTTCTCGATGCCTTTCGTTTTTTCGAGCCGGATCACGTCCCCGCTCTTCAGCCGAACGATGGGCCCCTCGATCGAGTCCACGGGCATGCAGACGGTGCTCTTGCCGGGCCGCTCGACCCGCATCTGCGTGCCGATGGCCATGAAGTTGTCCGTCGCGTACATCGTGGCCGGGTGGAAGCCATAGCCGGCCAAGCCCATGTCGCGCGAGTGCCCGTAGCGGATCCGGAACCCGCCGTGCGCTGACGGGTGGGCGATGATCGGCCGGCCCGCGATGACCTCTGCGATGAACTTGTCCTTGGGCTCGATCCCCTTCTTGCCCCCCTTCTTCTCGTCCTTGCGCGCGCCCTGGAACAGCTCGTCCCCGAACTTCTTGTCGGCCCCGTCGACTTGGCTCCCGTCGCCATGGTTGCCCTTCGGGATGTGCTTGAGCCAGTCCCATCCCTCGCAAAGGTCCTTGATGCCGAGGGCGTCGATGAGTTTATTGAGCTTGGGTGCCTTCGCGAGCACGCCGTCGTTCACGACGAGGCACGCGCCCCCCCGCACGGCGTTGGTCTCGATCCGGGGCAAGTTCCGGTGAGCCGAGACCTCCTCCGGGTTCGTCTGGTCACCCGTGACCTCGACGGTCAAGTGGCGCACGACCCAGTCGAGCTCCTCGACCTTGCTCGTGTACTGGAGGTTCACGACCTTGTCGTAGAGCTTGATCTCCTCGACGTACCGCGCGACCTCCTCCTCCGTCGGGATCCAATTCCCGATGCCGAGCATCTTCCGGATGTGATCCGCGAGGAGAACCACGTAGGCCTGCGTCGTCCCGCCTGCCGCGCGGATGGGGCCTTGGAAGTAAAGCGACAAGTAGCTTCCTGCCCCTTCCCTCTTGATGACGATGTCGCCGATGCCCTCCAAGGGTGCAGAGACCACGCCCTCGGTCTTGATGGCCAGCGCGCAACGGATGGCCAGGTCCGCGGCTTGCCTCGGATCCTTGTCCCGGTACTCGTTCACGATCCTCTCGGCGACCTTGAACGCGACCCGATCTCGGTCGAGGGTGGCCGAGAGCTCACGGATGTAGGCGGCGATGCCCTTCGGCCCGACGAGCTCCTCGACGCGGCCGGCGATGTCCGGCGCCACGTTGACCTCCGGCTCCGGCACGGGGTCGATCCCACCCCTCTTCCTCGCCTCGCGGGCGACCCTATACATGTCCTCGATCTTGTCGTCGATCTCCTCGAAATATGCCTTCATGCTCTCGGACATGACGACCATGGATCGAACCTTCACCCGCGCGTTGACAATCTCGTGCGATGAGGGAAAATAAAGGTTTCTGGGTTAATATTGCACGTTGTTAACGAGCCATTACCGGGTACCCCGCTTCGACGCAGCCTCGTGGCGTTATTAAACAATTAATAACGCCAGGGATTGACGCACGAGCAGCAAGGGCCGATTTTCGTCGCTCGTCAACGTGTGGTGCGGATGCGCAAAGAATCGCGCAACCGTTGACGCGAATCCTAATATGGGTTTGAGAACCATAGTTGCTTACATCGAAATCCCGCGTGGATCGCGTCGGGCCGCACCTCGCACCCGTTAACTTGACCGGCGAGCCCTCCACGCGGGAGACGGCGCGTGATCGGGCGATCGAGCCACCATGACCATCGAAGAACCGCTGGACAAGGCCATCATCATGGACTTCCTGCGTGCCGGCTTCAACATCACGCCAGGTGCGTTGTGCTTCATCAAGCAGCGTGATGACCCGTCTCAGTTCGCCCAGCTCCTCTTGAAGTCGTTCAAGAGCACGCGCCAGCGCAAGACCATCACCCTCGAGATGCTGGAGACGATCGACGGCGCCCTCGCCAAGCTGGTGGGCAACCTGCGCGGGACGAAGGCAGAGTCCGGGGGGGTGGCGCCGAAGCGCGACCAGGATCGCCCCAGCCCGGGCAAGCCCGGGGCGAGGGCCTCGCCCCGTGCGGGTGCCGTGCCCCTCATCAGGGCCGATCCCGCCGCGCTCGCGACGCCCGCGGTCGATGTGCCTGGCGAGGACAAGCCGGCCATCGAGGTCGTCTCGATGGACGAGGCCGCGAACCAGGCGGCGGGCGCCGTGCCCCGCGCCGCTGGCCTCACGTCGAAGTCGACCTTCACTCCGCTCGCCAAGGAACACGCGGCCCAGGTGAAGGTGGTGGAGGACTGCACGGGAAAGCTGCGAAACGACGGCGAGTTCGGCGACTTCCTCCACGTCTTCTCCGACCGGTTCGAGAGGATCAAGGCCATCTTCAAGGGCAGGAGCGACATCCCCCGGTTCACCGACATCTGCGACCTCGGCGACGCGTCGCGGTCGGGGGACGAGACCTACGTCCTCGGCATGGTCGTCGACAAGCGGCAGACCAAGTCGGGCAATCTCATGCTCGAGATCGACGACGCCACCGGGACGACGAACGTGGTCATATCGGCGAAGAGCAAGGATCCGAGGGTTCTGGCGACCATTTTGATGGACGAGGTGCTTTGCTTCAAGGGGTTCAACAAGGAGGGCTTCTTCTTCGCCAACGAGTTCTACTGGCCCGACGTGAGGCGGAACCGCAGGCCCCAGCTCGCCGCCGAGGACCTGTCGATCGCGCTCGTCTCGGACCTCCACGTGGGCAGCGACAACCACCTCGGCGACCTGTGGGACCGGTTCAAGCGGTGGATCCGGGGAGAGGGGCTGTCGGAGGCGGCGCGGGAGTTCGCGGGAAAGGTGAAGTACATCGCCATCGCCGGCGACCTGGTCGACGGCGTCGGGGTATACCCCACGCAAGAGGAGCACCTCGTCATCAAGGACGTCTACCAGCAGTTCGACCGGGTCGCCGAGATGCTGGGAGAGCTGCCCGACTACATCACGTTCATCGTCTCGCCCGGGTCGCACGAGCCCGTTCGCAGGGCCCTGCCGCAGCCCGCGATCCCCAAGTCATACGCCAGGGGGCTGTACGCGCTCAAGGCCGTTATGGTCGGCGACCCGGCCACCGTCGAGACGCACGGCGTCAAGACCATGCTCTACCACGGCGAGAGCTTCATCGACCTCTCCATCGACATCCCCGGGATGTCGAACAGCACCCCCGAGAAGGCGATGGAGAAGCTCATGGCATCCCGGCACCTCGCGCCCTCGTTCGGCAAGAAGACGGAACTCGCCCCCGACAAGAAGGACTGGCTGGTCATCAACGAGGTGCCCGACATCCTCCACACGGGTCACGTCCATTGCAACGGCGTCAAGCAGTACCACGGCACTTGGCTCGTCAACTCGGGCTGCTTCCAGGGGCAGACCGACTTCATGAAGTCGCTCGGCATCGTCCCGAGCCCGGGCAGGCCGAACGTGATTTCGTTGAAGGACTTCAAGTTGACCACGCTGAACCTCTCGGGGTGAGACGGACGATCTCGCTGAAGCCGCAATCGAACCAACCGAAGGACGTGCTGAAGCACGTGCATTACTGCCTCGGCAAGGACACGATCTCGTTCCAGGACCTCGTCTTCTACATGGCCTTCGACCTCAAGCTGTTCCCGCCGTCCGGGTGCGAGAAGTTGCTCAAGGCGGCCAGGGACGAGGGGCTCATCGACATCGCGGCCGACAAGGTCGTGACGATCAACTCGCGGTTGCTCGTCGGGGCCGGAAAGGAGGCAAGCGTGCAGGATGTCGTGAACGCGCTCGCCCTCGACGAGGCGGAGATCACCAAGGCGGTCAAGATCAAGCCGGACAGCATGACGTCGTGCAAGGTCGATGGCAAGACCGGCGTGCTGGCCATCACCTTCGAGGGAGACACGCCGGGGAAGCCGTTCTCGTTCTCGGTCTCGGTCGATCCGGCGAAAAAGACGCTGCACCAGGAATGCGACGGGGACGTGGCGGCGCTGAAGAACAAGCGGGTGCTGCTGCGGCACGCGCTGCGCGCCGTCATGCTGCGCAAGGACGACAAGCAGGTGCTCGACGTGTTCAGGGACGTGCTCGCCCGCGTGAAGGACTGGGAGTTCACCTACGGGCGAGTCTGAAAGCTTGGAGAAAAAATGCCTTGTGAATAAGCCCGTTCACGTCAAAGTACTTGTCATCCTCGAGGCCGATATGAGGCCTTCCGGAAGGTTAGATGGGGCATGTGAGAAGAAGATGAGAAAAAAGAGGTGGCGGAATCCGGCCGCCGTTAGCCCTTGGTGACGCCGATCGGCACGAGCTTGACGACCTTCTTCACGATGCCGAGGTCGTGGCTGACCTGGACGACCTGGTCGATCGACTTGTAGGCACCGGGCGCCTCCTCGGCGATGACCGTGTCCGACTGCGCCTTGATGTAGATGCCCCTCATCTGCAACTGGTTGGCGATCTCGCGGCCGCGGTAGTTCCGGATGGCCTCTTGCCGCGACAGCGCCCGACCGGCGCCGTGGGCAGTCGAGCCGAACGAGAGCTCCATGGCCCTTGGCTGGCCGACGCAGAGGTAGCTGGCCGTGCCCATCGAGCCGGGGATGAGGACGGGCTGGCCGGTCGGCTGGAAGTGCTTGGGGAGCTTCTCGTGCCCCGGCGGGAACGCGCGGGTCGCCCCCTTCCGGTGGACGTTTAGCATCAGCTTCTTGCCGTCGACAACGTGTTCCTCCTTTTTCAAGATATTATGACACACGTCGTAGATGAGATGCAAATCCATATCCTCAGCCTTTCTTTTGTAGACATCCGAGAAGGATTTTCGCACCCAATGCGTTATCATCTGCCTGTTATTCCAGGCGAAGTTGGCCGCGCAGCACATGGCCTCGAAATAGTCATGCGCCTCGGGCGTGTGCCCGGGCACATACGCGAGCTCGCGGTCGGGTAGCGAGATGTTGTACCTGCGGACGGCCTGCTCCATGGTCCGCAAGTAGTCGGTGCAGACCTGGTGGCCCAGCCCGCGCGACCCCGTGTGGATCATCGCGGTGACCTGGCCGACCTCGTTGATTCCCAGGGCCTTCGCGGTAGTCTGGTCGTAGATCTCGGCCACGCGCTGTATCTCGAGGAAGTGGTTGCCGCTCCCGAGCGAGCCTATCTGGGTCTTGCCGCGGCTCTTGGCCTTCCCCGAGACCTTCTGCGAGTTGCCAGGCAGGCAGCCCTGCTCCTCGCAGTTGGCAGCGTCCTCCTCCCATCCGTAGCCTTTTTTTATCGCCCAGCTCACCCCGTTTTCGAGGATGTCGTCGAGATCCTTGGGCGTGATCGCGCCGATCGTGCCGGAAGAACCGACACCGGAGGGGACGTTGTCGAAGAGGGCGTTCAAGAGCTCCTTGATCCTCGGGCGAACTTCCCCATCGTTCAAACTCGTGCGCAGCAAGCGCACGCCGCAGTTGATGTCATACCCGACACCCCCGGGGGAGATGACGCCCTCCTTCTCCAGCGTGGCGGCGACGCCACCGATGGGAAATCCGTACCCCTGGTGCGCGTCGCTGAGGCCAATGGCGAACTTCTGCGTGCCGGGCAAGCACGACACGTTCGTGAGCTGGTCGAGCGTCTGGTCGGTCTTGATCTTAGATAACAATGCCTCATTCGCGTAGACCCTGGCGGGAACCAGCATCTCGAAGGACTTGACCTGGCCCTCCACGCGGGCCATTTTTTTTGTTTTGGGAATCTCGTAGATGTTCTCCGCGAGCTTGACCAAATTGAACTCGTGTCTCATGTTTCCTTTGTCACCACAACGGACTCGGTGGTTCTTTTATGGTTTCTAATACAGCGACATGCTTTTTTGATATTTCGACTGCTGGTGCGCGGCAACTTCTTATTGAATGCGAAGCCTAGAGAAGCTGAGCATATATCCTAGCCGAAAGGCCGACCAGGCTCTAGAACCGAAATCGACGAAAGTATGATTGGACGGATCGAAACCGACGAGTATTTACTTGGATGGATGGAAATGGATGCGCTCTATTTAATTCACGCTAATTCCGGCAACTGCATCATCTTCAAGAAGTACGGCAACTTCGAGTTCAACGAGGACCTCATCGCCGGCTTCTTGACGGCTCTAAAAGACTTCTCTTCCGAGGTGACCGGCGGAAAGGGGCGCATGAAAAACCTGGACATGGGCGATTATACCATCGCGCTCCTCAACGAGTCCGGTCTGCTCATCGCCGCCGCCCTCAACAAGCGTCGCGACGACGAGAGCGTCGTGTACCGGGCACTGAGGGAGCTGCTCGAAGCGTTTATGAAGGAATACAAGGACGTGATGCCCACCTGGAACGGCAACCTCAAGATCTTCAAGGACTTCGAGCCGAAGATCGACAAGATCCTCAAGAACGGCAAGGTTGCCGAGAAGGAGGTGTTCGCGGCCGTCCTGAAGAAGAAGCTACCCAAGCAGCTCATCGAGATGGGCGCCCTCACCGAGGCGGAGTTCGAGTTCGCCGATTACCTGAACGGCGTCGACCCGTCGGACGTCATCGCCGAGAAGCACGGCATCCCGCTGGAGAAGGTCGAGGTCATGATCGAGAAGTTCAAGAACCTCGGCCTCATCAAGCTCAACAAGCTGTAGGGGCTGATGCTTTAAACCTCCCTCCTGGTTTTTCGGCCGACCAGCGCCAACAACGCCCCGGCCTTGCGCTCCAGCAGCGTGGCTTGCTTGAGCTTGCCTAGCCAGTCGGATGGAATCCTCGAATGTCCATAGTAGCTCCCGGCGAGTGCGCCGCAGATGGCGGCGGTCGTGTCGTTGTCGCTGCCGAAGTTGGCCGACTCTATCACGGCGTCCTTGAAGGACATCGTGCAGTAGAACGAGAGCAACGCGACGCCGAGGGTCGTCAACACGTAACCGCCCTGGTCTCGGAACGGTTCCGAGGCTTGATCAAAAGGCTTTCCCCCTGACGCCACGGCAACGATCTCTCTCGAGAGTTCATGCAATGACATTCGAAGCGCGCCGCACTTATCCCCCACCCGGCCCGCCATCCAGGCGAGGTCGGCGCCGGCGTGCGCCGACGGGGGGTCAGAGCTCCCACGGGACAGGTTCTTCGCGATGAGCGCGTTCAGCACGACGCAGGACCAGGTGCAACGCGGGTCGTAATGCGTGATCGCCGACGTGGCGATCGAGTCACGAACCAGGAGATCCGGCTCGAAGCAGCGGAACAGCCCGACAGGAGCGCAGCGCATGAGTGAGCCGTTGCCGGCACGGGGGTTCCGTCTCGGGTCGTTCCCGCCCTCGGCCTCCCAGATCTCCCTCGCCGCGGCCGACCAGTGCCGGCCCGCCTTTATCGAGACGAGCACCTGGCGGGTGAGCAGGCCGACGTCGGGCGGCCTCGAGTCTAGCCATCGCAAGAAGTGGGCGGTCACGACACCGGGATCCACGTCCCCGGCCTCCAGGATCGCCTCGACGATGCACCACGCCATCTGCGTGTCATCGGTGAACTCGCCGGGGCCCGCGACGCCTCCAGTGTCCAGGAACTCGGTCACCTTCCCGCCGAACCGCTCGGCGATCCGCCGCGTCTTCAAGAACTCGAACGGCGCGCCGAACGCGTCGCCAGCTCCCAGGCCGACGAGCGTGCCCTTGAAGCGGTCGGCGAGGGACGTGTGGACGTCGCCCATTTCCTTTCAATCCTCCACCATCGCATCCGGGCCGGGTCAGATGTCGAAGATGATCTCGAGCCGGTACCCCCCCTCGCCTTCCCTCTCTAAGGTCATGTACGAGTAGGTGATGGCCTTCACCTCCGTGCCAGAGACGTGGTGCCCCTTCTTGAAAGCTTCGCCCTTGAACGTGCTCGTGACGCGGTACCTCCCCCCGGGGAGCGACTCGACCGACCTCACGTCAACGTCGCCAAGCACGAACAGCTCCGAGTCCGAGTAGAACAACACCTCGGTGAGCCAGTCGAACAGGGCCGACTTGACGTCCTCTGCCTCGGTGACGACCTCGATCTCCCGGTCGAGCGCGATCTCTGGCCCAGGCACCATTAGGCGAGCAAGCACGAGTGCGGTCTCCCGGAACAATGCTTCGAGCGTCGGCGCCCACACGGCGACCTGGATGTCGGCCGGGTGGCTGATGAACTCGTGCCCGGTCGTGGGATCTCGTGCCATGGCAATCAGTGGGGATAGAGCGCCGGGGGGTGAGCCCGGCCTATACCTTCATCTTCTCGCAAAAGTCGTTAAACTGCTTGTTGAACTTCTCCAGCTCCTTGACGTACTCGTCGCGGCGGCGCGTGATGTCGGCCTTTGCTTGGTCGAACGCGCGGCCCGCGGCCGCCTTGGCCTCCTCCATGGCGCCCTTCTTGTCGCTGAGCTTGTCCTTCTTCTCGAACAGGCTCTGGTCGGCCTTGATGAACTTTTGGAGGGCGTCGCCCTTGATCTCGTAACCCTGGCCGATGGCGGCGAGTTTCTCGATCATGTTCTTGGCCTGGAACGTGGACGTCTTGATCGCCTCGGAGAGCGCGATGCAGTACTTGACGTCCTCGTCGAAGCTCGCGGCCTCCTTCCGGTACAGGTCCATCTCTGCCTTGTCGACCTTGGACTTGTCGACACCCGTGTTCTCCCCCTTGATCAACGCGATGTCCTCTATCTTCTTGGCCTGCTCCTCCAGGAAGTGCTTGGCCTCCGACTTGACCTTCACGAGAGAGTCGTATTCCTGGGCGAGCCTTTCCCTGAGGTCCGCGAGTTTCTTCTCGATGCTCGAGAACTGCTTGTAGAACCTCCCGATCTCGCCTTCCGCCTTCGCGAGGGTGAGGAGGTCAGCGTGCGAATCGATCGGCATGTTTTGTCCCTCAAGACGTGTGAATCGTGGATGTGGTGTTTTAAGCATTGTTCAGTACAAATCAAGATAAAAGTAACGGTAACGATCCGGGAGGCCCGCGATGACGGGGAGCGGGAAGGGCTCACTGGCCTTCCGACAAGGATCGGAATATGCTGGCGAGCTCGTCGTCCTTGGACTCGGTTTCGACGGAAGCCTGGGCCTTCTTGTAGGCCTTGTCGATGCCGTCCGCGAACTTCTTAAGGTACATGCGGCTGATGCCCATCTGGACGGACGCGTCCGACACCGCGGAGAGGATCACGTCGTCGCCCATGACCGTGAACAGTTTCTCGCCCGTGGCGAACTCGAAGATGCTCGAATCGAGGGCCCTCGCGCTCGCTTGGGAGAGCTGGTAGAGGGTGCTGGATAGCGCCGCGACGTTCTCGATGTTCTCCTTCCGGGCGAACCTCGAGGCCGCCGCTATCACGTCGCCAGATCTCTTGCTCGAGACGATCATCTGGTTGATGCCGATGATCTTCGTCATAGCCGCCTTGAGGTGCTTCTCGACCGCGCCTTGCATGTCTGCCATATGCTTCACTTGGAATGTTCTTGCTTGGCAGAGGTGGCGCCAGCGTGGTAATGAAGCGGGATATGACCCGCGTGTGCCTCGTGTGATACCATCACCGGGTCGGCGGGGAAGGCGAGAACAAGAAAAAGTTGGGGCGCGCGTGGATCACTCGGAGCGCCGCTTCGCGAGCAAGCTCTTCAGCTCGTCCATAATGCTTGCTTTGAGCGACATCGGCCCGCCGCCCGCGGGGCGCGGGCCGGGCGGCGGTGGCGGCCCGCCTGGCGGCGGCGGGCCCATCCCCGGTGGCATCGGCGCGCCGTTCATCCCCGGTGGCATCGGCGCCCCGGCCATGCCAGGTGGCAGCGGCGCGCCTCCCATGCCCGGTGGTAGCGGCGCGCCTCCCATGCCCCCTCCGCCCGAGTTCAGCCGGGCGTTGATGGCGTCGATCTGCTGCTGCAGGCCCTGGATTTGCTGGTTGATGATCGTCGGCAGCTTGTCCCCGACGATCGACGACAGCACCTCCATGGTCTCCATGACGCGCTGCAGCTTCTCGTCGAGCGACCCCTTCTTGGAGGTTCCTAGGAAGTCTAGGAATTCGGAGGACATGTGTTCATCTCTCGTGGTGTTTGTCTGGTATGCCGATGCTAGGACGGCATCGGACTTGGATTGCTGGCAACAGAACGGTTGCTCCGATTCGATCATTGTTGTGTGACTTAAAATACGTGTCGAGCGCGTCGGGAAAGGTGGAGGTGCGCCACGCCGCTACCTCGTACAGAAATTCGGGGCACTAGCGAAGGTTATTACCGCCCATCGCGTAGGATCCATTGGACGCCGCCCGCGAATGCTTCCAAACCCCGATGCACAATCCGATTCGATAGGGAAACGCCGAAGGATGATTTGAATGGTTCGTCCAAACACACCGGAAGGGCTATGCCTACGCTGCAAGGGTTCGAGGAATCTTTGCGGGAAGAACCCGTGCCCCATCCTCGCGAAGCACGCCGTGCTCCGTTCGGTGAGCTTCACCACTGACCTCCTGGAGCGACGGGGTGGCTGCCTCGAGATCGCCTCCGCGTCCCCTCCATCCTTCTTCGTCGGCCACAGCGGCTACCCGCGCGTGTCGATCGGGCCGATGCTCCCCCACTCGCTCGACAGCCCCCTCGAGGTACACGACATGGACGCGCCCGAGCAATGGCTCGTGCCGGGGTCGCCGGCTAGTACCCACAAGCAGCTCATGGAGGTCGTGCAGTTCCGCAGCTCGCTCATCCGGACCACGCACCCCGCTTACGTGAAGGAAAAGGGGGCCAGCGACAGGATCCTCGGCTTGAGCCAGCAGATCGCAATGGCCGAGAAACCCGTCGCCACGGAGATCGCCGTGGAGAAACTGCACGTGAACGTCCAAGTCGACGACCACGCCGCGCCCAACGGCCCGTCGGGCTCGCTCCAGCGGCTCGCGATCACGGAGAACCCGAGGGTGCACAGGAAGGTCGACTACGCGGTCTCTGACACGGATCTCAAGGCGTCCGAGGCCATCTCGAAGTATCTCTACGCGGACGGCCACCTCCCGGTCTCGGACATCTACCGCATCCTCTCGGCAGGCCTGCTCGGCATCGAGGAAAACCGCAAGCTCGTCCCCACCCGCTGGGCCATCACCGCGACGGACGACACGGTGTCCAAGAGCCTGATCGAGCGCGTCAAGTCCTTCCCCGAGCTCGGCGAGCACCTCCTGCACGAGAGCAGCTACCTCGGCAACTCGTTCCACATCATCTTCGTGCCGCGGCCGTGGGTGTACGAGATGATGGAATGCTGGAGTCCCCATAGTATTTGGCGCCTCTTTGACCGGGACAAGAGCTACGTGATCGTGCAAGACCACGAGCTCTCGGACGGCCGCACGACGTACGCGTCGAACATCACCGGTGCCTATTACTCTGCCCGCCTCGGCGTCGCGGAGTACCTCACGAGCATCAAGCGCCAGGCGGCGGTCATCGTCATCCGGGAGGTCAACGAGCAGTACCTCATGCCCCTCGGGGTCTGGGTGATCAGGCAGGCCGTTCGAGACGCGCTGGCACGCCCGCCGCGCAAGTTCTCGAGCCTCAAAGAGGTGCTCGCGGCCATCGCCCCCGGCCTCCAAGTACCGCTCCGGTACTGGCTCGCCAAGAGCCAGCTGCTGCCTTACATCCGGTCGCAGCGGACGCTCGAGTCGTTCCTCCCCCGCGCGGCCCCATGATCCGCCCGAGCACGCTAACAGCAATTCTTTTGAACGGCGCAGCTGATCCTCGATCATCATGGAGCACTATCTCGCCAGGATCGTCTCCGCCAAGGGCGCGGATCTATCCACCACCAAGCCCGTGCACAACCGGTTCGTGCGTTACTCGAAAGGAACGTTCGAAGGGCCGACCGCGAAGATTTCCCGCAAGGGAAAGAGCATCACGGTCAAGGCCGGACTCGATTACGAGAACATCCTCGGCCTCCTAGTGCTTTCGGCGATCAAGTCGGGCTCGGTTAGTGTCGAGGGGAACATCACGGCGTTCGAAGACCCGCGGCCCGTGATGGGAGAGGTGATACCCGCATCGAAGCAAGACCAGGTCATGATGGACGAGAAGAAGAACAACTGGATACTGGACTTCACCGGCGACTGGACGAAAGCGGAGCTTAACAAGATCTATGATGTTTTCGACCAACGGCGTGGGTACATCCTCCTGTCCTTGTCGGACAGCGGGGACACCACGGCATCTTTCAAAGTGAACCCGAAGGTTCCGCGCCCAAAGAAAGGCGCTGGAAAGGGGGACCAAGAAGAAAACGAAACGGACAAGATCGCCAAGGCGATCAAGTTCAGCACGGCCAAGTTTCTCAACGACGCTGGCACGTTGGCTGCAATCATCGATTCGATGCTCCCGGACATGAAAAAGGAGGCGGCCAACTTCAAGGAGGCCACCATCGAGAATGCATACACGATCAGCGACATCGCCATCCCCGCGTCCGCAGTGGACAAGCGGCTCGCGGCGGTTCGAAAGGGCATTCTCACGCGGAAGATCACGATCGACGGGACGAGGAAGAGCATCCAGTACCCGTTCGTCGTGTGAGGGTCGTCCTTGTTCGCCAAGCCCCGTCCCGCCGGTTCAAGCCTTCTTGCCGGCCTTCATGGTTCCACCGCATTTCCTGCAAATCAGCTGGTGTGGCTTCAGCTCGCCCGAGACGTGCAGCTCCCGCTTGAACTTGCAGGCGGGGCAGGTGAGGACGTATTTTTCCAGGCCCATGGCCCTCAAGGCGGACTCCCGCGGGGCAGTGGTGCCCACCGCATCCCCGCCGGCATGATCCGCTTCGGCAAGTGTCCCGCCCTCCACCTCGCCACCGTCTTCCTCGAACTCGGCCCGTGTTGCCCTCTTCTTAACCGGTGCTCTCGTGGCCGGCTTTTTCGGCTTCGATCCCCTCGACGTGGCGGGCTTCGTGGGCTGCTTTTCTGGCCCCTTCCTGCCCTCCTCCCCCTCCTTCTTCTTGTCGGGTTTTACGAACTTGTCAAGGCTCATGCTTCCTTCTGTCCTCGCTCGTGACTTGTCATACCACGAAGTACCCTAGTTCCTGGCAGCGGATCGCCACCGGGATTTGGAACTCCTTCACGTTAGTAGCGATGATCCGCAGCTTGTCGACCACGACCGTCTCGTAAGACTTCCGGTTCGCCTCCCGCACCCCGTCGCTCCCCAGGTACTGCTGGATCACGAAACGGCTCCCGTGGTTTCCTGAAAAGCCCGCTTGCATCAGGTGGTCTGCGACCGCCATGACGTCGTCGACCGTGATGGCGGGCGGGGCGTACGTCAAGCGGAACTCGACTCGCCCGAACTCGCGGGATCGTGCACAAAGGAGGTCGATGCTCTCCCGCACCTTGTCGACGTTCACGTCCTTGCCGACGACGCGCGGGTAGTTGTCGAGCGAGGTCTTGAAGTCCATCGCGACCCGGTCCAGGTGGGGCGACGCCGCCGCGAGCCGTGCCGGGTTGGAACCGTTCGTGTCGACGCCGACGAATGGGATCTTCGCCCTGACCGCCTTCACGAAGTCGACGATGCCTGGCTGGAGCGTCGGCTCGCCGCCCGTGAACACGACGCCGTCTATCAAGAAGTTGTCGGCAAGGCTCTCGAGCAGCTGCTCCACCGAGGTCATCTTCGATTCCCTCGTGAACATGGGGATGAGCGCCGAGTTGTGGCAGAACCCGCAGTTGAAGTTGCAGCCTTGCAGGTAGATCATGGCGACCGTCTTCCCGGGCTCGTCTACGAAACTCTGCGACTTCATGCCGGCGATGTAGAGCCCCGTTTCATTGTCCATGTTAACTTGCGCCTCCTTCACTTGGAGAAGCCGTCCTCGCCGATGAGGGGGACGAAGACCACCCCGCAGACGTCCTTCTGGGCCGCCTTCCCCCCGCTCTTCGAGACCTCACAGAGCGTCTGGTGACCGCTCTTCTCGCCCACGGGGATGAGCATGATCCCGCCCTCGGCCAGCTGGTTCACGAGGGCCCGTGGCACGCGTGGAGCTGCCGCGGTGACCAGGATCCGGTCGTAAGGGGCCTCCGCGGGATGTCCGAGCGTGCCGTCCGAAACGATGACGGTCACCAAGTCTTTGTACCCGGCCTTTTCCAACTTGTCCTTGGCTTCTTGGGCTAGTACCTCTATTCGCTCGATCGTGTAGACGTGGCCACCGGTTCCGGAAAGCTTCAACACCTCGGCGCACAATGCCGCGTGGTACCCGGAGCCGGTGCCGATCTCGAGCACCTTCAAGGGCGTCGCGCCCTCCAGCTTCAACCCTGAGCACATCATGGCGTTCATGTGCGGTGCCGATATCGTCTGGCCCAGCCCGATGCTGAGTGGCCGGTCCTCGTACGCGGACGACCGCAACTCCTCCGGGAGGAAGTCCTCCCTCGGCACGTTCTCCATCGCCTGGCGGACGAACCTCGTGGCGATGTAGCCGGATTTCTCGAGACGGTCGAGTAGTTGCTTCTTTCGTTCCTTTATGTCCATGGCGACATTCATCCCGCGGGCCCGATGGGGTTCCACCTACCGCAGCGCAACGTTTATCTCGTAAAATTATATCCCCGAGAACCTATTTGTCCTTATTGAATCCTGGTCTTGCACCACGAAACACCCACAAGGGATTGCCATGACGCGAACCCCCGAACTCGTCGGGCTGGGCGAGATAGCACTCGATTGGGTCGACGAGATCCCCCACTTTCCCCAACCGGACGAGAAGATCGACGCGTTGAGCCAGAACTTCTTCACGGGCGGCGTCACCGCCAACTTCCTATCGGGTGCTGCGAGGCTCGGGGTGGACGTGGGCTTCCTCGGGGCCGTCGGCGACGACGATTACGGCACGTTCCTGCTCGAGGGATTGAAGAAGGCAAGCATCGACGCGTCGCTCGTGAAGCGCAAGGACAAGTCCCCCGTGAACTTCATCATGGTTGCCAAGGACTCGGGGGAGAAGATCATCATCCAATCGCCCTACATGCAGACCACCAAGCTCGCCCCGGCCGACATCAAGGAGGAATACTTCTCGAAGGCCAAGGCGCTGCACACGACGGCGATCCATGAAGACCTCACGGTCGAGTGCCTGCGGATCGCGAAGCGGCGAGGCATCACGGTATCCCTCGACCTCGAGAAGCAGATCGCCGTGCGAGGCCAGGCGGCCCTCAGGCCCATCATCAATGAAGTCGACATCCTGCTCCCGAACAAGGAGGGCGCGAGAACGCTCACCGGGGAACCTGACATCAAGGCCGCGGCGAGGAAGTTCCTCGGTTGGGGGCCGAGGCTCGTCGTCATGACCCTCGGGGGCGAAGGATGCCTCGTCACGACGCCGACGAGCCAAGAGCGTATCCCTGCCTACAAGGTGAGGGTATCGGACACGACAGGCGCGGGGGACGCGTTCTGCGCCGCTTTCATCACGGCGCACGTGATCAAGGGACTCGACGTCGAGGCGGCTGCTTCGCTCGCGAACGCGGCAGCAGCCTTGAAGGTCCAACACCTCGGGGCGACGAGCGGGCAGCCTAGTTGGGAGGAGGCGCGGAGCTTTCAAGCGAAGCACGCCGTTAATTGACGTGCGACGTTTTCTTATTAAGATCCTTCCTTTCGGGCAAGATTTTTATTTTTTTAAGCACTCCACCAATCATCCATTTTCGATACCCACTCCCTACATGCTGGTAAGAGCTATGGTCTTGAAAGTAACCAAGTCCGCACTTCCACCCATCGAAAAGTCCGAGAATCCGGAGATGGTCGAGCGCAAGGGCAAGGGTCACCCCGACTCCGTGTCCGACGAGTGTGCCGAGGCCATCTCTCGGGCGCTGTCTAAGTACTACCTCGAAAACTTCGGCCAGGTGTTCCACCACAACGTTGACAAGTTCTCCATAATCGGAGGCATCGCCAAGCCGCGGTTTGGCGGTGGAGACATCGTCGAACTCCAGAAGTTCCTCGCCATCGGCCGCGCGACCAACCAGGTCATGGTCAAGGGCAGCATCCACTACATCCCCATCGGCACGATCGTAGTCGACACGGTGCGTGACGTCATCAAGAAGACGTTCAGGAACCTCGACCCCGACACGCAATGCAACATCGACCACGTCTTGCGTCCCGGTTCCCTGGATCTCGTCGGCGTGTTCGATGCCGGGGTCTCGGCTACCCCACTCGCCAACGACACGAGTTTTGGAGTCGGTTTCGCACCGTTCTCCGATGCGGAGAAGATCACGCTCGAGGCAGAGCTGCTCTTGAACAGCGACAAGTTCAAGGACAAGTGCCCCGCGTCCGGCGAGGACATCAAGGTCATGACCCACCGGCTTGGCGACGAGGTGAACGTCACGGTCTGCAACGCGATGGTCTCGAAGTACTGCCCAGACAAGGCCGCATACGTCAATGCCCGGGACATGGTCAAGAACGCCGTCCAGGATCTCGCCGCCAAGATCATCCCGAAAAAGAAGGTCATCGTCAACGTGAACACGGGGGACATCCTCGACAAGGAAGTTTACTTCCTTACGATAACGGGCACCTCGGCCGAGAATGGCGACGACGGCGTCGTGGGTCGGGGCAACCGCGCATCTGGCCTGATCACGCCGACCAACGGCCGCCCGCAGACGCTCGAGGCGGCCGCGGGGAAGAACCCGATCAACCACGTGGGCAAGATCTACTCGATCATGAGCAACGAGATCGCCCGGAAGATCGTCGCGGAAGCCAAGGGCGACGCGATCGAGGTCTACGTGCGCCTCCTCAGCCAGATCGGCCATCCGATCAACGATCCGTGGCTCGGCGACATCGAGGTCAAGGTCGCCCCCAACGCGGACTTCAATAAACTGGAGAAGTTGAGCAAGGAGGTCGCCCAGTCCGTCCTGGACGACTGGATGGGCGTCCGGAAGATGTTCCTTGAGGGAAAGGCGAGGGTCTGGTAAATTCCCCCCCCCTATTCCCAATTCTCTGTACCACAAGTTATATAATTGTTCACGCATTCGTGCTGGATGTTCGCGAACACCCGGTGAAGAAGGCATGTACGACATCCTTGGCTGGCTGCTCATCATCGTGGCGGCGATATTGCTCGTGCTCGTCGTGCTCCACGTTGAATCCGAAAAGAAGCTGTCGCTCAAGTTCACCATCATCTCGGTGGTCATCGCGTCCTTCTGCGTCGGGTACGGCATCCACTTCTTGCTCCTCCAGGCGGGCTTATGAGCGGTTTTTTTAGAAATTCGCGAGTCCCGCTTCCCTTTTATCTCCCCACTTGCTTGTTAGCAAATTAATACATGCCCGTCGTCTTAAACGCCGCCGGGATAGGAGACATCAGCATAACCTAGGAGGTCGCCACGCTTGAGCCAGAACATCTCGTTGGAGGAGGTCATACGAACCATCGTGTCTCAAACCGGCCTGTCCCGCGAGGAGATCAGGAAAAAGATCGACGATACCATCGCGGGCTTTAATGGTCTACTCACGGAGGTCGGTGCTGCACTCATCATCGGTGACAAGCTCGGCGTGAAGGTCAACGCGCACCAGCCAGACCCCGGATCCCCGGGCGATGCTTCCGGGGCGGATTCCGCCGTGCGGATCAAGGACCTGATCGACGGCATGAGGAGCATAGTCGTGGTTGGGAGGGTGGCGGCCATTACCCCGCCACATGAATTCCAGAAGAAGGACGGCCGGAAGGGGGCGGTGGCATCGATCACCTTGAAGGACGCCACGGGCCAGGTTCGCGTTTCATGTTGGGATCAGAGGGCAAACCTGGTGGAGGCTTCCATAAAGCACGGCGCCATCATCGGCGTTTTCAACGCTTATACTAAGATCGGAAGGGATGGAAAGGTGGAAGTCCACGTCGACAACCGGGGCATGTTAAGGCCGAAGCCGGACGGAATCGACGAGGCGGCCTTCCCCCCCGTCGACGCTGCGCCGAGCGCGTCGAACGCCACGTCGATCGGGTCGGTGTCCGATGCGGCGACGTTCGCGAGCTTCACGGCGAGGGTGCAAGAGAAGTTCCCGCCCAGGACGTTCACGAAGAAGGACGGGAGCGAGGGGGCCGTGGCGCGGGTTCGGGTCGCCGACGAGTCCGGCTCCGCGTTCGTCGTGTTCTGGGCGGATCGGATGGACGCTTACGAAGGCCTGGACGTTGGCGGGGTGTACCAGTTCGAGAGCCTCTCCGTGCGGAAGAACACGTTCGGGAACAGCACCACGCTCGAGTTCCACGTGAACCGGTCGACCAACATCGTAAAATCTACAAAGGCCATCGAGGTCGGGGTCGACACCACCACTCCGAGCGCTGGTTCGG
>JAFGBX010000007.1 GCA_016932935.1 Promethearchaeota archaeon | reverse complement strand
CTTCGCGGCGGCCTACGGGATCCCGGACGCGAGGGCGACCGAGCTGGCCGAGAAGTACTTCAAGATCCTCGACGTCCCCCAGGACACGTGGCGGCACAGGGTCGAGACCATGTCCGGTGGCGAGAAGAAGCGCGTGAGCATCGCGATCGGGCTGATCCACGACCCCGGCATCTTGTTCCTCGATGAACCCACCACGGGCGTCGATGCGAGCAAACGGTACGACATCCTCAACTATCTCAAGAAGCTCAACCGGCAGCTTGGCACGACTATGGTCATCATCACGCACGATCTCGAAGCTGCCTTGATCTGCGACACGGTCTCGATCATCCGCCAGGGGAAGCTGCTCGAGCACGACACCCCGCAGAACCTCATCCGCTCGCTGCCATCCCAGGGGAACATCTTGAAGATCGTCGTGCCCGGGCTCGACAACCGCGGGTTCCGTGCCATCACCAGGGAGCCCGGCGTGAAGCACGTCATGCGGGCTGGCAACGACACGGTCGAGATCTTTATGGACGACGTGGAGGGCGCCTCGGCGGGACTGCTCGAGCGACTCGTGGCCGGCGGCCTCGGGATCAAGGAGGTCACGCGGGAGCGGGCCTCGTTCCGGCGGTACTTCCAGCTCAGGATCCAGATCGAGGAGGAAAGGGAGGGGGAGCGACCATGAAGGGGCAGAAGGTGCGGCGCATGAGCAGCCTCACGCAGAAGAAGTTGCGCGGCTTCCTCATGGGCGTGCTGTTGTTCGCCGTCCCGCTCGTGGCAATCGTCGCCATCAACATCCACCCCAGCGTCTTCCTGGCGGACGAGGAGGTCAGCGAGATGCAGCGGGAGATGGCGGGGGCTGCCCTCCGGTTCCAGAACGACGATGGCCTCTTCATCGAGACGTCTATCGACAACGTCTACCGGGCGGTCACTGTCGCGCCGCTGGTCCAGGCCATCGGCGACCCGCTCGTCCAGGACGTGCAAGGCGTGGTCAACTACATCTGGGCGAGGCAGACCCCCGGGGAGGGCGGGTTCTCGGACGTCGCCTTGCTGGGCAACATGGAAGACACGTACAAGGTGGTCGAGACCATCGCCAGCCTCAACGCCTCGTTCCTCAACCGCACCAACGAGTACTACCGGTACGTGAACCAGAAAATCTACATCACCAACGAGAACAAGACCGGCTGGCTGCTTGACTTCCTCAACGGCAGCTACGTGCCCGAAGCGGGCGGGTTCTCCGCCAAGGCCAAGGCCGGCCAACCCGACATGGTCTCGACCTGGCAGGCCCTGGAGCTGCTCGACCGCTACGACCAGCCGTGGATCGCCGCCCACGAGGCAGCGATATACAACTACACGGCGTCGATGCTCGTCACGGCCGGCTCCCTCGCCTACCGGTTCTCGGACGGGGGCCTCGTTCCCGACGCCAGGTCGACCTACGCGGGCCTGCGGGTGCGGGCGCTGATCAACCGGCCGATCAACGGGACGGAGGCACCGCTTTTCCGGGCATTCTTCGATTCCTTGCAGAACCCTGGATCCGGGGGTTACAGTTCCTCGTCACTGGATCTCGCCAACCTCCAGGGCACCTACTACTGCCTGGCGGGCCTCGACGCCCTCGGATACCCGAGCCAGGATCCCGGCGGCTGCGACTCCTTCATTTCGAGCTGCGCGAACCCGGACGGCGGGTTCGGGGCGGTTCCGGCGTCGAACTCGTCCGACTTCGCGTCGGGATGGGAGGCGTTCCACTCGTGGAACATCACCGGATACAACTTCTCGGTGGAGACGCCCGGCTATAGGGCGTGGCTCGTCGACCGCCGGTCGCTCAACTCGCTGTTCGGCTCCGTCACCCTCCCGGCGATACACGACGGCCTCCGGTCGCTAGTGAGCGCGGGGCAGGACCTCCAAGCGACCCTGGTAACGCTGAGCGAACACGGCATCGACGCCAGCCTGATCTCCCCCTCGAACATCATCGCCTTCGTCGGCCAGTGCTACAACGACGATGACGGCGGCTACGGGCTGGATCCACACTTGGGGAGCTCCTTGAAGGGGACGTACCTCGCCGTCGACATCCTCCGCATGCTCGAGAGCACGGAGGCGAGCGGGAACGTCACCCGCCTCGAGAAGAACGTGGACTACGTGCTCGACAGACAGATGGACGATGGTGGCTTCAAGATCGGGGACGACCTCGGCAGCGTCCTCGGCATGTTCTCTGGCGGCGCGATCGAGCTGTACGAGGGGATCCTCAACAACACGATCAACGAGAACCTCTCCGCGGTGGAGACCTCGTACTGGGCGATCCTCGCCATGCGCGGCGTCCGCGCCCTCAACTTGAACGTCGACTTCGAGGGTCTCACGACCTACAACAGGTCGGCCCTCGTCTTGTGGGTGAAGTCCCTGCAAAACGCGGACGGGGGCTTCAGCAGCGTCCTCGCGTTTAAGAGCGAGATCGTCGGCACCTACCACGCGCTCGAGCTGCTCGACGTGCTCGGCGCGGGCCCCCATTCCGTCGTGTCGGCGGTCGAGTTCATCCGCCAGGCACAGACGGACGCCGGGGGCTTCTTCCTGGCCCCGTTCTTCGCCGAGTACCTCGGCGGGGTGGCCATGTTCGCCTTCACTTACTACGGCGCCACCAGCTTGCACGACCAGGCCTACGCGCCCGACAGCTGGCTCATGATGCTGCTGTGGACCGGGCTGTGCCTGGACACGATCAACCACGGGTTCGGCGACATCCCCCTCTTCGGCTCGGACCTGCGGAACATCCCGCTGGGGATCGAGCTGCTCGGCTGGATCACGAGGGTGCAGACGTTCGACCCGGCGCCGTGGACGGCCATGCTCGTCGTGGTCATCTTGCTGCTCGCCGTCATCCTGGTCGCCCGTGGGTTGGGCCAGGGTTTCGAAAAGCTCGGGTTGTTGCTCGTCCGGAGCTCCCGGTCACGTTCCATCGAGAAGATCGTCTACGGCTCGGCCGTGCCGGCCATCCAGGTGAGCAGCCTGTCGATCTCCGCGGGCGGGAAGCGCATCGTCGAGAAAGTCTCGCTCACGATCGAGCAAGGCGAGATCCTCGGCGTGCTTGGCGAGTCCGGCGCAGGCAAGTCGACGTTCGTGAAGGCCCTGCTCGGCATGCGCTCGTTCACGGGCACGAACCTCATGTACGGCGTCAACGTGCGTCGATCGTCGCGGCGGCTGCGCCCCCTATATGGTTACGTGCCGCAAGACCTCAGCAAAGTCTACCTCAACTTCACAGTCATGGAGAACCTGGTCTACTTCGGGGAGCAGTACGGCCTGTTCGAGAAGGAGATCGTCAAGCGGGGCGAGAAACTGCTCCGCAACCTTGGCATTGCCGATAAGGCAGATGAACAAGTCAAGAACCTCTCCGGCGGCCAGAAGAGGCGCGTGAGCATTGCCATCGCGCTGATCCACGATCCAACCTTGTGCATCCTCGACGAGCCGACGTCCGGTCTCGACCCGGTCGTGCGGGAGGGCCTGTGGCTCAGGCTGGTGGAGCTGAACGAGCAGTTCGGAACGACGTTCATCGTGATAACGCACTACCCGGAGGAGAGCCGGTACTGCGACAAGGTGGCCATCTTCGGGCGCAAGAGGGGGATGGTCGACTACGGCAACCCGGCCGCGCTGTTGCGCCTGCTGCCCGGGGGCGGGCGGGCCATCGCGCTGCAGTTCTCCGGGAAGCAAGAGAACGCGCTTCCCGCCCTCCGAGCACTCGAGGGCATCGACAGCGTCCTGGAGAAGAAGGACGGTGAGCATTTCATCGCCTTCTCGGACGAAGGTATGGGGCGGGTCAAGGAGCAAATCGTGGACAAGTTCGGCAAGGACGCGGTCAAGGCCCTCATGCAAGTCGACGTGGAGATGGAGGACTATTTCCGTTACAAGAGCTTGGAGGCGGTGATCGACAAGTGAGCGTCGTCGACCCTTCCGGGCTGCGGAAGCGCATCGTGGATGCCATCCGGCGGGCCGGCATGCCGTGCTGGCTCACGTTCAGCGGGGGAACCTTCGGTGTCGCGGGTTTCGTCGAGTTCCAGACTGACCGGGCCTACATGGAAGCTCTTTTCTTTCCCAAGCAGCACCCGAAGCACCCCGTCACGCTCTCAATCATCTCGAAGGTGCTCCCGGTGAACGAGATCGTCCTCGACGTCCAGCACAACCTGCAGTATCTCGAGGGCGGGGTGTACGTGGACCCGTTCACGGTCCTCGACCGGATAGATCGCTTCAGGCTCGCGTACATCGACAGCGCGATGGACCTGCTCAACAAGGAGAGGGGCCTGGTCGAGGCGGCCTACGAGACCTCAGGCCGCCCCGGGGACTTCCGGCAGGGCGCCCTCTTGCACCTGCAAGACACCTCCCTGGAGGTGTCCGTCGACTACGCGCGCTACCCCGTCGCCCCGCGGGTCGAGGTTCCCAGGGACTTGCTCCAGCGCGCGGGCCTGCAAGATGTTTCGGAGCTCTCTGCGCTGAAGGCATGGGAGCCCACCGGCAACCTCCACGTCGTTGCCATCCTCGACGAGCTGTGCACCAGGGCCTGGAAGGGTGATGGCAAGTTGGCCCAGGAATACCAGGTGCTCGACGTCTCCGGTGTCGAGGTGCCCGGGCTGGCAAGGATCATCGGCTTCAAGCTGCCCAGGGGGCGAGTGGCCGGCATTGCCGTGGAGGGCTCGTCCGGGAGCACCCTCGTCTCGGCGCTCGCGTGCATGCCCGGCGGCGGTGCAGGGGCACCAGCGGTGGGCCAAATGCGGATATTCGGCAAACCTGCCGCCCCGGGCGATGCCTGCGCGATAGACGCGACGCCCCCGCAGGGCAGCGCCGGGCGGAGGGTCGCCCAGCTGCTCGCCGGTTCGCTCGCCGGGCGCGGCCGGGGAGCGTTGCCCGAGGGTGTTTCGATGCGGGCACTCGTGGACGCCTCCGGCCTCGGACTCGCCGTCAAAGAGCGCGTGGGGACGCTGACGCGGATGGACCTCGTCAAGCTCAACATCGCGCGGAATGTCCTGCTCGGGCGGAGGGTGTTCTTCGTCGACTTCGACACGATCGGCATCAACCGTCTCGAGCACGCGCCCTACATGAAGGTCATGCGTGCCGTGGCGCG
>JAFGBX010000063.1 GCA_016932935.1 Promethearchaeota archaeon | reverse complement strand
GTCCACGTCGCCGTGATCGTCACCGCCGCCGTCGACGCGCCGGTCGCAGACGAGATCCCGTGATCTTGCGCCTGCGTGCCGCCCGCCGCCACCGCAACCGAACCTGGGTTGCCGAACGTGAGCCCCGAGTACGAGCCGTCGTCCAGCGTCGCGTCGACCGTGGCCACCGTGCCACCCGTGTTGCCGAACGTGACGCGCAGCGTGAAGGACTCCCCGCCGACGTAGGGACCGGGTGCCGCACGCGGGGTCGTGACCGCCAGCGACGTGATGGCCACGTTCGCTTGTGCTTGCATGTTGATGACGAGCGTGTCGGCGGGCGTATCGCCGCTCATCGAGCGGCCCGAGATGGCCTCGGTGCCCGTCCACGTCGCCGTGATCGTCACCGCCGCCGTCGACGCGCCGGCCGACGCCGTGATCGTGAAGTCCTGGTTCGCGCTGCCGGCTGCAGCGACGCTCACCGCCACGGGATCCGAGGGGGTCAGTCCTGTGTAGCCGCCGAAGGTCAGCGCCGAGTCGACGTTCTGCGCGAGGGTGCCGCCCGTGTTCGAGAAGGAAACCCGAACCGTGAACGACATGCCGCCCACGTAGGTGCCGGAACCGCTGGTGTATTGGACGCTCGTGATGGAGACCTGGGCGCGGGACTGGATGCTGACGGACACGACGGAGCCGCCCGCGTTCCCGGCGAATGCACGGGAGGAGATGGCCTCGGTCGCGGTGTAGGTGGCGTTGACCGTCACCGACGCCGTGGTAGCCGCCGCCGAGACGCTGACCAGGAAGTCTTGCACCTGCGTGCCTCCAGCCGCGACGGAAACGCCAGCAGGATCGCTCTGGCTCAAGAACATGTACGTGCCGCTGTTGAACACGAGCGTGGCGTCGACCGTCGCCGCCGTCCCGCCCGTGTTACCGAACGTGACCCGCGCCGTGAAGGCCATACCGCCCACGTAGGTGCCCGTGCCGTTCGTGTATGCGATGTTCGTGATCGAGATCGCCGCGCGGGACTGCATGCTCACGCTCGTCGCGCTCGATCCCGCGTTCCCGCTCAAGGCCCGCCCGGAGATCGTCTCCGTGCCTGACCACGTGGCGTTTATAACCACCACGGCGGTCGTGGCTGCTGCGGACGCGCCCACCGAGAACGCCTGATCCTGCGTTCCGGCTGCCGCGACGAGGACGCTCCCAGGATTGTCCTGGGACAGCTGCGTGTACGAGCCGAACGAGAGGGTCGCGTCGACCGTCGCCGACGTCCCGCCCGTGTTACCGAAGGTGACCGTGACCGTGAAGCTCATGCCACCCACGTAGGGCCCGGGGCCGTTGGAACCGGAGACGGCCATGTTCGTTATCGACACGGCCGCCTGGGACTGGACGGTCACGCTGAGCGTGTTCGCACCCTGGTTCCCGGAGACGGGGCGGTTGGAATACTGCTCGGTTCCGGACCACAGCGCCCCGATCGTGACCACGGCGGGGGTCGCGCTGCTGAACAGCGTGACCGTGAAGTCCTGGAAGCCCGTCCCCGACGCGCCGACAGTGATGCTGGACGGGTTGTCCTGAGAAATGGAACTATACCCGCCGAACGTGAGCTGGGAATCGACGTTCACGACGGCCGTGCCGCCGGTGTTCTGGTAGTTGACGCGTATCCCGAAGTTCATGCCGCCGACGTAGGTACCCGAGCCGGTCGTCCAGACGATGCTCGAGATCGCGAGGTTCGAGACGGCCTGGACGACGACCGTGTCCGTGGTGGTCGCGGTGACGTTGACGGAGCCCGTCGTGTTCTTCGTCGCGATGAACCGCGCATCGATGAAGATGGATCCCGTCGTCGCCCCGGCGCCGATCGAAACGTTGAAGGTGTACTGAACCGAGTCCTGCCCGTCGATCGTGATCCCAGAATAGCTTGTAGGGCTGCTCGAAAAACCAGTGCTCCCGTATATCAAGTTCAGCGTCCCGGAAGATAGGGACAAGTACTTGTCGTTGTTGGTTATCGTCACCTGGGCGAGGAACGTGTTGTACCCGCGGACGTATGCCGGCTGGTTCGTGATGTCGACCACGGTCACCTGGAGCGAATCTGGCACGAAGATACTTACCGTGTCCGGAGTGGTGGCAGCGTTGTCGGAAAGGGCACGCCCGGAAATCGATTCTGTGCAAGTGAAATTGGCGTTGATCGTCACGACCCGGGGCAGCGCGGAGGGTAGGACGGTCACGTTGAACCGTAGCGTCCTGGATCCGCTAGCCGAGATGGAGAGTCCCGTATGTTGCGTCATATTCGGGCTGAGATCACCTGTCGGGTTGAAATAGATCCTCAAGGTGCCGTTTGTAACTTGCGTTCCTCCCGTGTTTCGCACCACGACCTCGACGATAAATGACTGCCCACGTAAATATTGCGGCTGGTTGGTGATATCGGTAACCGTGTCGACGAAAGTGTTTGCTTGGGATTGTATATTGACAATGACCGTGTCTGCAGGCACATCCCCGCTCAACGTCCGTCCTGAGATGGACTCTATTCCAGTCCAGGTCGCCGTGATCGTGACAGCAGCGGTGGTGGCGTAAGTGCTTACCGTGATCGTGAATTCTTGAACGTAGACCTCAAGTGGAGAAATGAGCACAGCTGCCGGATTGCTTGAATTCAAATGGGTATAAGATCCGAAGGAGAGCGTTGAATCTATTGTTGCCGATGTCCCACCAGCGGTATTCGAGAGCGTGACCCTCACCGTGAAATTCATTCCACCAACATATGGTCCTGGACCATTCAAACCCGAGACAGCGACAGAAGTAATTGAGACAGCAGCCTGAGCCTGGATGATGACAGAGCACGTGTTTATACCCGCATTACCATTCAATACCCTGCCGGAATATTGCTCTGTCCCGGACCACGTCGCGTTGATCAACACGCCCGCGGTCGTTGCACCGCTCGATATCGTGAGCTGGAAGTCCTGGTAGTTGGTTCCACCGCCCGCAGCAACGTTGACAACCGTGGGGTTCGACTGCGTGATGTAGCCGTACCCACCCGCGTTGAAGTTCAACAGGGAATCTATGCCTTGTGCCAGGGTGCCGCCCATATTCTGATAACGCACCCGGACGTTGAAGACCATCCCGCCCACGTAGACCCCCGCGCCCGTCGTGTATTCGATGCTAATTACCGACACCAAAGCCCTGGACTGTATCGCCACCTCCAGGTCGTTCGCGTCGCCCGTCGCGCCGCTCAGCGGCCTGCCCGAGTATTGCTCGGTGGCCGTGAACGACGCGTCGATGATGGCCGGGTTGATGCTCGTGGCGCCCGTCGCGACCGTGATGAGGAAGTCCTGCCTGAACTCGTTGTTGGCACTCACCGTGATCGAGCCGGACGCGTTGTTCGAAAGGTGGGCGTAGCCGTTGAAGCTCAAGCTCGTGAGGAGGGCCAGCACGTTCGTGCCGCCCGTGTTCTGGTAGTTCACCCGGATGACGAACGTCTCGCCGCCGATGTAAGGGCCACTCACGGTCATGTCCACGACGTTCGTGATGAAGACGTTGGCCCTGGCTTGCACGGGAACCTCGAGGTCGTTCGTGTCTCCCGTCGCGCCGTTCAACGGCCTTTCCGAGTACTGCTCCTTGGCCGTGTAAGACACGTCGATGATGACGGGGTTCTGGGTGGTCGCCGACGTGGAGAGGGTGATCGAGAAGTCCTGGTAGACGGGGGAGCCAGTCGCGGGAACCGTGAGGACGGACGACCCGTTGGCGCTCGTGTACAGGTAGCCGTTGAAGGATACCGTCGAAACGAGGTTGGTGACCGCGGTTCCGCCCGTGTTCCTGTATTCGACACGGATGACGAAGGTCTCGCCGCCGATGTACGGGCTGCTCGCCGTGCGATCAGTAATGCCCACGATCTGCAAGTTAGCCTGTGCCTGGATGGAGATGTCGAGGTCGTTCGCGCTGGTCGTCGCATCCGAGACGGATCGCCCCGTGTACTGCTCGGTGCCAGAGGCCGTCGCGTCGAGCTGGACCGCGGGCAGGTTGGGAGCCGCCGTCCCGACGTATATCGTGAAGACCTGGCTCGAGTTCCCGAACGCGGGAACCGTGACCGAACCAGCGGTGCCCCAGGTGATGTACGTCGTCGTAGAGGAGAGCACCGCGGACACCCCGAGGATGCTCGTGCCACCTGTGTTCAGGTACGACACGCGGATCTGGAAGCTCTCGCCGCCGACGAAGATCGCGGGGGTACGGGGCGTGACCAGGGCGATGTCCTGGATCGCGAGGTTGCCCATGCTCTGGATGTAGACTCCCAGCGCGCTCGTGGAGCTCCTCACGGTGAAGAACCGGCCCGTTATGTCCTCCGTGCCGGACGCGGTGAAGTTGATCGAGACGTACGTGTTCCACGCGCCCGCGTTCACGGTCACGGAGAATGTTTGGTATTCGGAATGGCCGGCCGGGACGAATATTGGGGCCGCGGGTGGGTGGGACAGGAACCCGTACCATTCGAACGTCAATGCACAGTCCACCCACGCCCCGGTGTCGCCGTAGTTTACGTACTGCAAGCGCACCTCGAACGTCTCGCCCTCGACGTAGACGCCTCGCCCAAGCACGTCAAAGATCTGGACGACTTGAACGTCCGCCTTCGACTGGACGATCCACCAGCTCTTCACGAACGAGAACCCGCGGTAGAGAGAATCACCGGACATCATGTCGGAGCCGGACACCCATGCGTCGATCGTCATATTCAACCCGCACGTCGCGTATTCCTGGGCGGTCACCTCGAACTCGAATGACTCCAAACCACCAGCAGGGATGATGTACGGAGTCGGGAAGGTCTTGTACACGACGTAGTCGATGCTGTAATCCCAGCCGGAGTTCGTAATAATCAAGCCGACGTTGTCGATGATGGCGTCCGTCCCCGCGCGGTTCCAGACCTCCACGCCGACGAGCACGGTCTGGCCTCTCACGATCACGGTGGGGGAATAGACGGTCAATATTTCGATCGTGCTTTTCTTGAACTGGATCGCGCAGCTACCGACGTTGCCGGCCTTGTCCCTCGCGAAGAACCGCCAACAGAACAGCACGTTCTGCGGCAACGAGTCCCAGAGCGCCGGATCCATCGATCCATTCGACGAGAAGTAATACGGGCCGAATGACGAACCGCTGGCCGTGTTAAATATCTCGTACCACGAGTAATCGAGCAACAAGTCCGAGATCGTGACGCTGAACGACGGGAGCGTGCTGATGTAGGTGCCGTTGATCGGATCGGCCAGTATCACCTGGGGCACTTTCGTGTCGTAGTAGAATGGCACCGACATCGAGTTCGTGTTGCCCAGGCCGTCAGTGGCCGTGTACAAGACGGAGCTCAGCGCGTTCGCCCTCAAGGCGCCGAGGTGGATCGTGTCGACGCCGACGTATTGCCACGGGTCGTCTCGCGTGGATGTCCCCCACGGAGCCGGGCTGAAGGTGTAGGGATTCACCGCGCCCGTGTTGTTCCGCGTCAGGGTGATAGAGCTCTGGTCTTGAAGCAGGAACTCGTGCGTGACGGTCTGCACGTTCGTGTAGACCTTCACGTCGTCGACGAGCCACCCGCGGTATTGGTTGGATGCGGAATTTATCGTGTCGAACGTGAAGTTGAGCCACACGTCGCTGAAGCCGGCGTACGCGCTCAGGTCTATAACCTTCCTTTGCCAGGGATCGATGTTACCGCCCGTCTGGTAGATGGGTGCCGACCACGTGACCCTGTCCGTCGACACGGACACGTACGACTGGTCATAGGGGGTGCTCTGCCCCGAACGCCAGTGGTAGAACTCCAAGAAGGCGGACGTTGCAGAAGAAAGATCGATCGGCATGCTCACGATCGAGCCCCGTTCCCTGTAACCTGTATCGTAATTCCCCGTGCTCTCCTGGCCGAACCACATGGACTGCCCGTAGGAATGGTAGGAGTTCGGCCAGCTGCTCCAGTACCCCGTGTAGTGCCACAACCCCGTGATCTTCTCCCACCGGATCGCCGTGCTGTCGAAGTCGTCGTGGAACAGCGTCACGTTGCCGCCCACGAGGTTGGTGGCGTCGCCGAGCGAGACGAGCACTGGTGGGGTGTCGTCGTCGATCACGGTTTTGTTGTAGACGTAGAACCGCCACCCGTAGCCCTCGCTGTAGACCAGCGATAGCATCTCGAGCACCCCGTCCGCGTCGACGTCGCAGATCTCGACTGCGACGGTCTTGGACCACGGCGGGGAAGCGGGCTGGCCCGGGTTCAGCGCCCCGAGCGTGTGGGACGTTGAATTGGCGAAGTCCGACGCGAGGTTTCGATCCCAGTACGACCACCTGTACGCCGACGCGCTCGAGCTGAGCATCATCTGTATATCCTGCGCCCACTCGACGCCCAGCGGGAGGGGCCCCGTGTACCCGTTCGTCTGCAGCCAGTCCACGCACCTCCCGCTCGGGTCGAGGAGCCCCACGGCCATCTGCCGGTTGGCCCACGGGAGATTGCTCCCGTAGTACAGCTCGGTCGCGCTGTCGTTCCCGGCGTTCTCGTAGAGGGTCACGATGGTCTCGGAATTGAACGTGAACCCCGCGGGGAAGGAATACGAGCCCCAATACGCGTTCGAGTCGTACATCGCGATGGTCCATCCGGTCATTAGTTGCGTCGGCCCCTGGTTGTAGAACTCGACCGCGTCGGGGGTGCCGGTGAAGAACTCGTTGATGACGATGTGGCCGACGTCCTCGGTCGCGTATCCTTCTACCGTGTAATAATATAGTGAAGAGTTGGACAGGGGGTTCACGACGACGGACATGTCGTGGTTCCGCTCCTGGTTCGCACTCGTCGTGCCACCGATGAACAACTCTTGCTGGAGGTCGTAGTCGACGTTCTCGACGTCCATGTCCAGGTATTCGGTCTTGTAGTTGTTCTGGTCATAGAAGAGGTTCCGGTTCCGCAGGACGAAGTCGGTGCCGTTCCACCGCATCACGTGGGTCGCGCCATAGACGTTTCCTGAGCCGATATAGGTATAGGAACCGACCGTGCAGATCTCCGGCGTCCCGTCGAAGTCGAGGTCGGTCACCTCGAGGTCGTTGACGCTGCTCCTATACGAAGACACATACCCGGGCAACCCCGTGACGAAGTCGTACGTCTTCCAATAGTAGGCATACGAGCCCGTCGTGTACACCATCCAGACGGCCATGCGGCGGTCGGTGATCGCCAGCGACGTGCGGCTCACCTCCATCATGCGCACGTCGGCATGGTAGTTCGGCTGGCCACCAGCCGTGAAGTTGGTCGAGTTCCCGCCCGTGAGGATCTCGTAGTCCCCGTCCATGTCGATGTCGAAGACCTTCACGGTCGAGATCCGGCCGGACAGGAGGGTGTGGTAATCCCGGTAGGTTCGCTTGCTTGCGGTCGCCACGTACTTCGTGCCGTCGAAGTCCATAATGACGTAACCTGGCCGCTCGAGCCCGCCGACCCAGTAATGGCCGGCGCACACGATCTCGTCGATCCCGTCGTAGTCGAGATCCATCGCGTCGATCGCGAGGAACTCGGTGTAGTAACTTGAACTGCCTCCTACGCCGTCCTGGAACCGGTACGGGAAGTACGGGAAGGTCGAGTCGAACGGGTCGCTGCCCATGATCGTGTTGTTGACGAAGAACGGCTCGGTGTCGAAGCGCCTGTCCGTGTTGTACTGCAGCATGTAGTTGATGCCCCACTTGTTGTAGCCCATGTCATAGACCGCGCCGGTGACCACGATTTCCAGGATCCCGTCGCCGTCGATGTCCTTGATGAGCATGTCCCTCATCGAGAAGCCATACCCACCGAACGCGGGGTTTACGTAGATCCGCTGCGACGCGACGAGCGCCACCTGGCCCCCGACCTTCCGATAGACCTGGAGCGTGAACGGATGCATCGCATCCGCGATATCGTTACTCAACAAGATTATTTCATTGCGACCGTCGAGATCCACGTCGGCCGCCTTCATGTCGACGTACTCGACCCCGAGCGTGTCATGCGACGCGATGACGGGCATCATACTGGCATCGTCGTCGGCCAGCGAGCCCCGGTCTTGCTTCTCGGGCAACAGATCCAGCACGCTCAGCCAGTGGTAGTACTTCGTGTACGCGCCCCCCCAGTAGAAGTTCGCGCCGACGATCAGATAGCGCGTCCGGCCCTCCTTGATGGGGCCCTCGACCAGCCGCGCCGCGTACGCGGTCTGGGTGTGCTCGATCGACAGGTGTTCACCCTCGAACTCCATGCCCCCGTCCTTGAAGGCGAGCTTATGGTAACACGGTATGCTTTTCGCGCCCCGCATCATGTTGAAGCCGAGCTGGATCTCGACGTCTGGATCCTCGTCCGGGTTGCTCGCGATCACGTCCTTCACGTAGGTCGAGTACCTCGCGCCCGCCATGCCGGCCTGGAGCGTCGGGGTCTTCAAGAACAGGTCGAAGCCGTCCTTGCGGCCCTCGGGATCCAGGTCGATCCGGATGTCGTCGACGTACAGCTCGCCGGCGAACTTGGGGCTGAGCTCGATCGACGCGTTGTTGAAGCGCTGCCAGCAGTCCTCGCATCGCCTGTTGTTGAAGATCATCTTCCCGTCGTAGGTCACGTTGACGTACGAGTCCCATGCGGCGCCGCTGATGGACACGTCCACGCGGATCCGGTGCCACACGCCGTCCACCCAGTTGGCACCCGAGTCGATAAAGGCCGTGCTCCAGTTCTGGCCGATGTTGCCGGCGCCGTCCACGGCGAGCCGGAAGAAGTTGGGGGAGGCATAGTCTCGCTGGTAGAGGTTCAGGAGCTGGAAGGGGCCGGCGACCGCACGCACGCTCTTCGCCCAGAACTCGATCGTCCCCCTTTGGTACTCGTCGAAGCCAGACGCCATGGCGCGCGTCGGCGTGGCGACCATGTCGAACTTGTCGGAGCCGTCGTTCCGCTTGAGCACCATGACCGTCCCGGACGCGTCCGCCCGCGATTCGAGCGCCGCGTTCCCGGAGAACGTCCAGCCCCTCGTGAACCCGGCCTGGAACGGCTCGGTGGCCCAGCTCAGGTCGATGTCGTCGAGCTGGGCAAGCCAGTTAATGAATGAGGAACCAGTCCAGGTGGCGATCTCGACGTGGTCGAACATGGTCGGATTGCCGGTGAACGTAATGCCGTATGACATCCCGTATTGCGCGCCGTTCACCGCTAACGTCCAGCCAGAGCCGAGTCTATAGAGTATCTTGATATCATACCACGTGTTGGAGGTCGCAGTAAGGCCAGTGCTGGTGAGGTTGTTGCCGTTGTAATATTGAAAAAGATTATTGTATAACATAAACCGGCAAGAACCAGTCGGGTTGGTTGATGGAACACCCACGGAATCCGCGATGCCGTCTGCAAGGTAGACGATGGTCGGTCGAGCGCTGTTATTCGTCATTATCCTGAAGCTCACCTCGCCCTGCCCTGGTACCGTGCCTGGCAGCTCCCACCATGCCTGGGCCAGGCCAGAAATGTTCGACCCGTCCGTGACCTGGAGGACGTTGTTCGTCCCCGACCGGATGACGTTTGCGGAGCAGGTGGTATGGCTGCTCGACCGCCAGAACCCTTGATTGTTGATGTCGGCCAGCTTGTACTTCTCGAAGGTCTCCTCGATGGCATACGTCTGGCGTGTCTTGATCACGACCTGGGCCGAGTAGTTTCCGCCCAGTGCGGACTTGTGGTTGACCGTGCACACGACGTCCGGCAGCCCGTCCTGGTTCACGTCCTCGACGTCCATCGCCTTGACCTCCGAGTCGGTGAAGCCGGGGCGGCTGTATACCTTGAAGTTGTCCACGTAATACTTGTTGTCTGGGGAGGCGCCGGACGAGAAGAAGTAGACCTTTTGAAGGTTCCTCGCGGACGACGACGCCAATTCCAGGGCGGGGGTCACGACGTGGCCGTTCACCGCGAAGTTGAAAACGCCGCTGCTGCCGGCAGAGCAGTCGAGGTTGAACCCGAGCCGGTACCACGTGCCCTTCTCTATGAAGATGCCGGGCTGGTACCACGAACCGGCCAGCCCGTTCCATACTTGGAACTGTCCCCCCCCCATCCACAAGCCGGTGATGAACTCGCCCGAGCTCGAGTAGAAATACAAGGGAACCGCACAGCCTAGCGGGTCTTCGAATGCCATGTCGAGCTCCAGGCTCGCGTTGCTCGTCGCCGTGAAGGTGTTGGACAAGGAGATGTCCCCCGCGGGATCCGTGTCGGCGAACGAGAGGACCTCGAAGTGGTCGCCGTACATCTTCTTCGTCTTGAGCTCGTACGAGTGGATGCTGCTGTCGTCGCTCCACCCGTCGATGCCGTCGGGGTTGGTACCCATCGTGTACCGCTCGAAGTCGACCTCCTTCACGAGCTCCCGCTCGCTGCCCAGGGAGTCAAAGCTCACGTACGTGAACGCCCCGGCATCGCAGTTCAGTGTCATTATCATGGGACATTTGGGACCCAGGGGCGCCGCCATTTGGTAGCCTCCCAGGACGATCTCCATGAGGTAATCGCCGTTCAGTTCCACCAAGTCGATATCGTTCCAGACGGCCGACCACACGGTGCTGCCGTGGTCAAACACGTAGTTGTTCCACCCGCTGTACGCGTATATTCCCAAGTAAAGCCGGTCGAACGCGAACACGATGCTCCGGTCGCCGCTCGACGGCGGCCACGAGGCGACCGCGGTCGAGATGAGATCCAGGTTGCCGTCGCCGTTCACGTCGCCGAGCTTCATGGCGGTCACGGTCGTGTTCCACGAGCCGTAAGAGGCCTCCCATTCGACCATTCCGAGTGAAGTTATTGGATAACGCAGGTAATAACGACGATATAGGCCACGAACCTGACCCCCCCGCGTGACGTTCCCGCCAAGGATCATGTCGGGTTCCCCGTTGTGATCGATGTCCCCGATCACCACCGAGCTCCACGCGCTCATATACGTGCTCGACCCTATGGCCCAACCTTTGAATATCAAGTCAGGCACGGGCGACGTCTCGTTTATTTCGAACAACCCGAACGCCCAGGTCGTGTTCGTGGTTCCGGCGGTCCCGGTGTGCTGCTTCCCCGCGGCGACCACGTAGTGCTTCTTGTCGTGCGTGGAGTAAGCATAGGCAATGTCCTCGACCTTGAGGTCGTAGCCGGAGGTCGGCGTATACTGGTCGAGCAACTCGGGATCTAAGTAGATCGACTCGTCGATGGCGGGCGGGTTGACGGTCTCAGTCCCGCCTTGTTCCTTATCAGGGATGTTGAACCCCAGCTCCCCCTCTTCTTCAAGTTGTACGTCTGCAGCGGGCATCGCGCCGAGCATCAAAGGCGTGAATACCCCCAACACTGTCGCCAGCAGCGGCAACAGCGATTTGAATTGCTTCCGATGAAGCGTGTTTAATGCGCGCATGTGCAACCAACCTTTCCGTTCGAAAAGAAAATCGGGCCAAATGGGATCCAACGCGTCCGTTGCGACCCCGGAAGTAGTTACATGGAAAAAGCGTGCGAATGCATATTAAGTTTTGCTGGAGATCTTGGGGGAGGTTCGCCCGTACAAGAATTGGGCCAACATTTTTCCCCCGATCCCGTGCCGGGCCGATATAGCCCAATTCTTGTATATTACCAACTCGGCGTGGGGATGTCATCTGAAGCCTACTCTCCCCGATGCAGGCAAGAATGATTATCCCGAGAAGCCGGGGGCGATCTGCAGGATGCCGCCCCACACCTCGCTGTTGACCGTGAACCGGCTGCCGTTCGTCGCGGGATCCGAGGCGGCATAGATCACGTTCAACTTGAGCAGCTTGTCGACGTGATACTGGACGGTCGACGGGTTCATGCCGAGCCGTTGGGAGATCTCGGGGAGCGCCGTGTTCGGCGTGGAGAACACGTCGTAGAGGACGCGGTACGTCGTGTCCTGGCGTATCGTGCACAGGATCTCGTCGTAGGCAGACTCGGCGAGGTTGGCCGGGTAGTAGGCCAGGTATTTCCCGAACCGCTTGCTGCGCAATAAGCCGAACTTTTCGAGCATTTTGAGGTGCCATGCGCTCTCCGCGTTGTCGATGTTCATGGCACGCCGGATGTCGCGCACGTGGCTCCCGGGGTTCTTCGTGATGTAGTCGGCGATCTGGGAGCGGAGCGGGTTCGCCAGTATGTCCTGGTAGGTCAGCTTGCTGCCTTCCACGATCACCTTCTTCTTGATGAGGCCGTATATCGCCGCGTTGGCTTGGGGGGCGGTCAACCCCAGGCGGCTCGTCGCGAGCGCGAACAGCTCCCCGATCTTGAGCGGGCGGTTCGTCTGGTTGATCAGGTCGACGGCCAGCTTGTACATGGACTCCTCGATGCCAGGGGCAACATCCGTGGCTCCAGCAAGGGACTCCATATCAACTCGACACCAGGCTTCGGATGGTGATTCAATACAATAGCAATATTCGTTACAACGGGAAGCAATTAAAGGTTAAAGGCACGATCACGTTTGTTCTCCTAACCGACTAATCCCTATTTATAATTGACTCGAACGCGAACATGCCCCCGTTCACCTATGCTGCCGCGGCCTACGCGGACTCGCCCGGCGTGTACTTGATGAAGGACGACCGGGGCCAGGTGATCTACGTCGGGAAGGCGAAATCGCTGCGGAAACGGCTCTCCTCGTACTTCCAGGACCTGTCGGAACGCGGCAACGTCAACCTCGCGAAGACGCGGGCGCTCGTCGCATCCATACGTGACATCGACACGATATCGACGAACACCGAGCGGGAGGCACTGCTCCTCGAGAACGAGCTCATCAAGCTGCACCAGCCCGCCTTCAACTCGAGGCTCAAGGACGACAAGTCCTTCCCCTACGTCATGGTCACGTGCGGGGAACCGTTTCCTCGCGTCCAGGTCATCCGCGGCGTGCACCTCTACCCCCCGGGGAACTTGTTCTTCGGCCCCTACACGGACAAGGGCTCTGTCATCAAGATACTCCGCGTCTTGCGCAGGATCTTCCCGTACTGCACCTGCTCTAGCGAGATCCCGCGGAAGAAGTGCAAGCCGTGCCTCTACCACCACATGAACCTGTGCCCGGCGCCTTGCGCCCGCCCGGGCGACGACGACTTCCGCCGCGCCTACCTTGCCGCGATCAAGAACGTGATCCTGTTCCTCCGCGGGGACTACGCGGCACTGCTCGGCCGGTTGAGAGCGGAGATGGAGGCCGCCTCCAAAGCCATGGACTTCGAGCGCGCTGCCGCCTTGCGGGACAAGCTCGCGGCCCTCGAAAAGATGTTCAGGCCGCAGTCGGTGATCTCCCCGGAATACCCGGACCTTGACACGATCACCCTCGCGAAGAACGACGAGGAACTCGCGATCATCGTCATGGAGATCCGAGAGGGCCGCCTCATCAACAAGATACCCTTCATCTACACCAACAACGCGAGTCCCGACGACGAAGTGCTCGGGAACTTCGTCACCGGCTATTACAACACGGACAAGGCCTCGTTCCCGCGCGTCGTGCTGCTGAACAAGGCCGTGGACGACCCTGAGCTGGTTCGCGACGTGCTCGCGCGCAACTCCGGGGGTAGGGTCGAGGAGGTCATAACCGGGGTCGCCGCGGGCGGGGATGGCGCCCCTGAACAGCCGTATGCGAACTTGCTCGACATGGGACGCAAGAACGCGTTCTTCCTCCTCCACAAGCGCCGGCTCAACCGCGACCTCGCTTCGTTCGACCACCAGGACGCGCTGCAGGATCTCGCGAGGGAACTGGACCTGGAGAGGGTGCCGTCCGTCGTCGAGGGATACGACATCTCGAACATCCAGGGGAAATTCGCCACGGGATCCAAGGTGTGCTTCAAAGACGGAAAGCCCTTTAAAAGCGAGTACCGCCGGTTCAGGATCCAGTCCGCCGCCACGCCCGACGATTTCCGCATGATGGCGGAGCTCGTGTCCCGGCGTTTCGCGCGGGTGGTCGAGGGCCGGGACGTGGTACCCGACCTGGTGGTCATCGACGGCGGAAAGGGGCAGTTGAACGCGGCGCTGGAGCAGCTCGGCAAGTTGGGCCTCGAACACCTGTCCATCATAGGCCTGGCCAAGAAGGAAGAGGAGATCTACGTGCCTGACGAGGCGGAACCGATCGTGCTCCCGAGGGATTCGAAGGCCTTGCTGTTCCTCAGGAGGGTGCGGGACGAGAGCCACAGGTTCGCGCTGAAGTACCACCACAAGGTCGCGTCCACGCAAATCAACGCGTTGGACGACGCGCTCAAGGGGATCGGTGGCATCGGGGAGAAGCGGGCTGCCACCTTGCGCAACCATTTCAAGACGCTCGACGCCATCAAGGGGGCATCGCTCGAGGAGCTCGAAGTCGTCGTCCGGTCGAGGAAGGCAGCGTCCGCGGTCTACGGGCACTTCCGCGGGGGGAGCGAGGGGTCATAGGCGAGCCGCGCTCGACTAGATGTTCCCCGATTTGAGTTTCTTTATCAACTCCTCCTTCCGCTGCTTCTCTTGCTCGAGCTCGGCGTTGAACTTCTGGATCTGCGCCGTCTCCCTCGCCCACTTCTCCCCGAGGCCCTTGAAGATGTCGAGCGCCTGGTTCGCGAACTCGACCGCCTTGAAGATCTTCTTGTCCCGCTGGTACTTCTTGGCCTCGTCGATCAGCGCGAAGGCCTTGTCGACCCGGGCTTGCTCGGTGTCCGCCACCTCCGCGACGAGCTTCCGCGCGAGGTCGGCCTTGACCGCCTCCACCTGCTGCCGGATCATGGCCGCTTCCTTGGTCCAGTTCACGGACTCGAACGTCTCGATGGCCTTCTCGTAGCACGCGAGCGCCTCTTCCGCCTGCTTCTCCCGCAAGCACCGCTCGGCCTCGTTGATCGCGTCGTATGCCAGCTTCGTCTTCGCTGCTTCTTGCTGCCTGGCGGACGCGAGCTGCTCGTCGTCGACCTCTTTCTGCACCTTCTGTATCTGCACGACGACCGCCTCTTGCTCGCGGGCCCAGCCGATCGACTTGAACTTCTCGATCGCCTTCTGGTAGGCCTCGATGGCCTCCTCGCGCTTGCCTGCCTTGTGCAGCCGGTTTCCCTCGTCGATGATCTCGTACGCCTCGTCGCCGACCAGCCGCTCTTGCTGGCGCGGGCTCAAGGGCGCCTCGGCGGCCTCGGTCTTCTTGTCCTTGATGACGTCAGCGGCGGACGTCCGCGCGAGCTGCGCGGCGAGTTCCTGTTCCCGCCTCGTCTCTTCGACCCTCGCGGCGCGTGCAAGGTCTTGCTCGCGCTTCTGCTCCGCGACGACGATGAAGTCCTTGACGTCCCGGATCTGCGACAGCCACTGCAGTTCCTCGGCGATCCCGAGCGCCTCCCGGTAGACGGCGACCGCCCCATCGTAGTCGCGGGTCTTCAACAGTTCCTGGGCCTTCGCGAGGACGTCGAAGTATCGCTCCTCGAGCGACTTGCGCTGCGTCCTCTGCTCGATCGCGACTTGCTTCTCGGCCTCGGACAGCTGTTTCTCTTGTTCCTTGACCATGCTCATGGTCTCCGATAGCTGCTCGACGCCGCGGGTATAGGAACCGGTGTCGTCGACGGATCGCTCGATCTTCATGAGCAACTTCTCCCGCTTCTCCCGCTTCTCCCGTATCATCTTGATCGTGTCGAGCACGGAGGCCGCCTCGCTCGTCCACCCCTGCGCAACCATGAGCTCGTGGACCTTCTCGTAGGCTTGCTCCGACAGCGTCAGCTCCTCTTTCTTGAAGAAGCCAAGCGCTTTGTCGAGTGTGCGGTCTATCTCGTCCCTTGCGGCCTTCTCGGCCCTCTTCTTCTCCTCCAGCCTCGTCGCGACGATGTTGTCCCGCTGGAGCCGCTTGAACGCCGCCGCCTGGCGCGCGTCGAGCTCCGGGGCCTTCTTGCCCTCGACCCGGGCCTTATCCGCTTGGGCCTTGTCGAACGACTCCTTCTCGATGAGGAAGTCCCTCTCCTTCTTGCGGATGATCTCAATCGACTCCTCTATCTTGATGGCCTCGTTGATCCAGCCGGCCTCCTTGAACAGGCCGAGCGCTTTGCGATACAAGCGCACGATCTCCGGGTACTCGTTGTCCTTGAACAGCTGGCCGCCGAGGATCTTGGGCTTCTTCTCGAAGTCCTCCATCGCCTTGCCCGCCTCCTCCAGCGACGTGAAGGCCGCGTCGCGCTTCTGCTTCTGCTCGAGCTTCTTCTGCATGATCTCGGCCGACAACGCGTCGGCTTTGACGCGCTCCGGTGGGGGAGCGACGACGGGTTCCGTCGCCGAGGCATACTTCTCCTGCGACTCGGCGAGTTTCTTCGCGAGGGCCTCGATGCTGGCGTCCCGCTCCTTCTTGATGCCCTCAGCGGTGGCCTTGACCTTCTCCGCCTCGGCCGTCCAACCGGCCTCGATGAACTTCTCCCGCGCCTCCTGGTAGGCCTGGATGGACTCGTCGTAGCGTGCCCGCTTCGCGTCCACCGAGACGAAGCTCGAGCTGCCCGCCTCCTTGAGCGCGAGGTTCGCCTTGTCGAGCAAGGCCATGGCCTCGTCGATGATCGCGCCCTCCCTCGCCTTCTTCTCCTGGAAGGACTTCACGCGCTCGGCTTCCCGCTCCTTTGTACCGTCCGCGGCCGCCGCTTGTAGCTCCTGCTCCCGCTGGGCGAAAGCCTTCTCCTCCTCAACCCGTGTCTGTTGCTTGATCTCCTCCCGCTTCTTCAGGTCCTTTCTCCGCGCCTCGCACTGGTTTATGGATTCCTCGACGATGCCGATCTCCCGCTTCGCGGCGATCTCCTTGAGCAAGGGGAGGCTCTGCTTGTACACCCTCAACGCGTCCTCGTACTGCCTCTTGTTGAAGGAATCCGTGGCTTTGCCCATGAGGTCGAGGGCCTCGTTGTACACGAGCTTCTCGCGCGCCTTCTTCTCCTGGATCGTGAGCTTTTGCTGCGATTCCACGGCGTGCCTCTTCTCCTTCTCGCGGGCCTCGTAGACCAGGTCCTTGATCGTCGCGACCTTGTCGGGCCACTTCATCTCCTCGGCGACCGGGATGAGGCTCATGTACAGCTGGACGCCGTCCTCGAAGCTCGCCTCCTCGACGAGCTTTGATGCCTTCTCCATCTGTTCGAGGAAGAACTTCTCCTTCTCTTCCACCAATTTCTTCTTTTCGAGGTATTCACCGAGTTTTTCAGACAAAGCTTGTTACCTCGCAGTTCGGGACGCGGTGGACGGCTGGTGGCTTCAAGAATTCCACGGCCGTTGCGGGAACGCGCAACACGACCTAGAACGCTCCGACGTCCGATGTTCGCGTCGCCATGCCTTCTGGCTACCATTTTCGTCTGGTTGCTAATAACCTTTTATCAAGCAAGGTAGTGGAACCAAGGCACGCGGTCGGTGGAGTGCCTGGAGGTCTCGCATCCCCATGCAAAACCAGTGGTTTATTTAAAGAATGACCGCCAACCGTCGTAATGGCTGCAACATATGTCGTTCGGATGTGGAGATTCGTTCCGGGGCGACAAGTGAACGGCGGGCGAGAGAAGGATGGAAGCTGTCGAAAGCGTGGAGGGGCTGGCGGCCAAGGTCTCGGGGAACAAGGCGGCCGGCGAGGCGTTCAAAAGGATCGCTGAAGGCCAGTATCGAGCGTGGCAGCTCAGGAAGGACCTTCCGGCCTTTCCTGAATCCATGGCAATCCTTCAAAAGCTCGACCTGGTTTCGACGTACACGAGTCCCGAAGGGAAGCGAAACGAGGTCGTGTTCTTAACGCGGCTGGGAAACGCGGTGATGAAAAGGCTTTATGGTGCCGACCAGAACAGCTTGTTCGAGAGGGATTCTTCCCGCGACCCCCGCTCGCTCATAGATCTCGTCGTCCAGTACTTCACCGACCTTGGCTTCGAGCTCCGAAGGCGCAGCGACGCCGCGGGGCGCTTCCTGTTCGTTTCCGGATACGCCCGCATCCACGCGTTCGTCGCCTCCGGGCGGGGAACCCTCGCGGACAAGACAACCCGGATCCTCGAACCTGACGTGAACGCGGTGAACGTGGTAACGGCGACGACGCTCGCCGGGGACCTGGTAGTCCAGGAGATGCATCGATCGTTCAAGTTCGAGCACGGCGAGACCAAGAACCTGACCGTGTACCTGTCGAACTTCAACCGCGTCAGGCGCTTCATAGATGACATCAAGGCAAGATCGAACCGGGGCAGCCACCGCCAGGGGGGTGACCAGGGCGGGCCACGCCACCCGTTCTGGTACTTCCAGCTCGGCGTCCGCGAGCCGCAAGGGGCCAGGCTCTCGGAGTTCGACCTCGAACAGAAGATCTCCGAATACCACTACAAGGCGAGGCTCGGGTTCAAGGCCGCCTTCCAGGCCCTGGGGCGGCGCGACCACGTGGCGTTCTTCAAGGAGGGCAACGCGGCGGAGCTGAACGCGATCAAGGGCCGGTTCGCCGAGCTGTGGGAAAAGGATCCGGACACGACCACCTTCACCCACTTGTGGACCTTCGTTGCTCAACAAGACCCGATCCCTGGCTTGAAGGACAGCATCAAGGTGCGCGACTTGAAGAACAAGGTCCTGGGGATGGACGCGACCGGGGCATCTGTCACGAGCGCGTACAAGCCCACGGAGGAGGAGGTGGACATGGCGAAGGAGCACTACGGGGCCGTCGACGAGCTCCTCATCCCTTACGTCCCGACGATCGCGGGGCGGACCATCGGCCGGGGCGAGGCGGACTCGTTGTCCGCCGGGCACTTCTCCAAGGCGGTCGACTCGTGGTCCAAGGCCATCCCCGCGCATGCGGCATCCAAATGGGTGGAGTTCATCTTGTTCGCGAACGCCGCCCTGGAGCAAGCGCTCTCCGCGCATTACGTGGTAGGGCTCGACCGGCAAGCGAGTGGCGTGACGTTCCGCGACATGTACTTGATCGCCGGCAGCAGGCCCGGGCTCGACCTGCCGCCCTACAGGGAGGGCATCGAGTTCCGGAAGTACCGCAACATCGCCTCACACGACCCGGCAGCGCGCCTCCCCGCGAGCCGTATGCAGAAGGCCCTCGGCTTCTACGAAAGGGCCGTGGGATCCTTGATCGCCGGCAACGTCCCGCCACACGAGAGATTCATGGGCGATGCCCGGAGGCTTTCCCTCAAGGATCTTTACGTGAACGAGCAGAAACTAGCCATGACGTTGCAAGGCAAGGCGGCCATTCTGGCAGAAAAAGCCCGGCCGGGAAACGTGAAGCCGTGGAACAGGTACAGGTACCGTGGGTACGAGCCGAAGCACCACGATCCGTACTATTCCAAGGGGGACACCGCCGTGCTCCTGAGGGGCGGCGTGTCGTGGTTCGACGCGTTCTCGAACAGGGTGACGAAGGAGCTGCGCAAGGAGGTGGGCGCGGACGAGGCTAGCCTCGGGCCCCGAGGGTTCCGGTTCCTCGAAGCGGGAACCCGGGCCGGCATGCGCATCCCGGCCTTCAGGGTCGCCAACGACGTGTACCTCGGGAACGCTCGCATCGTCCGCTCGCCGTCCGTCAACGCGGGCACGCTCGTGTTCGGCTTGGCCTTGATGGCAGCCATGGCCCTGGTTATGTACCTCGCTGCCTCCAACGTGTCGCCCGGGCCGGGCAGCAAGATCAACGGTGGCATGGTCGTCCTCGCCGTCGCCGCCGGGTTCTTCGAGCTGGTCGGGGTCTTGACGGCCCTCGTCTACTCGCACCCGGCACCGCGGAAGGTCAGGCGGCACGCCGGGGCCCTGGTCGAGGCCATCAAGCGCGAGGCGGCCATCGCGGAGATCACGCGGCAGAACGCCGTGCAAGTCGTGAGCCCGTCGGGCGACGAGTTCGAGGACGAGGCGAAGACCATCAAGGACGTGCCGTCCTTGAACCAGGAGGCCTCCAGATCCAAGGTCGAAGCGGCGAAATCGCTGAACTCCGGCTATTACGAGAGGGCGGTCTTGCAGATGCAAGCTGCGCTCGACAACAAGGTCATGGCGCACCACCTTACCAAGTTCGGCTTTCTCCCCGGCCGGTCGAGCCTCATCCGCCTGATCAACAACCTGGTCGCGACGGGGATGTTCACCCGGCCGGGGGTGAAGAAGGTCATGGGCTACGGCCCAAAGGGGAACCCCTACATCAGGTGGACGAAGACCGAGGTCTTCGTCCCACGCTTCGACGCGATCAAGCAGAACACGGTGCTGAGGAACGAGGTGGCACACGCGGGGAGGACCGTCACGCAGAAGGAGGCCTCCGAGATGGCGCGGTACTTCGGCACGTTCTACGCGATCCTCGACCAGGGCATCCCGTCCCTCCCGGACGAGGGCGACGATGATGATTTCAGTTACTTGTATTGATGCGATCGAGGCTCACGTGTCGACGTAATAGAAGACGACGTGGCTGCCGTCCCATGCCTGGATCCGCCCGTCGAGGTTCTCCTCGGGCAGCTTCCCCGTCCAAGCGTACGCGACGTGCATCGGCCGCTTGCCGCCGCCGGGGGCGGATATCTTGACGTACGGCGAGTAGGCCATGAGCTCCACGAGGAGCCGGGCGACGTTCCGCGCATTGATCACCGCCACGCCCGCGTCGTTCAACTGGAACCAGCGCGTGGGGGGCCTCACGTGGTAGTGCGCCAGCCCCTCGGTCTCCGATGACTCGTCGTTGTTCTTGTCCGCCGTGAGGAACAGGATGTCGAGGTTCGTGTTGTCCCGGATGAACTCGACCTCGTGCCGTATGATGGAATCATACACGGCGTCCGGGTACTCGACGGCAACGTTCTTGTCGTGAGATTTACTGGTCATCTCCTTCGTGTAGTACATGTGCGCCGGCTTGCTCACGATGACGGGGTAGTTCTTCTGCAACTCGCGGAAGTAGAGCAGCCCCTTGAGCCCGAGCCGGCCCGCCCGGCTGGACGCCTTGTCCATCCTCTCGTAGACCTCGACCGGATCCCGCGCGTTCACGAGTAGCATGCACGCGTCCGGATCCTGGACGATCGCATCGATGAACCGCTTGTACCTTTCATCCAACATACCACGGTACATGACGCTGGTCTTGTAATGCATCTCGTCGTTCGTGCCGCGTCCCACGACGATGAACGCGGGGACTCGATCGAACGGGCGTCCATATTGCTGGCTGAAGAAGTTCTGGACGAACCGGGAGTACACCAAGTTCGTGTCGATGGCGAGGGCCTTCGGCCGGTTTCCGGGGCGGTCGAGGAACGCTATGACGAACTGTTGCATCTCCTCGTGCCCCCTGGCAGGTAGCATCCCCGCGCTCCACAGCATGGAGCAGAAATCGAGGTCGTCGATGCCGGCCGGGTGGATCTCCGGCTTCTCCCCGAGTTGGACGGTCACCTTCACCTTCGTTCCCTTGTCCTCGTTCACGCCCTCGAGGAGTAGCTTGCGCTCGGGGTTTGACGTGAGGAACGCGTTGAGCAGCTGGATGAGGGGCACGCGGGAGTCGGCCATAGCAATCACTCGATCCCCTTGACTGCCTCATCGAGCTTGTCGAGGTCGAACACCATCGACGCGATGTCGTCGATGCCGAGCTCGTGGGCCTTCTTCTCGAGGCTCTCCTTGGTCCACCTGATCAGCCAGTAGTACGAGAGCAGCACGTCCTTCTTGAACTTGTGCTTCAGCACGTGGGCCGCCAGGGTCAAGGCAGCGCTCATGGTCTTGCGTCCCGCGGTCATGTCGATGACGCAGCCGGTCTCGCCGGGCACGATCCCCCGCACGCCCTGCACGACGCCGACAAGCGCCTCGGGTATTTCCTCCTCGGGGATGATCGCGGCGGGCTGCTCGTGCATCCGCACCTTACCGACCAATTGTGGCGCCATAACCCCCAAACTCTTTCCCACCATCTCGATCGCGGGCTTGATGTTCTGGGACGTCCCTGCGATGCCTCGCGCCTTATTTTCAGAGGTCGCGATGAAGTAGACGTCCGAGACGGGGTACTGCCGCTCGTGCGCGACGAGGAACCACGAGATCGAGTTCGCGAACGCTTGCGGCGTGGAGCCGACCGCGCTGAACAGAATATACTTTCTATCGCCCATAATCCTTTACCTTGTTTGGTTAAAATCCATAACGAATAAAAGAGTTTCCTTCGCATGGCAATGCATCTTGCACCCGTCCCTTGGTGCTCGGAGGGCGATGAAGGCTCCTTCCGCCGCACTCGGGTGCGTGTCCATCCTACTTTCTCTCGCTATTGATGATTGTGCTCGAGCTGAACTGCAAGTTCACGCCCCGGACGAAGACGAGGCTCGGCATGGTCAGTAGCAAGCCGTGGGTGGGGCACCTCTCGCCGGCGTAGTATTCGTTGCACATCTTGCAGTACTTATTCTTGAGCAAATGATTGTGGATCGATCTCTTCAAGGCATCGGTGAACCCGGGGAGGTCGGCATGGTAGGGCTTGTTCATGAAGGTCGTAGTTTCCGATTCGTGGCACCGGTCGCATTTTACGGTGATGTGCGCGATCTCGAAGACCAATTTAATGGAACTCTTGCGTACGAGTTCTAGCGAGACGGATTCCACGGCCAGGTTGACATTCCCGCACTTTGCACACGGCGCCAGCGTCTTTTCCTTGGGCGTGCTCGTCTCATCTTTCTCCGAACCGAACAGGCTCGCGAGGTTGTCCTTCCGATCCCGGTTATCGGCTTGCGAACGGGAGCCGGGGCCGGATCGGCCCAAATCCGCCTCTCCTTTCGAGGCAAGCAAGGCCTTGAATTTCCTCTTCAGTTCCTGCAAATCGGCCTGCGCCCGCGTGTTGTACTCGGACGGGGATAGTTCCTCGTGCGACCGGATCAGCTCGTCCAGCTGGACGTTGGCGGCTACGACCTTCCCTGGCAGGGTCAGCCCGAGCAGGGGTATGCGTAGGGTTTCAAGCTTCTTCCCGGGCTCGCGGCAGGTCGGGCAGATCTTCGTGCCATTGAGCAGCGTCTTGCACTTGTCGCAGCGGGAATGCTTCGCGTGCGCCTCTTTGACCGACTTCCACAGCAGGGCCGTCGCGTTGGAGAACGATTCGAACGTGGGCCTCGTGGGGTCGTAGATCCTAGTCGGTGAGGGCCCGTCGCGGAACTCGATCTGTTTGACGCCAACGATGCCCCCTCCCGTGCCCTCGTCCAGGGAGACCGTGCATTCCAACGAGTCCAGCACCGCCAGCCTCTTGCTCTCGCCGTCCAGGCGGCCTTCATCGACGGCATGATCGATGCCCCAACCGGGATCCTTGATCAAGTCGACCTTGATGAGGAACGGTTCGTTGACCTCGTCGATCTTGGTCACGCATTCCCCGGGGACGAGCCGCGAGATGAGCGCGAGGTGATCCGCATCTAATCCAAGGGACTCCTTGAACGACATAACCTGGTTCAGCGAGGGCAGCTTGTGGCAGATCTTTATGTTGGTGTTCGACACCGCCACCTCGTTGAGCTGCTGTGGCTTCTGGTCGGAGATTATGATCCCCTCGCCGTACGTCCTGATTTCCGACAAGATGTCGCTGAAGACATCTTGTGCCTTCTTCTTGATGCTCTTTACCCCATCGTCGTTCGTGTTTTCGATCGCGGAGATGAGCCGGTGCGCCTCCTCGATGACGAGCACGTGCCGCAAGCGTGGGGAAAAACCCGCGTGTTGCTGTTGCATGTATATCTTTCGCAAAATGAGATTGAACACGAGCGCCCGCTCGTCGTCGTTATGCAGCCCGTCTAGCTCGATCACGGCCCGTCGCTTCACCAGGTCCGCGGGTTTCGGGCGGGATTCCCCCGCGTTGAAGACCTTGGCCCGCGTGCCCTTCAAGAGGGTCGAAAAGCGCGTCTCGATCACGCCCTTGTACTCGTCCCTGGTCTTGGCGCTGTAGTCAGAGCAGTCCAGGGTCAGTTTCGCGAACGGGATGAATTCCTCGATGGTTGGCGTCCGGCCCCGGATCCCGTCCTTCCAGCCGTTGAGGGTATAGAGGTCGTTCAAACACGAGAACAGCCGCTCCCTGAAGGGCGAGAAGAGCAAGAACCAGCACGAGAAAATGTCCATGAGCTCGTTGATCCATTGCTCGTGCGTGAGAAACTCGGGCACCTCGAACATGTTCACCTGGAGAGGGTTGGCATCCTCTCCCGCCGTGTAGACCTCCAGGTCGGGCACCACGCTCCGGAGGTACCGGAACTCCTTCTTCACGGGCTCGATGACGAGGAAGGGGACGCGGTCGTCGCCCTGTAACCCGACCAGGAGCCTCATTATCGTGTTCGTCTTCCCGGAGCCGGTCGAACCCATGACCAGGCAATGCCGGGTCAGCGAGCACGCGTCGATGTAGAACGCAGAACCAGCCCCCGTCACGCCCCTCAGGTGGCCGAGCTGCACGGGCTGCTTGAACGCTTCTAGGACGTCACGCGGCATGCACGCCATGAAATCCGGCCCCCGCGAGACCTTCAACTTCGACAGCGACCGGCTGGGGAAGAACACGTGGTCGGCGAGCCGGTGGGACGAGTAGATCGTCCTGAAGGGGTGGATCTCGTCCGAAACCGTGAAGAACGGGGTCTCGACGTCGACATGACTGAAGCGACCCACGAACCGCGAGAGGACGCCGTCCAAGGGTATCACGCGCAGCGGGAGCCAGAAATGGTTCACGGACTTGTAATGCGCCATGAACAGGACCCGGAGGAAGTCGTAGGTGCCTTGGGCCTCGGCGAACAGGTAGTTGCTCGTGTCCCACAGCCCCGACGGGCCGCCCTCTCGCAAGTAGTCGACGATCTTCCGAAGCCTCTCGGCCGTCCCCTCGCGCCGCTCCCGCCGCCTTGGCGCGGCGAGGGCCGCGATGATCGAGTCGGCCTGGTTCCGCTCCTTCGCGTCCACCGACTCTTCCTGGAGCACTCTTTCCGCCGTCTCCATGTCCTGGATGACCCGCGCAGATGACGTGCCCGGCACGGCGGTTCCGATCGTCATCATCCCCCACCGGTTGTTCCCGCTGCCGTTCTCCAGCTCCCTCAGGATGCTGTTCGAGACCTCTATCGTTGGAAACCCCGTGACGGCACCGTGGTGCCGCATCTTCGAGAAAAAGCCTTGCAGCTCCGCCCACTTCCCGCCCTCCACGGCGACGAGGTCTAGACCGGGCATCACGGCCTTCAGCAGGGAACGAAACGTGCCCATCATCCCCTCGACCCGACCGGACGCGTCGGTCTCGTCGGAACCGCGAGCCTTCAACCCCAGGAACATGTCGATCCCCTCGCCGTCGTTTAGAACCAACCTGACGATGGACGCATCGAAGGAGGCCATCCCCTCGATCACCTTCTTGGGAAAGAAGTGCTTGTCCTCTCCCCCGACAAGCAATATCCTCTTAACGTGAAGGAGTTGCACCACCTCGCATCCAACCGTAGAATCGCTGATGGTCAAGTTCTTCCCGCGAACCTTTGGCACGTCGCTCGCCAGCAGCGCGACCGCATCCGTAGGAACCCTCCACGCCTCGCTCCCCGCCTCGTCCAAGTCGTCATAGGAAACCGAGGGGACGAAAAATCCGGGTTCGTCCGGGGCGGCCCGCGCGCCGTATCCACCGCGTGCGCCCGCTGCCAGCGTCCCCGGGACGACGATGAGGCCCCCGTCAGCGATGATTGCGTATACCTGGCCGCCAAAGGCCCTCGCGAGGCTGATGAACTCCTTCTTCGCTTGGAAGTCACCTCCCGTGACGTTGAACTTGACCTCGTCGGAAGATCCGACGATGCTGAGGATCCGCTCCCGATTGCTGTCCCGCGTTTGCGGGTAGAGATACGTCTCGAATTCGTGCTCGCTCCAAGACGGCCGGAACCAACCGGTTCTAGGCGTTTGAATCACCTCGGAAAAGACGTGGAGAACCACTTCCTTGTTTCCGGCCTTCTTCTCGACCATCCGCTTGAACGCGACGAGTGCAGGTTCGCTTTCTGGTATTTCGATCCTATTCTCCTCGGATTCGAACCGCCCCCCGGCCTCACAGTTGTTTCCAAATCGATCGCCGGCGGAATCCGCCTGGTTCCCGTATGGGATATCCCCAACGAGCATGACATGTGCCTCTATCTCCCCCCTCCTCGAGACGTCCTGATCCATCGTTTTCATGGCATTCGTCCTTCCCGTTTCTTCTCCAACTCAACTGCCGGTATGTAAACAATGCCTCACCCCTATTTAACTATTTTGACTAACGGTCTAATGGCGGTTAGGCGGGGTCGTTAAGGGTGCAGGTGTACGCATCACGGCGAATCCATGCAATGCCACGGCACGCCTCGACATGGTGAGCTAGCACCTGACTGGGTGTAGGATACGAACCGAGCATGCAAGTTTTATATCCAGAGGGGACGGGGCGTTCTATTGACTCAACGGTTTAACCAGAGTAGAAAATCTTGATCGTCCGATTTCTTACCGAGATAAAAGCACGGGATGTTAAAGATGGTGGAGAGCTCGACCAGCCGGATCGTGAGCAGCTTGGTGAGCCCCGTGACGTCGATGAAAACGTCCGCCTCCTTCTGCTCGTCCTGGATGAACCGGGAAAGGGATTGCATGAGCTCGGAATCGTCATCGCGGTAATCGTTGTAGGGATACGAGAAGACCTTGTCGATCGTCACGAGTTCTCTTGCCTTGTCCAAGCTCGAATCCGGCGTGACGAAGGCCACGATGCGGTCGATCTTGTACCCTTGATCTTCAAGGAATTTCTTCGCGGTGGCCGGCATCCTGGATGATTCACCGAAGACAGCCGTGTTCGTGCCGAACGCGCAGAGGAGCACGTTCCTGCCGAGGGACGTGCCCGTGATCTCGCGCGCCCATTGCACCGCGTTCGGGTGGACGCTTACCTCCTTCAGCGAGACGTTGCCGACCTCGGCCAGGATCTTCCTCGTGATCAGCCGGGCGGCCTCCAGCTTCTCGATGTGGTAGAAGAGGCCTGCACCCGAGATCCCGACGCGCGCCGCTAGATCCTTCTGCTGCAACGGCCCTTCAAGCAAGACCTTCAAGATCTCCTTCTGCTTGGCCGGATAGTGTTTGCCGGGATTCTTCGTGAACATCAAACACACCTATGAGGCATCATGACGAGCGCATCTATTAAAGATTTTCCCTAATGGCGCTTAACCGCCCGGATGAACGACTCCCTTTTTTCGAACGCAACCAAGATCTCTCCGAGACTCATAGGTGGAGGCATGGTGAGCAAGAAAAAGAGATACGCCGTGTCACCCGGAGAAGCAGCGAGGATGGAGCTTCTCGCCCAAAAATTCAACAACGAGTTGTATTGAAGGCAGCCAGAATCGGTAAAGGCAAGTATGGCCACCTTGATCCAGGACAAGGTGATAGGTGGCAGGATCGCGGAATGCAACTGGGTCTGGGACATCCGCAACGATTTCGCCCATCTATCCGCTTCGAGCCCCGAAGACATTCCTCGTGCGCAACGTCTGAGCAAGAACGTCGTCGAAGGATGCCTGGCAAAGATCAGGGCGAATCTCGGATAAACCGAGATTCCTGCGATCGGATCCCCGCTTTTAGCCACTTTCTCGTGAAGCATTCCTTCCGGTCGAACCCATCGAGCGCAGTTTTTTCGTTCAACTGCAGCACGCCGTCGACGTCCACGGTGCCTATTTGTAGCGCCGGATCCCGGTGCGTCAGACAGCCATACACCTTCAGATCAGCATCGATGAAGAGCTGCTTGGCATGAGGGCCAAGACCCGCGAAGCAGTACTCGCCACGAGCCGCGAGCCGGGCACTAACCGACCCGGGCTTGCCCAGGTTTGGGCCCATCATCCCCATCCTCGTGAGCGCGATGCTATCTTTCGGATACCGATCACGGAGGGCGTCGAATCGAACAAGGACGGATGCCAGCTCTGCATCGGTGAGAGCCTCGCCAGGCATGCTTTTAGCACGGCCCATAGCGAAAAAACTGTTCACGTTGAATTCCCGCGCTCCCGCCTCGACCGCCGCCGCCACTTGGCCCTCGAGATAAGCCATGGTGCTCCGGGCAAGGAGGAAATTCCAGGTGATGGTGAAACCGCGTGCCCGCGCCATCTGGATAGCATCAAGCGCGGTGGCACGGTTCCGTCCCGTCCAATCTTGATGGAGCGCACTCGTGGGTAGCACGAGAACGCGGAGGTGGTCGATTCCGTGCGGCGATAGCTTGTCGAACCAGGAAGGATCCCGGGCGAGGGGATCGCCGGCGGTGCTCACGTCCCGAACACCTGTTTTCCGGAGGAGCGGCAGGCACGGCTCGATGCCTTGCACGATCTCGGCGACGAACGGCCTGACGAGCCACCCTTCGCCCTGTAGTCGCTTGATGACCGCTGCCGCAACCCCAGGGTCGACGAGCTGGCCACCAGGCCCGCAGGCCTGGTAGCAGTACTTGCACTGGTATGGACACTTGCTGCTGAGCTGGAATATGGCGACCTTGACCTCCAGCCCGTCCAGAACCATGCGTCCCGCTGCCGTTATGACGTTGTTCCAGAGCTTGGCCTTCACCGGCTCCTTCACGACGCTTCCCTCCCTTTCTCGAGCACACGAACGAGGCCGACCTCTCCCAGGCCGACTCGCACGACGTGACCCGTGCCGGCGCCCGTGCCGGCGCCCGTGCCGCCCCGGCGACGCCACCCGTCCCCCTCATGCCGGCCAAGAACCATCCAGAGCACGTCTCTATATGACAGAACCTGGATGCCGAATTGGCTCCAGATCTTGAAATCGCGCTTGTTGTCGGTGATGATCATATTTATACCGTCCTTGTACGCAGCGAAACCTATCCGGGCGTCGTTCTCGTGATCCTCCATGAACTCGCGGACATGGCGGGGCTGCCTCTGCAAGAAGTTGAGGAACCCGGAGGCTCGCACGCGCCTCGTCCCCGCCCAGATCCTCAAGAACTTGGTCAATGACACCCCCTTCCTCAAACATAGATGCTCGAACTCGGATTCAACGACATCCGTGATGCAAGGTATGAACCACTTCCGTAAATTCTTCAAGATTTTAGGCTTTTTAGTGGCGCGGAACAAGATGCACGTGTCGACCATGACACGTTTTAATATCATGGGGTTGCTTTGCCCTCCCTCGATCCCGGCCAACGGGGGCAGAGAACCACTCAAGTCTTGGACGGCAGGCATGGTTCTGTCACTGGAATGGATCATTGGGGATTGAAGCACAACAAGAGTGTCTGTAGCAGCCAGGTGACGAGTTCGTCGAAGCTGCCAAACACGCTGATGGCGAAATTGAACATGAACTGGATGAACACGCCCAGCACCAAGCGCAGTTTCACCTTTTGCAGGACCTTGTCGACGATCAACGGGGCATCCGACGTCTCTTGATGGATGAGCAGGGCGGCTTGTTGGTACAAGAAGACCGTGCTGATCAAGACGACCCCTTGAAACGCGAGCGAGATGTAGGACTCCCACGTCAGTTTGATGAGCATGAAGATCTCGCGGGCGCCGGGGTCGACGAGCGAAACGAGCTTGGCGGTCGCCGACCGGTAGAAGAAGAACGAGATGCAGATCCAAGCGAAGAAGGCCAAATACGTCGACCTCTTGCGCAACTGGTTCTTGACCACATCGAACTTGATGCCGCAGAAGGCCCGCATCATGGAGAAGAACGACATCATCGACTCCAGCAGCACTTGTTGGGAAACGATGAGATCATAGCCGATGACGACGCGAAAAAAGGTGTTCAGCAGCAGGACGAGGAGCAGCCCGCTGGCCGCGCCACCAGAGGCGGCCTTAAGGAAATGGAAGAGTCGGTCGAGTTTCATGGCTTGTCACGTTCAGGAGGGTTCCATTAATGGAAGTGTTTAAGGGTATTCAATACTTGCGCTTGGTGGTATTTAACTTTTTCTTTGATGGCTGCTAGGCAGAAGTCCCTATCGGAGCCGAATTGGGCCATCCCCTGGTTTCTCGCATCCGTCAAGCCTATCCTTGTACGGACCGCTTGCTGACCAACCGATCGGCAGCGGGAGAACGAGCACGAGGCGCCGCGCCAGGCGCCCCATAGCTAGTACGCCTTCTGCATGATGCGCGTGCGCAGTGATGCTTCTATCCCGTGATGATCCGGGCCTCGGCGATTGCCTTTTTAAAGTGAACCGATCGGTGCGGTGGCTCGAGGATGAACGGGAAGGGTGTCCGGCGCTTTTACTGCCGGATCGAAAGTTGGTCTGCGTCCCCGTCCGTTCCGCCAAGGGCCTCAAGTTTAAAAGGCAGCAGTGCACACATGCTGATGTTCGATCGCTGGAATAGGTTTTATAAGATTAATGTCGAACAATGCAAGCGGAGCTGTCACCAACCGATCTCAACAGTCCACGCGTGATTCGGTTTATGGAAGAAAAGGAACAAGGTAAAGAACCATACTAGGTGTAAAAAAAATGTTGTTCGGATTCTGGAAGAAAAAAGACAAAGAAAAGGAGGCCCCGAAGGTCAAGTGCAAGTGCGGGGCCGAGAACCCGGTGAATGCCAAGTTCTGCCTGAGTTGCGGGGCGGGGCTGGCAGACCAGCAGGCCGTGCAGAGCAAGGTGGACGAGGCGACCACCATCACCGATGATTTCAAGGACAAGGGTGGGTTCTGGCAGAAGATCATCCCCGGCTACCACGGCTACAAGCAAAAGGAGCTCCGGCGGGAGGCGGACAAGCTGGTTCGCGACCACCTCGTGAAGCAGCTGCAGGGTATGAAGAAGGACCTGACCTCCATCCAGGAGGACGCCGTGTCATCGGCGGCCGACCTCGTCCCGAAGCTCGAGGACCTGCTCGGCGAGCTGGACACGTTCATGAAGAAGGTGCAGTACGCCGACTACGGCATGGGCGGGCTGTTCGACACGGAGAAGATCAAGGAGCCCGAGCTCGACAAACTCATCGAGTTCGACAAGAGCGTCATCGAGACGGTCATGAGCCTCCAAGGAGGGATCAAGGACCTCGGCGAAGGGCTGGCCGAGGGCGGCGCCGACAAGATCAAGCAGCTGCGCTCGTTCATCAAGGACGCGATGAAATACTACGCGCAACGGGACGAGTTCATCCGCGGCTGGAAGCCCACGTGAGGCAAGGGTTACCCAAGGTCAACAACGACAACCAGGTGAATGACACATGTTCGGAAGAGAAGTCGTCGAATGGAAGAACGCGAAGAAAGAAGACATCATGTACAAGTACCCCGACGAGAGGCTCTCGTGGGGCGCGACGATCATCGTCAAGGAGAACCAGTGGGCGGTGTTCTTCAGGGACGGGAAGGCATACGACGTGTTCCAGGCGGGTCGCCACGTGATCAGCACCGCCGACGTGCCGCTGCTCGGCAGGATCATCAAGGCCGTCACGGGGAACGTGTTCCAGGCCAACGTGATCTACGTGAGCAAGGCGCAGTTCGACGGGAAGTTCGGTGGTCAAGGACAGACCCAGGAACTCGCCCCGCTCAAGTTCAACGGGCAGTACTGGTTCAAGGTCCAAGATCCACAGATCTTCGTCAACGAGATCTGCGGGAACCAGTCGGTCTTCACGAGCGACGCGGTCAACGATTACTTGCGCGGGTTCTTCAACGAGAACCTCATCGACACGCTCAGCGGGTACACGCTGCGGGCGGTCTACGGCAAGTTGGACGAGACCTCGCTCAGCTGCAAGGTCACCCTCCGGAAGGCGTTCGAGCGCATCGGGCTCGAGCTGGTCGACCTGAAGTTCATGAAGATCGACACGGACGAGAAGTACCGCGAGCGCTTGTTCTTCATGCAGACCGGCGGCGTCGGCGCGGCCGGCGTGCTGGAGGCCGAGACGCGCAAGGGCATGGCCGAGTCGCTCGGCAAGTCGCCCGGCGCGGCCATGGGCTCGGGCATGATGATGATGGCCCCCGGCGGCATGGGGCAGGCCGGCACCATGGGTGGCGGTGGCG
>JAFGBX010000476.1 GCA_016932935.1 Promethearchaeota archaeon | reverse complement strand
GCCCATTGCATGGAAGAAAAACTCGGTCGGGGTGAGCCCCTTGATGTAGCTGCTGCGTACGAAGCCGCGCGCCTCGGCGCCGAGGTCGTTCTCGTGGAAGTGCGGGAGGGTGCGGTCCCGGTAGCCCCGGTTGATGCGCTGGTTGCGGACCGATTGCTGCCCGACCACGGCGGCCATCTGCGAGAGGTTCACGAGGTTGCCCCGGGCACCGGTCTTCGTCATGATGACCGCGTGCTTGTCGTCGCCCAGGAAATTCATGGCCATGTCGCCCGACACGTCACGGGCATCCTGGAGGACGTCCTGTACCTTGTTCTCGAGCGTCTCCTCGTAGGTGTGTCCTTGCTGCTGCGGGAGGGTCTTCTCGTCGCGGGCGAGGTATGCCTTGATGTACATGTCGGTCTTCTGCTCTGCCGCCTGCAGCGTGCTCGAGATCTGGCCTTGGGTCACCTTGTCCACGCTGAAGTCGTCGATGCCCATCGTGAAGCCCATCTGCACGATGAGCACGAGCAGCATCTGCACTGCCGAGTCCAGGAAGATGCGGCCTGCCTCGTTGCTGTAGTCCTTCGTGATGCGGTGCAGGATGCTCTGGGGCTGCATGGCGCCGAACGTCTTCTTGTCGATCACGCCCGATATCATGTTCCCGTTGACGATCTTCACGTACGCGTCGAACGGGCAGTCCTCCTTGGCGCATTTCCCCGCTTGCTTGTTCGGGCACTCCTTGCCCTTGCAGAACTTCGAGGCGGTCTCCATGTTCAAGGTCTCGGGCAGGAGCTGCGAGAAGATCGACTTCCCCGAGTACAAGGGCTCGCCCGACTCGGGCGAGGTCTTCGCAGGCTTCGGCATCTTGTTCTTGATGTTCCCCGCGTAGAGCAGCAGCTGCGTCTGGCCCTTGGTGAAGAACGACTCCTTCCGGGTGAGGGTGTACGCCGCCGAGATGAAGTCCTGGATCCCGCCGATCACGGGGCCCCCGAAGCGCGGCGACAGTATGTGCTCCTGCACGCGCATGAGGATCTTGGCCTCGGCACGTGCCTCCTCGGACTGCGGGACGTGCAAGTTCATCTCGTCACCGTCGAAGTCAGCATTATATGGGGGGCAAACACAGAGGGAGAGGCGGAAGGTCTTGTCGTCCATGACCTTGACCTCGTGCGCCATGATGGACATGCGGTGCAGCGACGGCTGCCGGTTGAAGAGCACGTAGTCCCCGTCCTTGAGGTGGCGCTCGATCTGGAAGCCCGGCTTCAGCGTCTCCGTGATCATCTCGCGGTGCTGCACGAAGCGGAGGTCGATGCGGCGCCCGTCCTGGCGGATGATGTAATTGGCGCCGGGGTGCTTGTCCGGGCCGTTGAGCACGAGCTGCTTCATCTCCTCGATGTTCCACTCGGTGACCTTGATCGGCACAGTGAGCTCGCGGGCGATCTCCTTGGGGACGCCGACCTGGTTGATCGACAGGTAGGGGTTCGGCGAGATGACCGTGCGCGCCGAGAAGTCGACGCGCTTGCCGGACAGGTTCGAGCGGAAGCGCCCCTCCTTGCCCTTGAGGCGCTGGGTGAGCGTCCGGAGCGAGCGGCCGGACCGGTGGCGCGCGGGCGGGATGCCCGACACCTCGTTGTTGAAGTAGGTCGTGACGTGGTACTGGAGCAGCTCCCAGAGGTCCTCGACGATGAGCTGGGGCGAGCCGGCGTCGATGTTCTCCCGGAGGCGCTGGTTGATGCGGATGACGTCGACGAGCTTGTGCGTGAGGTCGTCCTCCGACCTGATGCCCGACTCGAGCGTGATCGACGGGCGCACGCAGACGGGCGGGATGGGCAGGACCGTGAGGATCGTCCACTCCGGGCGGGTCACGTCGGGGTTCACGCCGTGGAGCCACAGGTCCTCCTTTGCCATCTTCTCGAACCGCCTGCGTATCTCCTTGGGGTTGATCGGCTTCGTGCCCTCGTCGGGGGTCTCCTCGAGGAACGACGTCGGCTTCTCGATCTTGATCTTGTACCGTTCGGCGCCGCAATGCGGGCAAGTCTTCGCCTTCCGGCACACCTTGTAGACGTCCTTGAGGACCTCCTCGTCGAGCGTCTGGAATATCTCCTTGTAGTCCATCAGCTTCTTCGTGTAGTACTCGATCTGCTCCTTCGTGAGCGATATCCGGGCGCACTCGCGGCAGATGCAGCGGAGCCACTTCAAGATGCGCTTCGCGTAGCCCACGTGGACGACCGGGCGGGCGAGTTCAATGTGCCCGAAATGGCCTGCGCACTCGCCAAGTCGATTCCCGCAAGTGGCGCATCGCCGGCCCGGTTCAATGGTGCCCAGGCGCGGGTCCATCAAGCCGGAAGGGATGGCAAGCCCGTCCTCGTCGTAAGTGTCGGCCGTGATGATGCGGGCGGCGGAAAGTTTCCGAATATCTTCGGGGGAAAGCAATGAGAAGTCAATTTTCGAGATGAGCTTTGAAACGTGGAACGACATGTGCTGGTTCTCCTTATGGAGGCTGCTGGTGAGAATTAGTGAAGTGACGGGTTGCTGGGCAGAACTCGTCACGCGCGTGTTGTGCTAATAAAGCAAATGTCTTTTATAAGGGATCTCAAAAACCTATCATCTCGTTACGAGTTAGCACAACAAGAGATCCGAGGTGGTCCGAATTGCTCCAGCACGAGCACGCCTTGTCCCGTGATGATCCCGAACCGCTACTATCTTTAGTATAACAACATGATGTACAGCGTCACGAGCAAGCCGTCTGATGCCCCATGGTCGAGAACACGAAGCCGCCAGGCTCGATCACCCTGAAGGAGATCCAGCAGGAGCCCGACGCGATCCGCGAGTCGCTGAAGCAGCACGGCCACTTCGCCGCCATAGCCAAGAAGATCGTCGAGCGGAAGCCCAAGATCATCATCATCACGGGGAGCGGCACCTCCTACCACGCGGCCAACACCGCCATGTATTTCCTCCACGTGTTCGGCAAGATGGATTGCTACAGCATCCACCCGGCGGAGTTCCAATACTTCATCCGCCCCATCCTCGACCCGGCGACCGTGGTCGTGGCCATCAGCCAATCTGGCGAGTCCGCGGACACCCTCGCGGCCGCCACGGTGGCCAGCGAGAAGGGCGCCCTCGTAGTCCCGATCGTGAACGAGGCCGAGTCCACGCTCGCCCGGGAGTTCCCGGAGACGGTCATCCTCTCCAAGGCGGGCAAGGAGACCTCTGTCCTCGCGACGAAGACCTACACGTCCCAGGTCGCGATCGTCGCATCGGTCGCCCTGGAATTCGGCCTCGCCAGCGGGAAACTGTCCAAGGAGGGTTACTTGGCGAACGTCCGCGAGCTCAATATGATCCCGGATCGCATCGAGGTCATGCGCGAGACCGTGCAAGCAGACGCCAAGAAAATTGCCAAATATCTGAAGTTCCTCGACCGCGCTTTCGTACTCGGCGCTGGCCCTGACATCGCCACGGCCATGGAGGGGGCGCTCAAACTAGCGGAAGGCTCGCGCATCGTCGCCCAGGGCTATTCGGCCAACGAGTTCCTGCACGGCCCGATCACCCTCGCGGATCGGCAGAGCCTGGCCATCACCCTCGTCCCGCCCGTCGTCGACGAGCAGGAGAAGGACTTCATCAAGATCATCGAACGCGTCAAGCAGCAGGGGGCGAGCGTCCTCGCCGTCACGAGCCGCGGCGAGGATCTCCCCGAGTCGGTCGACTTCCGGATCACGATCCCCAAGTGCCCCATGGAGTTCAACCCGCTGGTCTCGATCGTCCCGATCCAGTACCTCGTGCTCGAGATCGCCCTCGAGAAGGCGCTCGACCCCGACAAGCCCGAGTGGCTCACCAAGGTCGCCCGGATCTAGGGCCGTGGAACGGTGGCAAGGCAGCGGTTCCAGAGCCCGGTCGAACCGATGCTCGTCGGCCTCGATCTCGGCGCGGACATCAAGACGAGAAGTTTCAAATGCCGGCTCGAACCAATTGCCTCGACAGCTCGTGACTTTGCTGATCCAGGTGTGAAAACATGGCCGGACCAACCATCACAGAAGTGAAAGCCCGCTGGATCCTCGACAGCAGGGGAAACCCGACCGTCGAATGCGATCTCAGGGCAGGCGACATCTTCGCACGCGCGGCCGTACCGAGCGGCGCCTCGACGGGCGAGGGCGAGGCGGTAGAACTCCGGGACGGTGGGAAAGCGTTCATGGGGAAGCACGTTTCGAAAGCGGTCTCGAACGTGAACGACATCATTGCCAAGAAGGTCGTCGGTATGGACGTGACCGATCAGAAGGCCCTCGACCAGGCGATGCGGGATCTCGACGGCACGAAGGACAAGGGGAAGCTCGGTGCAAACGCGATCCTCTCCGTGTCCATGGCCGCGGTGAAGGCCGCAGCGCTGTCCCTCAAGAAGCCCCTCTACCAGTACATCTACGAGCTCACGTTCGGCAAGGCGCCGGTGAAGTACCTCATGCCCGTCCCCGGCTCGAACGTGCTCAACGGCGGCCAGCACGCGGGCACCAGCCTCGCGATCCAGGAGTTCATGGTCTTCCCGGTGGGCGCGAGGAGCTACATGGAAGGCTTGCAGATGATCGTGGAGACTTACCACAACTTGAAGGAACTGCTCAAGAACAAGTACGGCAAGTCGGCGATCAACGTGGGTGACGAGGGCGGCTTCGCCCCGAACCTGAAGACGACCAGCGAGACCCTCGACATCATCATGGCGGCCATCGAGAAGGCGGGGTATGGCGGGAAGGTGAAGCCCGGGATCGACGCGGCCGCGACCAGCTTCTACAGCGAGAAAGCGGCGACCTACGCGATCGACGGGGGGAACAAGACGGCCGGCGAGATGGTCGACTACTACATGGATCTCGTCAAGGCGTACCCGATCGTGTCGATCGAGGATCCGTTCGACGAGGAGGACTTCGACAGCTTCTCGAAGCTCATGGCCAGGTTACCGGGCGGTATCAACCTGGTCACCGACGACCTCACCGTGACGAACGTCGAGCTGCTCCGGAAGGCCATCGACATGAAGGCGGGCAACACGCTGCTCATGAAGGTGAACCAGATCGGCACGATCACCGAGTCCATCGCCGCGGCGAACCTTGCGTTCAAGAACGGCTGGGGCGTTATGACCTCCCACCGCAGCGGCGAGACCGAGGACAACACGATCGCCGACATCGCCGTCGGGTTCTGCTCGGGGATCATCAAGCCCGGCGCGCCCTGCCGCACCGACCGCAACGCGAAGTACAACCAGCTCATCCGCATCGCGGAGGCCCTCGGGGACAAGGCGGACTATCCCTCGGACTTCGGGTCGTTTAAGAAATACCAGTGAGCATCCCCCCACTTTTTCACGTTTTTTAAGTGCGAAGTTCTACCGTCTATTGATGACCATGGCACTTTTCAAGCCGGTGAGCGACCTTATCAAGGAATGGACGCAAGGACGATTCCCGTGCTCGTTCCGCTACGACGCCCGCGATTCCGACGCGTTCCTGGATCAATGGGAGAAGGGGGTAGAAACTTTTCTTGCCGTGGTTGAAGGGAACCCCGTTACCGAGTACCGGGTCGGGTATCGAGATCCTCGCACGAAGCTCGAGTGCAAGATCACCGCCCGGTCGTTTCCGGGCTTTCCCGCGCTGGATTGGGTCATGGAGTTCACGAACGGGGGGACGTCCGACACCCCGATCATCGACGAGGTTCATGCCATCGAGTGGGTCTGGGACACGATGCAAAACGCGACGCCCGTCTTGCACTACGCGAAGGGATCCGACTGCAAGATCGATGACTTCTTGCCGCAAGCCCAGACCTTGATCCACTGGAAGCCGGTCACCTTATCGGCCGTGGCGGGGCGGCCGTCGGTCACCGCCCTCCCGTTCTTCTGCATCCAGCAGCCGGCCAGCTGCGTGTTCGTCGGCATCGGCTGGTCCGGCCAGTGGGCCGCGAACATCGCGCTACACCAGCCGACGCCTCGCGACAATTCCGAAGTTGGCATCGACGCGGGCATGGAGCGCGTCCATACCCGACTGCACCCCGGCGAGAAGATCCGCACGCCCCGGATCCTGCTGTTCTTCCACGACGGCGAAAGGCTGGACGGGCACAACCGCTGGAGGGATCTCTTGCTGAGGTATTACTCGCCCTACCGTTCAACGCCGGCGGGCCGGGAACGAGCGATAGTGCCCCTAGCCTACCCGATGTGGGGCGGCGTGTCGGAGCAAGGCCATCTCGACCGCATCAAGATGATCGTTGATCGCCGCCTCGCATACGAGTGTTACTGGATCGACGCGGCGTGGTTCATCGACGAGGCCGAGGCCGAGTACGAGGAGGCGACCGGGTCGTGGGCGAGGCACGTGGGCCGCTGGCGCCCGAACGAGAACCTCTACCCGAGGGGCCTCAAACCAGTAGCCGACGCCGTGCACGCCGCCGGGATGGCGTTCCTGATCTGGGTGGAACCCGAGCGAGGTCGTGGCGGGGCCGAGTGGCCCCGGCAGCACCCGGAATTCTACCTTTCCCGGCACGTAGGTGGCAAGGACGGCGGGCGAGAGGGCGGAAATGACTCCCCGTTCGGCGTGAATGAAGACGTGCTCTTCAACCTGGGCCTTCCCGAGGCCCGCCAGTTCCTCCTCGACTTCCTGACCGGTTTCATCGAGGACGTGGGGGTCGACTGCTACCGGCAGGACTTCAACATCGATCCCTTGCCGTTCTGGCGGCTCCACGACGCGCCCGACCGGCAAGGCATGACCGAGATCCAGCACGTCCAGGGGCTCTACCAGCTCTGGGACGACTTGCGTGCCCGGTTCCCCGGGCTGATCATCGACAACTGCGCGAGCGGGGGGCGGCGCATCGACCTCGAGACCATCCAGCGCAGCATCCCCTTGTGGAGGAGCGACTACCAATGTGCGATCACCGCGGATCCGATCGGGGCGCAAGTGGCAACGGCCGGCCTGATGCTCTGGGTGCCACTCAGCTCGACCGGCACGCAGTTCCACCAGGACGACGACTACGCCATCCGGAGCGCCTATGCCTCCGGGCTCGTGTTCCACCACGGTAGCCCCCTCGTCACCCCGGAAGGAATGGTCTTCACTTGCGAGTTCAACCCCGGGGGATACCCGTGGGATTGGCATCGCAAGCGGATCGACGAGTACAAGGAGATCCGCCCGTTCTTCTACGGCGATTATTACTTGCTAACCGGCTGCACCTCATCCACGCATGATTGGCTGGTCTACCAATGCGACAGGCCGGACATGGACCAAGGGATCGTGCTGGCTTTCCGGCGCCAGGACAGCCCGTACGTCCAGGCGCGTCTGAAGCTGCACGGCATCGATTCGAAAAAGCGGTATTCGATCGAGAACGTGGACACGGGACAAGCCACGGATGTTTCAGGGGACGAGCTGGCATCGCGCGGGCTCCTCATCACTGTGGACCAGCCACGGTCCAGCGCCGTGTACAAGTACCGGCCCACCGACTAACGATGGCGCGATGGACTATCGTCAGAACCCACCACTATCGCGAAGGGATTATGCGATAAATGTCCACTTCTATCTCCTTCCTCTTCTTCTCGTGGAACTCGTAGAGCCGCGGCAAGATCATCTTCGTCTGGTGCATCTCCACCACCTCCCAGCCATCATCCTTCACGAGTTTCTGCAAATACTTCCGGTTCTTTTCCTTTTTCAAGTGGATCGAGTAGATCACGTCCACTCCAGCGATCGACATCGCCGCCCGCAAGAAGCGCGCGTCCGCGCCCTTGACCTGCACGCCGAACGGGGGGTTCATCAGGAGCGTGGCCCCGCGGGACGTGGGGCGCAAGAAGGACGGCCCCCCAG
>JAFGBX010000475.1 GCA_016932935.1 Promethearchaeota archaeon | reverse complement strand
AGGAACTTCTTCGACGTGAGGTAGTTGATGGCCACGCCGTGGAAGCCGGCGACTTGCTTGCCGCCACCGGTCTGGTTGGCCATGCTGCTGAACGGGAGGCCGTTGATCGCGGAGCCCTTGTAGTTGCGGTCGACGATGCCCAAACCCCCCACCTCGGGGATCGCGAAGACGATGGCCTCGAAGCAGCCGCAACTCGTGTGCGGGATCTCCATCGCCGAGTACAGGGATATGCGCTTGACCTCGCCGAGCGAGCGCTTGTCGAGGGTCGCGTTCACGCCCTCGAACTCCCCGAGGCGCTCGTCGATGAGCTTGCCCTTGCTAACGGCGAAGTTGGGGCCCTTCGGGTCGACGCGGGCGCTCGCCCGGGCGTCGAAGTAGTTGATGGCGCCGCACAAGCCCGTCCTCTCGGGCGTGACGATGCAGCAATGCGTGGGAGCGAAGGACTGGCAGAGCACGCAGCCGTAGAAGTCCTCGACGGACTCGTCGGTCATGCCCCGCACCTTCTCGTCGCGGGCCTCGTAGACCTTCATGGCCTCGTCGTATACGGGCTTCATCTTCTCCTTGTCCGTGTAGATGATCACCTGCGCCTTCTCGACGATGGGCAGCTCGGCCTTGAACAGGCGGATGAGGATCGTGCCGATGAACTTGAAGCTGTTGAGGCCCTTCTTGACAGCCGCCTTGGACACCCGGAGCCAGCAGTCGTATCGCTGGTTCAAATGCATCACGCCTTCACAATAATTCGTGAACTCGTGAAGCCTGCGCTCCAAGACGCCCTCCAGATCGACTTCAAGCTTCTGGCCAGACATCTGTACGACGAAACCCCAAGGGATGTTACTGCCTTCCTTCAGATCGGGAATGTCGGATCCTATCACCGTCACTTGCCCGTCCTTGATCTTATCCGCCGAGACGACGCGAACCAGCTCGAATTTCATCTCTTGCTTCGGCCCCCCCATCTCGACGTGCGTCTGATCGCCCCGGATGCGCTCGCCCTCGTAGACCGGGCCAACGCCGGTTGGCATGTCGTCAAAACTCATGTGATCGTTCACCAGAGATGCTCGCGATGGACATCCAGGATGGCACCGCGAGTGTCGTATGAGTGTTAGTTGGCTCGGAATGATTAAATAATTGATTGTATCGTGGGATGCGGGAAAGCAAGGCCCGCCGGGGGCGATCCGTCCCGGCTAAGCCTTGCGTGGCGGTGTCGTAGGACGAAAAAACTCGGACTTTAAATAGCTCGAACGGATCGATAAAACACATCATGGACACCCGTGATGCCCTATGGAAAAGACCGAGAAACTGTTGGCACTGCTCACGCTCGTCCTCGCCGTGACCGTCGGCATCTCCTCGTGGATGGGCGGGGTTAGCGATCCCGGCTGCTTCATCCCCATTTGAGCTGGCCACGAGTACGACATTCTTGTTATAACTTTTTCCTACTGGATCACGAGGCAAACCGGCCTTCTTGACCGCTGCATCAAGCGTCTTGCCCCGCACCTTCCATCATGTCGAAGACCTCCCGCGCCGTGAAGATCGACACGAGGTTCGTCTTGGCGAGGGCGTAGTCCAGGTTGCCCGTGATGATGAACGTGTCGCCCTCGCCCACTCCCCCCCCGTCCGCCAGTGCTTTCACCGCGGCCACGAGCCGCCTGCTCATGATCTCGCCAGGGTCGCTGCCGGGCACGAGCACGGCATGGACCCCCCACACGAGCCGCAGCTCGCGGGCTGTCCGCTGCTCCGGCGTGAACGCGACGATCGGGAGGGGCGGGCGGTACTTCGAGACCATGCGGGCGGTCAGGCCCGTGTGGGTGAACGTGAGTATCTTGACCTCCCGCGCCGGCTGGCTGGCCTGCTCGGCCGGCGACCCCGGGGCGCCACTCTGCGAGAGTTCCCTGCAAGCGTCGTAGACCAGGTGGCCGATGATCTCGGTCTTCTCGATCGGCCGCGTGTCGTACTCGTAAGGGTTCCTCGGAGGGATGTACTCCCCGGACACCTGGATGATGCGGCTCATCGCCTCCACGGCGTTCAGCGGGTACTTGCCGGACGAGGTCTCCGATGACAACATAACCGCGTCCGCCCCGTCCTCTATGGCGTTGAAGACGTCCGAGACCTCCGCCCGGGTTGGCACGGGCGCGGTCACCATGGATTCCAGCATCTGCGTGGCCACGATGACGGGCTTGCCGGCCCGGTTCGACTTCTTGATGATGCGTTTCTGCTCGGGGATGAGCTTCTCGAACGGCACCTCCACGCCGAGGCTTCCTCGCCCGACGATGATGGCGTCCGAGGCCTCCAGGATGGCGTCGAAGTTCTTCAAGGCAGCGGGATGCTCGATCTTGGCGACGAGCTTGATCCGGCCGTTACCGGCGTCGGCAAGGATGTCGCGCGTCCTGATCATGTCGGAGGCGTCCTTGACGAACGAGATCGCCGCGTATTCGGGATCCAGGGCCGCGATCACCTGCAGGTCGGCCGCGTCCTTTTCGGTGGGCACCCTCTCGGCCAGGTCGATGCCAGGCAGGTTGACGCCCTTCATGCTGGAGATGATGCCGCCCATCGTGACCTTGCAGCGGATATCGTCACCCGCCACCTCCAAAACGACCAAGGCCACCAGGCCGTCGCTGAGGTAGATCCGGTCCCCCGGCTTCACCTCGCCTGGCAAGGCCTTCCTGCTCACGGTGACGCGATTGGAGTCCCCCGTGACGGCGTCGGCGGTCAAGATGAAGTCCTGGCCGGTCTCGAGGGCGGCCTCGCCCGTCCCGACCTCGCCGATGCGGATCTTCGGCCCTTGGATGTCACACATGAGGGCCAGCGCCGGGTCGGATTCCCTGACCCGCTTGAAGAGGGCCTCGTTCTCCCCCACCGTGCCGTAGGCGAAGTTGATGCGGCACACGTCCATGCCACGCCCGGCTAGTGCCTTGATCATCTCCGTGGTCGAGCTTGCAGGCCCGAGCGTGCATACTATCTTCGACCTCCTCGATCCCTTGTTCGTGATCATCGCCATGCCACCGTCCGATGCCGCACCGGGGCCCGCGGGTGGCCGCGGTCCCGCGTCACCGTTCCCGTGATGCTACCGGCGCCACCTCTAAATGGGTTGTTGCCCGAGGCGAGACCGGATACACCGGCGCCGGGGGCTGCCGGGGCTGGCGACGCGCGGCCGGGCCACCTCGTGCCCGATATTGGCGTCAAGGGGGAAGTCTAGGCGTGAGCCGTCACGGTTGGCCCCATCACGACTCCATGCGGTGCGGCGGAAAACGACGAAAAAGAGGGGGGCGGATCTGGTTCAGAGGTTCGCGAACTCGAGCACGTTGATGAGCTTCTCGTAGATCGGGTTCGTGTCGGACACGACCTCGACGACCTTCTGCATCGATTCGAGCTTCTTGTCCCGCGTGACCACCATAAGCGTGGCCTTCTCCTCGACCTCCTTGGCGAGCACGAAGTTCGTGCTCGATTCCATGACGATCGTGTTGAGCGACAGCGGGGTCACCTTGCTGTTGCGGAGCTCCATGGTCCTCGCGTAGATCTCGTGGACGTTCGACTCGAGCGCCGAGATCTGGAACGTGATGAACTGGAGCGACTGGGTCGAGAATTTGCCGAGCGTGGACGTGATCATGAGGCCGTCCCGCTTGTTGAAGAGCATGAAGTCCGCGCCGTTCGCGGCCCCCTTGAACTCCTCGATGATGCCCCGCAGCTTGTTCAGCTTGCCCATGTTCTCGATGCGCTTCTCGATCAGCTGGTCGCAGATGGACACGAGGCGCTGCTGGGCGCTCCCTTGCTTGACCGACACGGGCGTGAACGAGAGCTTCTTGTGCACGTCCGACGGCAGGTCCTTGGTCAGCAGCTCGTGCACCTTCTCCTCCTTAGCGTCGGGCAGGTCGATCTTGTTGATGAAGACGTAGATCATGGTGAGGCCTGGGTTCTTCTCGAGCACCTTGCTCACGAACCGGTCGAAGGCGGGCCTGACCGTGTCGTCGACCGTGATGGCGTCTACCATGTAGACCGGCAGGTCGACCGAAGAGAAGACGTTCTCCTCCTGGGAGCCGTAGTACCGGTCCTGGTACTTCTGCTGGCCGCCCGCGTCCCACGCGGATATCTCCAGGAGCCCGCGGAACAAGTAGGTCTCCCTGACGATGCCCCGCGTCGGCGGGAGGTTCTCGACGGCGAGGAACGAGGAGTTCTCCATCGCGGTCTTGAGCAGCGACGTCTTCCCCGAGTTAGCGGGGCCGAATATCAAGAGCTTCATGGGGTGGGTATGCCTCGGTTCTGGGGTGATGGCGGTCCTGGCTCGACGGCTCGGATCGCAAATGACGTGACATGTTACCCCCGCTGGCTTTTTATAATTTAAAGCGGGGCGTCCCGCGGGCTCGGCGGGAGGCCCGGCGGTATTTATATGCGCCACGGCCGTCTTGACCACATGGATCCCGTACACATCTTGTTCGTCAGCGGCAAGTCAGGCTCGGGGAAGACCACGTTCATCGAGAAGCTGCTCCCCGCCCTCGTGAAGCGCGGCATCACTGCCTGCGTGGTGAAGGACATCCACCTCGAGGGGTTCTGCATCGACCAGGAGGGCAAGGACACGTGGCGGCACTGGAAGGCGGGCGCGTCGATCGTCGTCGCCCGCGGCCCCGGGGAGACAGACATCCTCGTGAAGCGGTGCATGGCGCTCGAGGAGTTGCTCCCGGCGGTCGAGGACGCCGACCTGATCGTCGCGGAGGGCTTCAAGGAGCTGCACGGCCGGAAGGTCATCGTCGCCCGCGACGCGGCCGGGCTCGCCGAGATGGAGGCGCTCCTGACGGGCGACGACGTGGTCTGGGGGATCGCCGGCCCGGTCTTGGAGGGGAACCAGTACAGCGGTACATATCCTCCCTTGTCGGACGAAGCGTCGATCGAGGCCCTCGTGAACCGTCTCGAGCCGCTGGCCAAACAGCATCGCCTCGCGCGCAACCGGCTCGCAATGCCCATGGCTGCGGCGGGCTGCACGTTGTCGATCGACGGCACGCCCATCGAGATGAAACAGTTCGTGGCCGAAACGCTCAAGAACGTCGTCATCGGGGCGATCGCGTCGCTGAACTGGAACGTGAAGGTGCCCATCTCTCGCGTGGACGTGTCCCTCGGCAAGGGCGAGGGCGGCGAGGGCTGGGCGGTGGGCGCGGAGCTGAACGGCAACCCAGTCGGCCTCAAGGACTTCGTCCAGCACTCCATCGCCGGCGCGGTGCTCGGTTACGTGTCCACGCTGAAGCTGCCCGGGGACGCCACGGTGACGCGCGCACGGGAGGTCCTCGTGACCATCGAGTGACCGGTAGGGCATCCCCCGCTGAAAGTTTTTTTTCTGTAGGGCCTTGTTTTGTTCGTTATTGTCTCTCAAGAATAAGTGACGAAAAAATGACCTACAAGATAACTGTTGACTTCAGCAAGTGCGACGGCGACGCGGCGTGCCGTGACGTGTGCCCGCAGGAGTGCTATGCCGATCCCGTCGACGGGAAGACCGTTATCAAGAAGGACTACGAATGCATCGGCTGCGAGGCTTGTGCCAACTCGTGTCCAAACGGCGCCATCAAGATCACCGAGGAATGACGCGATCCCCCCTTCCTCGCCTTTCTTTTTAATTTGTTTTCGGCGGTTCGGCCGCACTGCCGTCATGACGGGTTCAATCAGCCCGTCCGAACCTGAAGGATCAGGCCGGGTTCGGCAGGCGCAGCCGCGGCTCAGCCCCACAGCCCCTTGAGCGGCTGCACGATCTCCTCGTTCCGCTTGGCGATGAACGCTGGGATGTCGAACGCGTGCTGCTTGGTGCCCGCCTGGATCGTCAGCTTCACCTCGCTGTTGATCGCGTCCACGATCTTGGGCAAGTTCTCCTTGAGGATGCCGACCGTGACGAGCGCGTGCTCGTGCAAGAACTTGAACAGCTCGCCCACGACGTCCTTGAGCACGTACTTGTTCGTCGGCCTCGAGTGCACGAGGCCGATCGACGCCAGGTCGGCCCGCACGCCCGGCTCGTTCGGGATCTGGAACGTGTAGACGAGCACGCTCTCCCCGGCGAGTTGTTCCTCGAAATAGTCGTCGATCTCCGCGCCCATGGGGAGCATGACCTTCAGGACATCGGCGTTCCCCGCCGGCAGGCCCTCCGGGTAGGCGAGAGTGACCTCCGGGTGCGATCCGGGGTGCCCGGGGAGCCGGGCGATGTAGGCAGCTTTGACGGCCATTGAAGAGTCATTCTCGGCACCTTTAAAATACGTGTCGCCCCACGAGGAAGGGGCGAGTTCTTCCCTCTCCAGCCCTCCATCGGATGGCCATCGCTGCCCCGTGCTGCACGGCTTGAGGAGCTAGCATTTTATCCCCGCCCGCCGACATCGCGCGCATGGCAGATGACGGCCTATCCTTCTCGCGGTTGCTCGACGGGTGGTACGAGAAGGCCTACCCGAAGCGGTCGCTGGCGTTCGAGTCCCACGTGACCGACTTCTCGTCGCAAGCCCAGCTCGAGGCTTGGAAGGCGGAGTTCCGGGCCAAGTTCCTCGAGTTGCTGCGCATCGACGACCTGCTGGAGCAGCGGGTCGAGTTCAACCCCCGCCCGGGCATCGAGGACTACGACGAGGACACCCCCACGCACGTGACCCGCAACCTGCATGTCGACACGATGCCCGGCGTCACGGACGCGATCGTCCTGCAAGAGCCGAAGGGGTTCAGCGGCAAGCGCCCCGTGCTCGTCGCCGTGCATGGCCACAGCGCGGACAAGTGGCTCTCGACCGGCCAGGAGCGGAAGGAGGGGCAGAAGTACCCCCGCAACTACACTCAAGTCCCGCTGGAGCGCGGCTTCATCTGCGTCGCCGTCGACCACTGGGGCTTCGGCGAGCGTGGCCCGTTCACGCCGTACCCCCGCGACAAGGACGAGGGCGGGTACAACCTCATGGCGCTCATGTTCGGCCGGACGATCGCCGGGCTCAGGATCCTCGACGTTATGCGCGTGATCGACTTCGTGCTCGGGCACGTGCGGGATGCCGACCCCTCCCGCATCGCGATCATCGGCCAGTCGCTTGGAGGGCAGATGGCGGCGTGGATCCCGGCGGTCGATCCCCGCATCTCCGCTGCCGTGGTCTCGGGATACACGTCGTCGTGGAAGTGGTCGATCCTCGGGCGGAACCATTGCAGCGACAATTACCTGCCGGGGATGCTCCTCCACATGGAATGCGAGGACGTGCTGCGCGCGCATTGCCCCAGGCCGCTCTACATGGTCAACGGCGAGAAGGATCCCATCTTCCCGCTCGAGGGCTTCAACCACGCGTTCGGGAAGGTCAAGGCGTGCTACGACGCCTTCGGGATCGGCGACCGCGCCGTGCAGGAGGTCCTCCCCGGCCTCGGCCACGAGTTCGTCGGGAATAACGCGTTCGACTGGCTCACTGCCCTGATGAGGCCGTGACGGGTCCTCCTTTCCCCTGGATTAATGGGGCTTGCGGGCGACCACGTTGACCCGCCGGCGGTTGT
>JAFGBX010000062.1 GCA_016932935.1 Promethearchaeota archaeon | reverse complement strand
TACCTTGTCGACGATGGAGTACAGAATTCACGCCATAATTAGGCCTCCCGTCGCGCGAAGATAAACGTTCCTTTTATAGTAATTGCGTGCGTGCGGGTTACATGTCTGGCGTATTTTCGGATTAACAGTTCCCATAAAAAGCCCTGGGGGATTACCTAACTTCGTTATGAAATCCGGTTTTGACAGCGACATGTACTTGAGACAACAGAGCGAGTACATCGTCGGACGCGCTGAGGATCTCGGGCTCGACCGGCTGTATATCGAGTTCGGTGGGAAGCTGGTCTACGACATGCACGCGGCGAGGATCCTCCCCGGCTTCGACCCGAACGCGAAGATCAAACTCTTGCAAATGCTCAAGGACAGGACGGACATCATCATCTGCGTGTTCGCTGGCGACATCGAACGGCGCAAGATGCGCGCCGACTTCGGCATCACCTACGACGCGGACGTGCTCAAGCTCGTCGATGATTTGAGGGACTGGGGACTGGAACCGAGGGCAGTCGTCATCACCCGGTTCGACAACCAGCCCCTGGTTAAGCAGTTCATGGACAAACTCACGCGGCGCGACATCAAGGTCTTCACGCACCGTGCGATCAAGGGATACCCCGCCGACCTCGACTTGGTCGTGAGCGACGAGGGCTATGGTTCCAACCCGTACGTCGAGATGGCCAAGCCCATCTGCGTCGTGACCGCGCCCGGCCCGAACAGCGGCAAGATGGCAACCTGCTTGTCCCAGCTCTACCACGAGCACAAGCGCGGGAAGAGGGCCGGGTACGCGAAGTTCGAGACCTTCCCGATATGGAACCTGCCGCTCAAGCATCCCGTCAACGTGGCATACGAGTCCGCGACGGCAGACCTCGGGGACTTCAACTGCGTTGACCCGTTCCACCTCGACGCGTACAACAAGGTCGCTATCAACTACAACCGCGACGTCGAGGCGTTCCCGCTGCTCAAGAAGATCATCGAGCGGATTATGGGGGCTGGCAACGTCCCCTACAGGTCCCCGACCGACATGGGGGTGAACCGCGCCGGCTTCGCCATCGTCGACGACCTCGCGTGCCAGGCAGCCGCAAAGCAAGAACTCGTCCGCCGCTATCTCCGGTACTCATGCGAGTACGCGATCGGCGCTGCCACGTCGAAGACGGTCGAGCGAGCCGAGCTGCTCATGAAGGAGCTCAACCTCGGCCCCGCCGACCGGCTCGTCGTCGGCCCGGCGCGCCGAGCCGCGGAGGACGCGAAGTGCAGCGGCAAGGGCGACGGGGACATCTACTGCGGCGCGGCCATCGAGCTCAACGACGGGCAAGGCACGATCGTGACGGGCAAGAACTCGCCGCTGCTGCACGCGTCGTCGGCGGTCGTGCTCAACGCGATCAAGCGCCTCGCCGGCATCCCGGACAAGATCGACTTGATCTCGAAGAACGTGCTCGAATCGATCGGCCACCTCAAGAAGGACGTGTTCCAGGTTCGGAACGTGAGCCTGGACCTGGGCGAGGCCTTGATAGCGCTCGGCATCAGCGCGACGACGAACCCGACGGCACAGTTCGCGATGGAGAAGCTCAAGGAGCTCAAGGGCTGCGAGATGCACATGACCCACATGCCGACCCCAGGCGACGAGGCTGGCCTGCGCAGGCTCGGCGTGAACCTCACGAGCGACGCGAACTTCGCGAGCAAGCATCTATTCCTCGGGTAGGATCATGTAAAGTGAAAAAGAGTGCGTGATATAGAGGGAAAAAAACCGACCTTTCTGGTCTGCCTCTCTTCATTGATCCTTTCCGGCGCTCGTCTTCCTTGGCGTTTTTCTGGCAAGCTTCGCCGACTTCTTTCCGTGATCAGATTTCTCGGGCGGTCCATCCGCTGACTCCTTGGGAGCTTTACCGGCTTCGGCCTTCCCCATCTTTCTAGCTGGAGCCGTCTTGCCCCGTTTGCCAGACTTCCTCTGGCCCTTTATCACGAGCGCTAGTCCGATCACGCCTATTCCTGTGAAGAAGGCGAGGATTACCATTGCTCCCATACCATCGTTCGGCGGGTAGTACGGGACTGCCCCTTCGACGTAATAGTTGATGACCTGGTACGAGTTGCCCGCGGGGTGCGTGATGGCATACACACAAAGGCCGAAGGAAAACTGAAGCGCCTCATACTCTGTCGGGGTTTGGATGTTGCCGACGCTCCCCTCGTACACGGACGCACTTCCGGACGTGATCTCGTATGCGGTGCCGTCGAACCCACCCCAACCAAACACGTATTCTCCGCCCGCGACGCCGACTCCGGAAGTGTACTCTGATCTGGTGGTGTTGGACATCGAGGATCCCGTTTGCTCGCCGACGGTTATCGAAGCGGCGGTGAAGCCTGTGCCCTGACCGACGGTCATCTCGTAGGACTCCCACCTCGATGGCGCGATGGCATCCAATTGACTCCTCGAAGGGTAGGTGCACGGCTGTTCTACCGTGTGGGAAAACGTCTCAGCCCCGATCGTCGGATGGTAGTGGCTATTATAATATGCCTGGGTCACCTGAACGATCTGGCTTGCGATGGGGACGTCGATCGTCATGCGCGTGCCCGCGAGCGAAGAATTGAAGGGCTCTGAATCGATGTAATACTCGTAGCAGCCATACGTGGTTCTATGGAAAATAACCGAGTTGTCGTCCGAACCGGAGGCATAGCTGGCTGCGACCGATGTCTGACTCGTGATGAAGCCCGTGTACGCGAACTCGTGGGAAAGGGAATAACTAAACGAGGCCGATGCGACCGTGAACCCGTAGACGTCGATGTCTTGCTCGAAGGAGAACCCGCTCATCGAGGTGAACCCGACCGAAGATTCATTCGTCATACCTATCGATGTCTCCTGGCCGTAGGCGGTATAGGAGCTGATATAGTTCTGGGAGATTCCCTTGTACGTGGGCGGCGCAGCAAGGGCCAGGATGACGCCCTCCGGGCCGACGCTCTGCCACGCGCTTCCCGTGAAGTTCAATATGAACCCGTCGCCGTCGAAATCACCGCAAGCGAGCCTACCCCTGTGGCTCGTGTCTTCGTACAACGATTGATAATCGTGGTTGGCATCGTCCAACACCGTGATTTTATTCACGCTCTCGGCCGATACAATGATCTCTGATCTCCCGTCGCTGTCAACATCCCCCGATTCGACGAAGCCGGCGTTGTTGCCCGAGATCTGGATAGTTCGGATGATGTCAAAAGTGAAACTGAACCCGACTTTCTTTAACACGTAGACACCAGCGGTCGAACCATTCGCGGCATAGATGGCGAGCTCGTCCAGGCCATCGCCGTCCACGTTGCCCGCTGCATAGTCGTAGCACGAGAGTGAGCCCAGACCCTCTTGCGAGGTGATGTCGTGCTTGAAGAAGACCGGGCTCACGTAATCAAAGACCTCGACGAGCTTTCGGCCTTGCCTCCCGCCGATGATGATCTCCTCCGCCGGGTCTTGATCGAAATCTCCCGCCGTGCAGTAGTAACTCGTGCTGCCATCGGAGAAACCGTCGGTCGTGAACGTGTGCATCACGGCGAAGGACTCGTTCACATCGTCATATATCCTGCCCCTGTGGTTGTAGCCGACCAGCGCGATTTCATCGCGGCAGTCCCCGTCGAAGTCGCCTGCCACGACATCTTGTATCGGGTAAGTCCAATCGTTGATCATGGTGGAGGCGATAACTTCGCTGTCGTTCAAATCCCAGACACGCAAATAGATGTCGTAGTACATAACAGGCAGCGTCTTCAGGTTGATGCAATAGAACACCTCGTCGATCCCGTCCCCGTCGAAGTCACCGGCCTCGATTAACGTCTCAAGCGACACGTCCTCGCCTGGCATCGATCCTCCCCATACCCAGAACATCGAGCCATAATGGGTTCTCGAATAGCCGTGGGCTGCATCGTCGTATACCGAGTAGCTCTCTTCCTGTTGGCTGACCGTGGTTATCGCTAGTATCTCGTCCATGCAGTCGCCGTCGAAGTCGCCAGCCACGACCCTCTTCGCATTCAAACTGATGTCGTGCGCATTCGTGAAGTTAAGCAACGAGTCCTCCAGCACGTCCAGGTGCCCAGACGAGGACATTATGGCTATCTCGTCTCTATCCAACACTCGGGTTCGATTTTCGGTCAAGGGATGCGCTGCACCCTCGGATGGGCGTATCCCAAACGTATCCGTAGTCGTCCCACGGTAGACGGTGGTGCCGTCGGCATAGTGGTCGAAGACCTCGCATTCCAAGGTGCGAGGTTCCGCCCACGGATCCCCAACAATCACGGATTGGGGCTGAAGTGTAGCGAGTGAGAAGATGATGCTCACGAAGGCGATGATCATCCGGATCTTCTTTGGATTCGCATTGATATCTTTTCTACCACGTGCAGGGCATTTCTTCGACATTTCTATCATTCTTGTGTTCAACGCAGACAATTCAATTGAAGACCATAGAGGAAACATCTTGATTGGAGTCAGCCTCTCGGTTTAAATAGATTTCGAGCCTTAACGGTTGGTTTTATCTTCTTATAACCAAATTAGAGTCTCATGAAGCGAGTGCATTCAGATCCTTCCGAACGGATCCCGTGGACGAAGGAGGTGCCCGTCAAGCAAGATTGCGACGTGCTCGTGGTCGGCGGGGGCATCAGCGGCGTGTGCGCGGCCTGCGCGGCTGCCAACGAGGGTGCGAGTGCCATCCTCGTCGAGCACTTCGGGGTGCTCGGGGGGAACGGGACGGCAGGCGGGGTGCACGGGTTCTGCGGGGAGACGAAGGGCCAAGGCCATGTTTTCGACGAGATCGTCGCCGGGCTCGAGCGGTTCAACGCCATCGCTCCACACAGGCCGGCCCGTTCTATACACCTCGGTGCGCGGCGGTTCGACCACGAGATCCTGGCGCTCGTCCTCCAGGAAGTCTGCTTGCGCCACGGCGTCGTTTTGATGCTCCACACGAGATTCATCGATGCCGTGCGGGCGGGTGCCGCCGTGTCGCACGCCCTCGTCGCCGGGAAGTCGGGGATCGAGGCCATCCGGGCCCGTATGTTCGTCGACTGCACGGGCGAGGCCGACGTGGTGCAAGCCATCGGCTGCGAGACGATGAAGGGCCGCCCCTCGGACGGCATGCAGCTCCCGATGTCCCTCATGTTCTTCACGAGGCTTGCCGGCTGGGGGCGCAGCCGCCGTGCGGTGCCGAGGGACTTCTTCCCGTGGCGGCCGTTCGCGTCGCGCGATGACCTGCCAATGACCAGCTTCGGCAGGTGCGGGCTGTTCGGTCGGTCGGTCAAGGTGAAGGTGCCGTCGTTCGACGCGACGTCGACCGAGAGCTTGACGAGTGCCGAGGTGCAAGGCCGCCGGAAGGCCATGCAAGTACTGGAATACTACCAGCGCGCGTGGCACAAGCCGTGGGAGCTCGACCACGTCGCGTCGATCATCGGCATCCGGGAGGGCCGGCGCGTCGTCGGCGAATACGTTTTAACGGTCGACGACGTGCGCGCCGGTAGGGAGTTCGACGACGCGGTCGCCGTCGGGAGTTATCCACTCGACGCGCACGACCCAGGCGACGACAAGCGCACCTACATCTTGCCCAAGGACCAGCTGGGCGTCCCCGGCTATCACATCCCCTTGCGGAGCCTCATCCCGAGGGGCACGGCGAACTTGCTCGTCGCCGGGCGCAACTTGTCGGCCGACCAGTTGGCCATGAGCTCGGCGCGGGTCATGGCGACGTGCGCCATGATGGGGACGGCCGCCGGCATAACAGCAAGCATGTGCATCAAGAAGGGGCTCACGCCCACCGAGCTCGCGACTGCGGAACCCGCCGCGGTGAGGGAGGCCATGGCTGCCGGCGGGGCCATCTTCGATCTAGCCTTCTACACGCCGGCTCAATGCAAGAAAAAGGAATGAAAACGGGCTGGTCAGAAGTCGCCGGACTTGATGGGCTTGACACCCGTGTAGAGCGAGCTGTACTCGAAGATCTTCCAATAGCCTTCGTCGTTCTTTCGCAGCTGGACGGGAGACGGGTTGTCCTTGCCCCCGCTCTGCACGAACACCTTGCTCTCCTTTTCGCCACGCTTTGAAGACGGGAGGAGGGTTATGCTTGCCTTGTAGTCCGACTTGTATTTGTTGGCCGGCGTGCCGCCGAGGTAACTCGCCGCGATGCCACCCTTGAAGTCGGTTCCAGGGACGGTCTTCTCGAACTGGCTCAGCGCAGTCTTGTGCTGCGACCCTGGCTCCCCCTTGGGGGTCAGCTGGTCCTTCGGGAGCACCAGTCCCCACATCCTCTTCCCGTCCGCGTTGTTCTCCTTGAAGGTCTCGAGCACGGCGACCAGCAAGCACTTGATGGCCCCCGCCTCGGTCTTCCCTTCCTTGTCCCACATTTTCTTGAATTCGTCGTAATTCATCGCGTTCACCAATCGACTAGCCTAGGATCGCGCTTGGGCGATAAATAGGTGTTGATTGCCTTCTCCGCCCCCACGCGAGGCCCGCGCGGCTCGGAAGGCACACGGGGCCCTAGATGGGCTGAACCGAGAGGACGTGCACATCGGGATGGATCGCCACGCGAAACACGCTGACGCATCGGGGCACCCCAGCCAGCCCGTTGGGGCGATGCAGATGCCCCTTCGCGGACGTGGCATCCCTCCTCGTTGGCTCGCCTCCGGGGGCATCATGCACTGGGGAAAGCTATAATAAACCGTGTTACCCCAAGGATTAACAGTATGAGCGAGAACGAACTCGGAAGGATCGAGGAGGTCTCGGGCCAAGTGGTCGTGAGGGTGCCCCGGGACACGATGATCCCCTCATTACTTCGAATTGTGAAGCAGGAATACTTGCGTGGCCGGCGGAGTGGCATCTCGGAAGATCCGGAGACCGTGAAGGCGCAGATGGCGACCGAGTGCGCCATCGAGGACGCGATCTTCACGTGGATCGAGGAGATGAAGGAAGAGAAGGCCAAGAAGGACATGATGGACAAGATCCGGCGCAGGTTCGACCAGCGCTGGGGCACTTGGTAGGGGCGCGCAGACCAGGTTTCAGCGGTTAGCCGTGCGGCGGTTCCCCTCCGCGAACTGCATCTCGTAGAGCTTCTTGTATAGCCCGTCCTCCCGCACGAGATCCACGTGGTTTCCCTTCTGGACGATCCGCCCGTCTTGCAGGACGACGATCGTGTCGGCGTTCACGACGGTCGAGAGCCGGTGGGCGATGATGATGCTCGTCCGGTTGGCGAGGAGCTTTTCCAGGTTCTTCTGTATCAGGATCTCCGAGTACGCGTCGACCGACGACGTCGCCTCGTCGAGGATGAGGACCGGGGGGTCGGCGAGCAGCGTCCGCGCGAACGCGATGAGCTGGCGCTGGCCGATCGAGAGGACTGCCCCGCGCTCGCCCACCTGGGTCTGGTACCCCTTCGGGAGCCGTTCGATGAACTCGTGGGCTCCGACCTTGCGGGCCGCGTCGACGACGTCCTCGTCGCTGGCCCCAAGCTTGCCGTACCTGATGTTCTCTATGATCGACGTGGCGAACAAGAAGTTGTCCTGCAGCACGAGCCCGACGTGCCTCCGCAGCTCGTGCATCGCGAGCTGCCTCACGTCGACGCCGTCGAGGCGCACGCTCCCCGCCTTCACGTCGTAGAACCGCGGGATGAGGGATATGATCGTGGTCTTGCCCGCGCCGGTCGGGCCGACGATCGCGAGCCGCTCCTTGGGCTGGATGCTGAGCACGATGTCCCGGAGCACGTCGGTGCCGTCGTACGCGAAGGACACGTGGTCGAGGTCGACTGCACCTTGCACGGTTCCGAGCCGCGCGGGCTCCCCAGGGTCGTGCATGTCCGGCCTCGTCCCGAGCAGCCGCAGCACCCTGCCCGCGCCCACGACCGCGTTCTGTACCTCCGACAGGAAGTTGGCGAGGGTTCCAATCGGGCCGAGGAACGCCAGCAAATACATGATGAACGCGAAGATCAAGCCTATGTTGTCGATGGTTCCGTTGAAGAACAAGAACCCGCCGTGGAGCACGCACCCGCCGATGCTGACGAACGTGATCGCGTTGAACACGGCCGGCATCACGCTCCACAAGGGCGCGGCGCGCTGCATGGCGTCGCGTTCGGCACGGGTCGCCGCCTCGAACTTTGCCATCACGGCCGCCTCGGACTTGTGGCTCTTGATCGTGCGGAATCCATCGATGGACTCTTGCGCTTGGCCCGTCACCGTCGAGACGGCCTTCCGGATGACCTGGTAATACCTTCGAGACCGCTTCGAGAAAAACAGCAAGAAGAACATGTTCAGCGGCATGATGGCGAGGGGCAGCAGCGTCATCTGCCACGAGAGCGAGAGCATGAAGAAGACGCTCGCGACCAGCTGGAAGAGCTGGACGATGACGGTCACGAGGCCGATGCTGATGAGGTTGTTCACGGTCTCGACGTCGTTCGTCACGTAGGATATGATCTTCCCCGTCTTCGTCGTGTGGAAGTACGTGAGGGAGAGCTTCTGCAGGTGCTGGAACATGCGGTTGCGCACGCCGTACATGGCCTCGATGCCGAGGTATGACAAGGCATAGGAGTTCACCGTCGATATGACCGCCTCGATGGCCGCGATTGCCCCGAGCATGATGATGAGGCCGATGATTTCGTCGAAGGGCCGTCTAGCCGCGATGGCGTTCACGCTCTGCTGCACTATCAGCGGCGATATCATAGCTGCGAGAGAGCCTATCACTGCCAGCGTGATCACGAGCAAGTAGATGCGCTTGTCGAGCTTGACGAGCGAAAATAGACGCCGGATCGTCTCCATCGCGCCGAACTCAGGCCGCTCGGGCCTCTGCCCGTCCTCAAGCACCGCGCTTCCACCTCGGGTCGTTCGCTGGTGAATAGGTGATCGTGTTGTACAAGGTCGCGTAGATGCCGTCACGCGCCATGAGCTGCTGGTGGGTGCCCTCCTCGGCGACACGTCCCTTGTCGAGCATGTAGATGTAATCAGCGTTGCGCACGGTGGAGAGCCGCTGGGTGATGATGAAGGTCGTGCACGTGCTGAAGACGCGCTTGAGATCCGAGAGGATCTCGTATTCCGTGTCGACGTCGACCGAGCTCGTCGAGTCATCGAGGATGAAGATCCTGGGCTGGCGGAGGATCGCTCTTGCCAGCGTGAGCCGCTGCTTCTGCCCGCCGGAGACCGTCGTGCCGCGCTCGCCGACGATGGTGTCGTATTTCTCGGGCAATGAATCGATGAACCCGTGGATGTTGGCGATCCTGCACGCGTCGATGACCGCTTCCATCGTCCACCTGGCCGGCTCGAGCCCGTGGGTCACGTTCTCGAGGATCGACTGCTGGAAGAGGAACGGCTCTTGCGCCACCACGCCGATCTGATCACGGTACGAGTCCAGGTCGACGTCCCGCAAGTCCCACCGGTCGTCGAGGATGATCGCGCCCGACGTGACGTCATAGAAGCGGCCGAGCAAGTGCATGACCGTCGATTTGCCGCTGCCGGTCGCGCCGAGTAGCGCCACGGTCTTGCCTGCCGGTACGTGGATGTTGATGCCCGCGATCACCGGGTTGTCGCGTTCGTACTCGAACGTGACGTCCTTGAAGGTCACGTCCCCTTTGAGGCGAGGCAACTTGACGGCTCCGGGCCTTTGCTCGACGTCGACGTTGATATCGAGCACTCGCTTGATACGCTCGTAGGCTGCGAGGATCCTGCCCATCTCGCCGCCCCACCACGTGATGAACTGGATGGGCTCGACGATCAAGTTGAGCGAGGGGATGAACGCGAAGAGTTGATCTAGGCTCATGGTGATGCCGGTGGCCCCGGACAGGATCAAATAACCGCCGAAGCCAAGAACGGTCGTCCAGCCGAGCCTGATGAGGAAGTGTATGATGGGATTGTACGCGCTGGCCATCTTGCTCGTGCGCCTCGACGTGTTCCGGAACGCCACGTTGACCTCGTCGAACTGGCCCACCTCCACGCCCTCGTTCGCAAACGAGCGGACGAGCTGGATCCCGCTGATATTCTCCTGCAGCCGGGACGTCAGGTCGCCGAAGATCTCGCGCTGCTTGAACGTGATCGGGCGGATCTTCCTGAAGTAGACGACCATGGCGGCGGCCAGGAACGGCAAGATGGGCAGCAAGGACAGGAGCAAGTTCGGGCTGATGAAGTACATGATGGCCACGAGCCCGACGAGCTGGACGACGTTGCGCGTGAAGTACGGGATGTGGAACGCCAGGAAGTGCTTGATGAGGTTCACGTCGGACGTGATGGTCGACACGAGGTCGCCGGATTGTTCCGTGTCGAGGAACCGGTAGGAATGCCGCAATACCTTCCCGAGCACCTTGTTCCTCGTCTCGTAGACGATATCGTTCGCGACTCGCTGGTTCAAGTTCAACCGGACGAAGATGACCACGCCTTCCGCCCCGAACACGGCGATAAGCCACGCGAAGGTCAAGGCGAGCTCGGCCGAATCCCCGGCGATCACCTTGCTGACCATCGTTTGCAGTATGACGGGGAACTGGATGTGGAGGCTCACTTGCACGATCGACAAGAAGATGCTGGCCACAGAGCGCTTCCAATGCGGGCGCAAGATGCCGACGAGCTCGCGGAAGCTCGCCCTGTGCTCTGGAAGCGTCGTTTCTGGCATTCACGTGGTCGCCCGGGTCGGATCCCGCGATAGAAGGACGGCGCTGCTTTTCTTAGTTCCCGACGGATCGCTCCGCACGTCCGGCGGCTGACGAGGCACGACGGGGGACGAGCCTCAGAATCTATCAGATCGGCTTATAAAGCCTCGCACGCACCGGGTATCCAGTTCCTACAAGCGACTAGAGGACAGACCGCATTGTACAAGTTTCCATTAGACCCCGGTGCCAAGTGCCCCCATTGCGGGAGGACGCTCGGCTTCACGCGAAAGCTCGTTCGCTGTATGTGCAGCGGCGAGGTCGTCTGCACGAAGTGCATCGTGGGCGGCAGGTTTTCCGACAGCGTCTGGGACAAGGTGCCGCAGGAATACCAGCAGAAGTACCGCTCGGCTGACTGGCTCCTCTTCTTCTTCGTCGTCGCCGCCGGCTTGTGGCTCATGCAGTCGGGCGTGTGGACGAACACCGGCTGGGATCTCGGCGACCTCGAGAACGCGGCCATCCAACTCGGCATCACGCTCGCCTGGGTCATCGCGGGTATGGTGTTCCTGTTCGCCTCGCTACGGCTCGCGCCCTTGAGCTCGTGGCTGTTCGCCCGGTGGATGCGCGCGCATCCCCTCGAGGTCAAGTCCGCCGCGGAGGCCCTCGCCGAGGGCAGGTACGCGCCGAGGAGCAAGGGATACGACCTGAAGCGGCGCCTCATCCAGGCAGCGAAGCGATCCAAGTTCAGCTGGCTCCACTTCACGGCGCTCGGTTGCAGCGCGGCTTCGATACCTCTCTACTTTATCGTCAGGTGGACGGCCGGGCTCGCCGGCTCGTACGTGTCGTGGGTCGCGGGGCTCGTCGAGTTCGTCGCGATCGTTTCGACCGTGTTCTCGGCGATCGTCGCTGCGGGGTATTACTGCAAGAAGGACGTGGAGAACAACGCGCAGCGGCGGCTCATCGAGCTCCTCTCGTGGCTGTATATCGTCATGCTCCCCCTCGCGTTCTTCACCTACTCGCTGTCGGTCGTGGCGAGCGTCAACTTCATCGACGAGCTGTCGTCCGACTATACACTGCCGCTCCTCGCAGTCCACGTCTTCGCGACCGTGGGTATGCCCGCCATCAGCATCACGCTGAACTGGTACGTGCTGTTCAAGGGGAAGCCGGACTTCGAGGCCAAGCACGCGCCGAGGCAGCCCCAACGGGTCGTGGGTCGGGTGTTCCGCGTCATCTCCAACATCGTGCTGGCCATCTTCATCGGCGTGTTGCTCGCGCTGCTCGGGCTTGGACTGCTCATCATTGTGCTCGACGCGGCCATGGCCATCGCGATATTGTCGAGCAACGCGATCCTGTTCGGCGTTGCGCTCCCCGTCACCTTCACCGTCCTCAAGCTCGCGCGGAAGCGTCCGGCCAGGTACAACCAGCCCTACAACACGCTGCTTCGGCTCGCGGTCGTCGTTATGGCCATCAACGCCGTGCCGTTGGTCGGCACGATGGCGTGGACGAACCCGTCAGTCGAGGCGCAGTTCGCCGCGTCGTTCGGGGACGACTGGCAGTCGCAGATCACGCCCGCCGAGTACGCGAGGATGCGCCAGGTGCCGTTCTCGTTCTTCGACATGGCGCACGGCTACGACATCCCGTCGAACGCCAAGTTCACGATCGAGTACTGCCGCGACAGCCCACGATACGTGAGCAACCACACGGTGTACCCGAACGGAACCCGCGTGGACACCGTTCTAAGTGATGGGTCATCCAAGTTCACGCAGATCGTCGACACCTTCGTGTTCGACGCGTACCTGCCACCATGGCTCGGCTTCGGTGACGGCAGGCCGGAACGGCTCCCCGTGGTCATCTTCATGCACGGCATCGGCATGAGCTTCGGCACCGAGAACGCGAACTGGACGTCGCAGTACTTCGCGAACCAAGGGTACCTCGTGTGCGACCTGGAGTATGGCTTCGTGAGGGATCGCCACTTCTCGGGCAGCACGATCCCTCAAGGGGTGGAAAGCACGAGCCGGAGCGGCCGCAACGGCTACGATTTCCCGGACACGATCTACCACGTCGGCAACTTCACGAGGTTCCTCGAGAACGCGACGAACGCGGCCTATTTTCATGCCGACCTGGACAACGTCTACTTCGCGGGCCGCAGTTTCGGCGGCTGGATGGCGCCCGTCTGCGCCTACGGGTACAACATGAGCTTCATGGGCGCGAACTTCTCGTCGGCCATGACGGCCAGGGGCTGCATCCCTTACTACGGCGCCCACGGCATCGCGGCCGGCGGCTCGGACGACATCTTCTTCGGCGCGGACCTGGCCTACATCCGCGGTTCGTCGCACGAGTCCGACCCGGACTACAACGAGCTGTGGAAGTGGATGGACCCGTATGTGCTGGCCGACAAGTCGAAGAACGGGGGAGTGGACGTCTGCCCGACCATCCTCCTGCACGGCACCAACGACTACGTGACGCCGGGATGGAGCCGGCAGCTCGAGTCGATCCTCGAGGCGAGCGGGTTCGTGGCCATCGGGGCCTATTACCCCCTCGGCGCCCACGCCTTCGAGGCCATCCACTGGCTACAGTACGGCCAGAGCACCACCTACTACGTCGAGCGCTTCCTCGCGCTGACGCATTGAACGGCCATTCCTCTTTCTTTTTTCGTTCAGAAGGTGCAAGCGCCATTGGCGTATCACGAGAGGGCACCGAGCGCTCCCACCAGCATGATGGCGCCTATGGCCACGAAAACGGCGGACGAGATAATCTCCAAGACGTGCACCGGCACCTTTTTCGCGATCCATTGCCCGGCTAGGGCGCCGATGACGGCGAGCGAGGACAAGGCGGCCCACGACCCGACCAGCGTGCCCGCGAAGGATGCAGACGTGGAGGCGAGCAAGATCGTCGCGACTTGCGTTTTGTCCCCGAGCTCCATTGACACGATGGCCAGGAACCCGGCGAAAAACGAGCTGCCCGCCCTCTCGTATCTCCTCGCCTCGTCCTCGTCGCACGCGAGGCCATTGTCGTGCCTCGCCGGCCGTTCCTTGAGCCACTTCACCACTTGCACGAGCCCCAAGGTGATGAACGCGCAGCCGGAAACGAGCGTGATCCAGTCCATTTGGATGAATGCCGACAAGAGCAAGGCTATTGCCCCGCCGAGCGCGACCACCGCCGCGAACCCCGCGGCTGCTCCGAGTGCCAGCTTCTTGGGGGAGTAGTGCGCTTTCGTGGCAAGGCAGAGGATGATGATCTGCGTCTTGTCACCGAGCTCGTTGATGAGGATGAGGCCAAACGCGATCCCGAAGGCGAAGAGGAAGTTGATCATGCGGTCTCGTGCCCCAGGTCGTGGGAGGTCGTATTCTTCGAGCGGGAGAATGAAATGCGACATATAACCATGTACGGTTCCGGCGATGCGACAGGCCCGATTGGGCCGACTCTTTCCTTGAGTCCACACGCCAATCGCGAGGTCTGCCTCGCGAGGCCGTGCAAGCACCGGTTCAAGGCCGGTCGTACGATTCCGCGAGCTGCCGCTTGATGAAGAACATGACGGCCGCGTAGAGACCGATTAGCGACCACTCGACGAGGACAGAGAGGAAAAACGGCGCCCGCGCGTTCACCGCGTCGTACAAGAAGCCGCCGATGACAGGGGCGCTCAGCTCGCCGAGGTTGGCGGACAGCGACTTCATGCCGAACAGCTTGCCCCGGTGCATCTTGGACACGCGCGACAGGACGTTGTCGATGATGAGGCCGGTCGATAGGGCGAGGGTCGCGTCGGCGGCATGGACGGGGACGAAGAGCCACAGGTTGGGCACGTTCACTAGTAGCAGCGTCACGAGGCCACCGAGCGTGCAGATGGTCGCGATGCCCTTGAGCGGGCTGATGCGGTCGGCGAGCTCGCCGAGCTTCGGCGCGAGGAACAGCGCCACGAGCGTGCCGGGGACGAAGCCGATGACCGCGAGGTTCGGGTTCGGTTCGATGTTCTCCAGCACGTAGACGCGCAAGAACGGCTTCGTCATGGCCTCGTTCAGCATCGTGGCGAACACCGCGGCCATGAGGAACGAGAAGCCCGCGACGAGCGAGAGGGAGACGCGCTTCAGGACCAGCCGGCCGTGCCGCGACGCGTCCGCCACGACGATGGCTTCGGCTCGCTCGTCCACGTGCTTGCTCTCGTGCACGAGGCCGTCGTCCACCCGCCGGTAGAACGAGATGCCGGCCAGCGCGTTGGCGAGGCCGTAGACCAGGAGCGACGCGTGGGGGAAGAAGGGCTTCAGCGGGAAGCTGTCGGGGATGAGCAGGTTCGACGCGGCGAAGATGGAGATGCCGATGGCCGTCCCGATGACGATGCCGATGCCCTTGTAATACTGGCGCTTTCCGAAAGCCAGCGACCGGCATCGCTTGGCGGACTTGTCCGCGATGATCGCGTTGATCGGCACCCAGAAGAAGGAGACCATGAACCCGAGCACGAGCTCAGAGGCCATGAGCCCGGCGAGCGACCCGCCCGGGCCGAGCGCCGACTGCAGCGCGATGGCCAGGTACATCATCACGTACGCGATCGCCCGGCCGAAGGCGCCGGCCAGCACGAGCTTCCGCTTCGAGACCCGGTCGGCCAGGTACCCGGCGATCGGGCTCCCGGCCACGTGCCCGGCCATGCCGAACGATACGACGAGCCCCAGGCTCAGCATGGACGCTTGGATCTCGGCGCTGATGACGAAGGGGATGAGGAACTCGACGAACAAGAAGCCGAGGCAGTTCCACTTGACGATGCCCAGCACGTGGGTGAAGTCGGGCGTGAACTCCGTCGTGGTAGCCGCGTCTCGTGCCGTGTCGTTCACTTCGTGTGCCTTCGTAGTGGAAGCACGTGTAAGAACGTGAATGCTGCTAACGATTTAAGGTGAACGTGCCGGGTACAAGGCCCCTTCAATCCGATGTTCCCTTGCCATCACCTATCATGCGCCGCAAGCGCCGGCTCATCGTTGGATCGTCGTCTAGGTCGAGACCCGCCTCGGCGGTCGAATCCGATCGGGATGTCGAGTGAAAGTATGCCTGGTGCCGCGGTAAGTCCGCGGTCTCCTGGCGATCTATGGCTTTGTCCCGCGGTTCCTCCACGCGCTTGTTGTCATCGTCGATCTGGCGCTTGACCATTGGATAGATGTCCAGTATCATGTCGTCCGCGTAGTGGACGCCGTCACGCCAGCCCTCGTTGATGCAGATGCGACGCGATTGCTCGAACAAGCTCAAGGCGAGCATTGAGTCGCCCCGGAACCTGGCCTCCTTCGCATCTTCCACGAGGCGCCAGTTCATACTCGCCATTGTTAGTGAATCATCGCTCATACATGCTTTTTCTCGTCATTCAGTTATATCTGTTTAACCGTTATCCCTACCGCGGTTACATCACGAGATGGGTATTTGTAGGCGGCCGGCGAAGGATGTTCATCGAACGAGGCGTCGTGGCCTACCATGTCCAAGGAGCGCATCCTTGCCGATCTCGGCCCCGTGTTCGACTCGCACGAGCACTTCGGGTACTTCGACGGGTACTCGCCGGCCAGGCCCGAGCGGGCGCTGAAAGACATCATCAACGGCGCGTACATGAGCGCGGGGAACGTCGATGCTTCTGACCATGCGGGCTTGTGCAAGGCACTCGCAAGGTTCGTCGGATCAGACCGGTTCCAGTCGTTCCGCCTCGGCTTGAAGGCGCTGTACGGCGACGACATCTACCCGTTGTCGCCGCGCGTGGTGGGGCAGATCGACCAGAAGGTACGGACGGCACACGCCAGCGGCGACCACGCGTTCAAGATACTGAAGGAACACATGCGCGTCTCCCGCGCGATCCTCGACGTGCCCCCGCACGTGTGGCGGGCCTGGAGAGATCCTATCCTCGGCACGACGATCCGCATCGACGACACCGCGTGCCCGTTCGTGCCCGACCACGTGAATGGTGATTACCGGGCCTCGGGGATGGCCGCTTCGGAGGTGGGCGGCTACGCGGCGGAGAAGGGGCTCGAAATCGGGACGCTGGACGGGTTCGACGACGCGCTGGAGAAATACGTCTGCTCGTTGCGGGGGGACGCGGTGGCCGTCAAGATCGGCACCGCCTACAGGCGTGGCGTCGACTACGCGGTCGAGGAGAACCGGGACGGCGGAGTGAGGGGGATCTACCAGCGGCTCCCGGCGAGGGGCGCGAGTTTCACGCCGGCCGAGATGGCCCGGTGGTCCGACTACGTCACGACGTTCCTCCTGAGCTACGCGATGGCCGAGGGGCTGCCCGTGCAAGTGCACACGGGCCTCGCCACGATGGAAGGCACGAGCCCGCTGAACCTCGTCCCGATCATGAAGTCCTTCCCGGCCGTGCGGTTCTTCTTGTTCCACGGCGGGTACCCGTTCCACCACGTGCTGCCCGGGGTGCTCGACGTCTGCAAGAACGCGCACGCGGACCTGTGCTGGATGCCGATCCTCAGCCAGCAAGCGACGAGGGAGCTTCTCGTCGAGCTGCTGGCTATGGGACAGGCCGACCGCGTCGTTGCCTTCGGCGGGGACTGCACCGCGCCCGAGGGGTCGCTCGGCGCGCTGGCCGTGCTGGAGGACATCTTGTGCGACGTGCTGGCGGGCATGGTGGCGGCGGGCAAGGTCACCCACGCCGACGCGGTCGACATTGGGAACCGCGTCATAGGGGAAAACGGGACGAGCGCGTTCCGCTGAGGACGAGCCCGCCCCCGGACTGGCATCTCACGCGGGTTGCTTGAGTCGCAAGAGTGCTCGGTGCAAGCTGGCGGCTTCGTCCGCGTCCGTGCCCTCGTACACGCAATCTAGATTGAACCAGTAGTCGACATGTACCCGGTTATAGTTCATGCTGGCCTCCCAGTTAACCCCGTGTATTTTCCGGAACGGATATTGCTTCATCTTGTATTTCCGGCTGTCGAACTCCTGGCCATCGCCTACGAGCGGCCCTTTCTCCACGCGTAATGTCCTGCCGTGCTTGTCGAACTTGTAAATCGTCCGATAAAACGTCGGGGGCTTGGGGTACCGCTTCTGGTGGCGGCCGACCAGGATCAATCCGACCGGTACTGCAAAGGCCGAAAGACTGAGAAGGGGCAACATCGAGAATGGAAACGGCGTCCGGATCATGTATGGAAGGACGATGCACAAGACAACGATTTCTATGATTATACAGAGGCAGAGCATCGCATACCCGATCTTCACGTTGTCGTCTGGAGTCTGCTTCTCGACGATATCGATGGTTATCTCATTCTCGTCGATCTTGTGCTTGTACGTCTTCTCTATGTACATGTGCCCCGTTCCCTTGCCCGCATGATGTTTCGTGCACTCGGGGAAATCAACCCAACTCCACCTTAAAAAAAGTATCAGCGGTGATGTTATGGTCTTTTCGAGTGCCACTCGATGTATCGAAGGTTCTTTTTGTTTTACGTTGAGTGAGAGGCAGAGCGACCACAGGTGCGGCTGTGGAGACGCTCACTACTCTTGGGCTTAGAAAACCTTTATTTGAACCAATTTGCATTGTATCATCAAATGTCCTCCATCAATCTGCAGCCGGCGCTCAAGAAGAAGTTCAACGAAGTGTTCAACGCGCCCCTCCCGGAAATCGAGCATCGTGCTTATAGCAACCTCGTGAGGGCAGAGTTGGGGCAAGTGGAGGTAGACATCTTCAAGATCCTTAACAAGCACGGGATCAAGGATGCATGTGAGCTGGACTCGTGGTTCAGGGAAGGGCGAATCTCGGAGGCAGAAGGCTGGGAGGATTTCTTCACGCTCGATGGCTTGGAGCACAAGCGGAAATTGATCGAGGAAATCCTCACGGAACTTGGTTAAAACAAGGTCTTTTCCCCATCAAAAGGGAACCGGTAATGGATGTTAACGTTACACTGGCACAGCTCGAATATATCGCCCAGATCGAGTTCCCGGAAATAATCTCATGTTCCGAGGTCGACCTCAACAAATTACGAATCAATCTAACCGATAAGAGCTTTGTCGAGATTTTCCATTCCTTCTCTCTCCAGGACAGGTGGGCCTTTAGTTAGGGCGGTTAGTTTGGGCATCCTGGGCAAATGTCCAAGATTTTCCAAGCTTGAAGAAACGGTCACTCGATGAATCGAAGGTTTTTTTTGTTTTACGTTGAGTGAGAGGCATGGCGACCACGGGTGCGGCTGTGGAGAAGAAGGGCGAGCTGCCCGTCGACAAGCTCTGGGAAGCAATCGGATTCCATAAACCACTGGCTGGATTCTGGTATAATCTCATATTTTCCTTGATCAGCATGGTTCTTGGGCTCTTCATCTCCGGGGTCATCGTCAACATCTTCTACCCGTATCCCGAGTCGAACGGTTACCGCAACTTGACCGGGGGAATATTCACGCTCCTATTTGTTATGTTCGACCTCGGGACGCACATGACCATGGATCGATTCATCGCCGAGGCCCGCATCAAGAACCCGGCGAGGATGTTAAACTATATACAGTATTTCATCTGGTACCAGTGCTGGACGGGCCTGATCCAGACGACCGTGGTGTCCATCTACGCGATCTACGTCGTGCCGAACACCAGCTTGTCCTACGGCATGTGGCTCATGCTCATCGTCGCTACTTATCAATACCCGGGCTACCTCGGCGTGTTCGGCGGCGTGCTCGGGTCCCTCCAGATGTACAACAAGACCGCCGTGCTCGGCTTCATCACGGGCGAAGGCTTCCAGAAGCTCACGGAGCTCTCGTTCGTGTTCATCGGCCGCATCTGGGGCATGAACACGCCCGCGATCGGCGAGATCATGGGCATCGCCATCGGCGCGTGCATCGGCGTCTACGTCGACGACTTCTTCGCGATGTGGCTGTCCGCGTGGTTCTTCACGAAGGCCATGAAGAAGGACGGGATCCGGGCGCGCGACTGCTTCCGCATCGGCTTCGGCTGGGAGATGGTCAAGGAATGCGTCACCTTCGGCATCAAGACGGGCGCGTGGAGCCTCATCGGCGTGTTCACGGGACAGGTCCTCCTCTGGATCAACATCATCTTCATCCCCCAGTACGCCACGTTCAGCTCGCTCGCCGGGCTCATGTCCGGCATCTCCGGCTTCGTCAACTGGGGCGGCGTGAGCGCCCCGACCCCCCTCATCGCCGAGTCGTTCCTGAACGGGAAGAAGAAGCTCACGCAGTACTACTTCGCGCAGTCGCTGCGCTACATCGTGCTCTTCCAGATGCTGTTCCTCCCATCGATATTGACCGTCTATTTGGTCCTGAACAAGTTCTTCGTCGCGTTCAATATGGTCTACTATCTCATGGCCCTCCCGTTCTTCTTCTCGACCCTCATCCGCAACTTCCAGCAGCCCTACACGTCATTCGCCGATTCCATTCAACTGGGCACCAACCACCCCACGGCCCTGATGTGGCTCCGGGGCTCCGAGGAGATGCTCAAGATCTTCTTCATGCTGCTGTGGATCGTCTGGCTCGACCTGCCCGGGAAGTACGGCCTGTCCGCACTCATCTGGATCATCCCTTGCGGCGAGTACCCCGCGATCCTGTACAAGACGATCCTTTCCTACGCGTTCACGCACCGGAAGGTCGTGAAGATCAAGATCGCCTACTGGCAGACGCTCGTCGCTCCGATCCTATCGGGCGCCATCATGCTCGGCCTCCTCATGGCCATGCTCCACTTCGTGTTCACCCCGGTCGAGGCGGCCTTCGGCTTCTACGTCGCCATCGGCGTGGCGATCGGCTTCCTCCTGCTCTTGCTCCTCTTCGGGTACCTCCCCCTCACCGCGCTGCTCGGGGCGTGGGACACGAACAGCCTCCGCGACTTCAAAAACGCCGCGCGCATGAGCGGCCCGAGCAAGTGGTTCGTGTGGCCCATGTACGTGCTGACGGAGAAAGCATGCCGCAAGAGCAAGCTCTTTAACCGGTTCCCCCTCGAGGCCGACGAGGCGCTCGCCGAGGCCCGCGAGCTGCTCGACTTGAAGGAGGCGAACCTCGCCAAGACGCTGACCAAGCGATACGGCCTGTGATGATCCAGCACTTTGGCGCTCGTGCCTTCCACTTATCTTCAAATCTTTATAAACATCGGGTTGGCATTGGTGATCATCAAGCGGATTGAAAAGAGGCGACACTACAATGTCAGCACCAACAACTGGGAAGATTCCCGTCCCGTTCCCCTCCGAAGCATGGGCCAAGAAGTACGTCGAGATCCTGAACGGTTCCAAGGATTACGAGGAGTCCGCGAAGAACTGGGAGGGCTCGATGCTCTTCGTCATCCAGCCCGACGGCGGGGCGACGCCGTTCGAGATCGGCGTCTGGCTCGACCTCTGGCACGGCAAGTGCCGGGGGTACAAGTTCTGGGTGGACGGCCAGGAGAAGCCCCAGAGCGACTACATCTTCGCCGGGATCGAAAAGAACTGGCTCGCGATGCTCGCCGGCAAGCTCGACCCGATACAGGGCCTCATGGCCGGGAAGTTCGCGCTCAAGTCTGGCAAGATGCAGATGGTCATGCGGCACACCCTCGCGGCCAAGCACCTCGTGACGCACTTGCAAGCGTTCGAAATGGACATCGTGGCGGCGGACAACAAGGATCCCGCGGCGAAGGTGGTCAAGTTCCTCGACAAGGACAAGAACGTCGTGGTCGTCGTCGACCGGGAGAAAAACACCTTCACGGTGCAGAAGTGAATGGTACTTTCGCCCATTCCCATCAAATCTTTTTAAAGGGGATCCCATGCAGATCGTGCAATACTTGAAGGCTGACCGCAAGCGAGCCGGGGCCATCATCAGCATCGCCTGCATCGCCGCGGGGCTCGTCCCCCTGGTCGTCTTCACGTTCTTCCCAGACCCCGCGCACCCCTACTCGATCGCGCCGGTCACCCTGACGTCGAGCGACGGCACGCGCATCGACGCGCTGGTCTACACCCCGGCCGGCGCCGCAGGCGACGTGCCGGGCGTCGTCGTGGGCCACGGCTTCACGGGCAACAAGCGGTACATGCAGCCCTTGAGCATCGAGCTCGCAAAGCGAGGGTGGGCCGTCGTCGCCATCGACTTCCGGGGCCACGGGAGCAGCGGCGGGCACGTCGAGACGAGCCACTCGGGCACGGAACTGGAGGACGACCTCGCCGCCGGGCTCGAATACCTCGCCGGCCTGGGGAACGTGGACAGGCTCGGGCTCGTCGGGCACTCGATGGGCGGGAGGGCGGCGCTCGGCCTCGCGGAGCGGGAGTACGGCCGGATCAACGCGACGGTCTCGTTCGGCATGGTGACGACCGGCCACAACTTCACCCGCATCCCCAACCTGCTCATGGCGGTCGGCCAGCAAGACCAGCTGTTCACTCGAGAGGGCGAGCTGGCGTTCCTGGAGGCCTACACGGGCTTCCCCGACGTGGCGCTGAACACGCGATACGGGGCCTTCGGCACGGGCGACGCGTGCAAGGTGGCCACGGCCCGCGGGGAGCACCTGACCGAGCCCCTGAACGCCGCGCTCCTCGAGCAGATGGTGGTATGGTTCGAGAACGCGTTCCACGGCGGCGTGAGGTGGGCGGTGTCCGTCACCGCGACCTCCCATTCAGCGTCCTTGCTCGTGGCGCTGGCCGGGACCTGCAGCCTCGTGTTCGTCATCATCGTGTACCTGAGCAGGGCAATGTGGAAGGGCGGGCAGGCGCGCCCGGGGCGCGATGCCCCGCGAGAATCATCTGGCGCGAGGCTCGTCGGCCTCGCGATCGTCGCGCACGCCGTCGGGGCGGGCCTGCTGCTGCCAATGTCGACCCTTTTCCCCGACGTGCTGCCCGTGTCGATGGGGCACCAACTCTTCGCGATCCTGGTCGGAAACGCCATCGGCCTTCTCGGGATCTATTACCTCCTCGTGCCCCGGGGGGGCGCGAGGCAACGCATGGACGGACTCGCCGGGGCGATGAGGGGCATGTGCAAGGTGACCCCGTGGCGCTCCGCACTCTTCGGCGTCCTGGCCGCCATCCTCTCGGCCGGGGCGATCACGCTGGTGATGGACTGGTCGTCGACGACCACCGTCCTGACCGCGAGGGAGGTCGGCGCCGTGCTCGGCATGGCGATCGCGTTCTTCCCGTTCCTCCTCGTGAAGGAGTTCTACTACCGCTCGGTGCAAGAGCGACTCGCGCCGACGAGCCGTGTAATGGAGTACTTCAAGATGGTCGGCATCGGCAGCCTCGTCGACAACGTCGTCTTCGTCCCGATCATGGCCCTCACGTGGCAGCACTCCAGCACTTCGGTTGCGTTCTTCGCGCTCTCGATCACCGTGATCATCGCCTTCTCGATCATCCAGCAGCTCATGGTCACGTGGGTCTACATGCACTCGGGGCGCAACATCCTGGGGTCGACCGTGTTCCTCTGCATCTTCTACGCGTGGATGATCGTGAACTTCTTCCCCTTCGGCCTCAACGGCTGAAAGGATCCCTTCTTCCCTCCCTCCCCGTATACCAGAAGATCCGGTGAACCGAACCGGGCTAAAAAGTAAGGGGTGGGGGAAATCCAGCGTGTTTCCGCGGGCTGGATCAAGAACCGATCTTGTTCCCGCATTCGGGGCAGAACAACAGATCCGAGATGTCTGGCAGCGGGTGCCCGCACAGGCCGCAGAAGCCCCTGCTCTTCGGTGGAGCTGGGTTCTCGACGCTTTCGGGAACCTGGCGGCCCGCCGCTGGCGCCTTGTTCGCTTCGTAAGCGATCTCTTGCATGCTGCTGAGGAACGCCGAGTCCGGTATCGCCGGGCGCTGGACGAGGGGCGCGGCCGGCTGCGCGGGCGGATACTGCGGCTGGTATGGCTGCATCGGCTGCTGCCACCCGTGCTGCGGGCCGTAGTACTGCCCCTGGTAGAACCCCCGCGTGTAGGGCCGCAAGACGCCGTTGGCCTCCTGCCGCATGGTCGTCCTGGCCGAGTAGCGCATCGCGGCGCTCGATATCAAGATCATGATCCCAGCCACGGCTTGTATGATCGGCAAGAAGAACAAGGGATACGCGCCCGTGGCGTAAATGATGGCCACAACGATCGCGGTGGTTGGTAGCAAGGTGCCACCGAGGGCCGAGGTCT
>JAFGBX010000474.1 GCA_016932935.1 Promethearchaeota archaeon | reverse complement strand
TCTTGCCGAGCCGCGCCGCGAGCAGGCCGAACCGGGCGTTGATCGCCCCCCGGTACTCGGGATCCACGTCGAACGCGTAGACGTGGTCGAAACGGGCATCGGTGCCGAAGCTCGCCTGCCACGAGGCGAGCATCGCAGCGGCTGGAAAGTAGAACTGCTCCTTCCCGCCCCCACGAACCACCTTGAACGTGCCGGGCCCGGACTGGACGTCCAGGAAGTCAAGGGTCATGCCTTCCTGGCGCCGCATGATGGCCAGGAACTGGCCGATGGCACGCGACAACGCGGCTCCCCGCACGGCATGCCACCACCCCTCGACCTCGGTCATCCCGCGCGTCGCCAGCCGCAGCTCGGGCGGCTCCATCGCCTTCAAGCTGGCACCCACGTCGAGCAGCTCGTCCACGCCCTCCTTGAAGGCATCTTGCCGGGGTCTTTTCTTGGCCATCGTCTTGACTAGGAGGAGGCCGAGTCGGCTCTTATTCCTTGCGCCCGCGATGGGTGCGATGCCAGGCCGGGCGCGTGCCCCTGGCGGTGCCCCGACGAAAACCGGCGTCTCACGGCCGCGGGGGGATCTGGGCCTCCCCGGGCATCAAATGCCGCGTGTAGCCCGCTCGCACGAGGAACGCGTAGGCCGCGTGGACGTCCTCTGGAACAGCCTGGCGCGTCTGGAAGCCCTTGGCGGGGTAGACCATGACGCGCTGGAGGTCGCCTACCATCGTGTGTAGCAAGTCGTCGAGGGGGATGGCCTCGTTCGGGTACTGCTCGAAGGGGATCGGGGGGGATTTGACCACGATCTCGGGGCCAGGCCAGACTTTCTCGAAAGTCGCCAGTGTGCGCCGCTCCATGAACGGCTTCTGGACGAGGATGAAGCTCGCCGGGGAGAGGCCGCGCTGCCCGAGCATCGCGCGCGTGAACCGGACGTTCTCGCCGGTGTTGGTCGACCGGTTCTCTACCAGGATCCGCTCCGGCGGCACCCCGGCGGCGACGGCGGCGTCCTTGAACGTGTCCCCCTCCGGCTTCTCCCACTTGCCCTTGGTGAAGTTGCCCAGGCCGCCTGACATGACCACCAGCGGCGCCCATCCGCCGAGGTAGAGCCGCGCCGCGTGCTCGGCGACCCGGATGTCGTTGCTGCCGAGTGCCATGATGCAGTCGGCCCTCCGCAACTCGTGGTGCACGTGGTGGTAGTCCCAGACCAGCCTCGCCGCGTCCATCACGTCCTTGTCCATTCCCCGTCAGCCCTCGCGTCATTCCGGCCCCGTGGCGGGCACGACGTTGCCCTTCACGGCGTGGTGCACGGGGCAGTGGTGCGTGCACTTCTGGCAGCCGATGCCCGCGCACTTGCCCGCGTCGATCTGGATGCAGCCGTCTCCATCCTTGGTGATCGCCCCTGTCGGGCACACGTTGATGCACACCCCGCAACGCTCGCAAGCGATGCTCCGTGCCGTCACGCCAAGTAAATGGACGAGGAACCGATCGAAATCGTATTTTTCATCTGGTGATTGCAAGAAGAGCGACCCGTCGGCGAAGAGCATGAAGCGGATGTCGGGTTCATAGATGTACAACAGGCCGGAGCTCTCGTCGTGCTGCACGCGCTTGTCGAGGGTTCGTACCCACGGCAGCAGCTCGGGGAGGACGAGGGGGAGCGAGAACCTGGCCTTCACGGAGAACCCGCCCGCCGTGCACGGCGACGCACCTTTGGACACGTGCAGCCTGATGCCCTCGATGGCCACCTTCTCCGCCTCGTGCTGGGGCGTGGTGCCGGCCGGCAGCCGCGCGAACACGTCCCTCCACTGCCCCTTCGGGTGCTTGAACCGCCAGAGGCCCCAGTCGAGCCATTCGACCGGATATCCTTGCTTCCCCCGGTACCGCTCGAGGAACGCGTGCCAGCGCTCGTACAAGTCCGGGTGGGTCTCCCGCACGCGTTCGATGCTCGCCACGCTCTGCGCGGGGCAGAGGTAGCAGCCGAGGCGGTCGTGCCCCTGGAAGTACAAGGGGTTGATCGGCACGGTCGGGTCGTGCATCTGTTCCCTGAGCAAGAAGAGCCACTCGTCGAGCGCCGACCACTGCTTGATCGGGGTGCCGATGACCTGATGAGGCACGTAAGAGTTCGTGTAGACACGGTTGTCCTCTGCACGGCTGAAGCTCTCGTACTGGCGCTGCCCGAGGAAGACCAGGATCCTGGGATCCCCCTTCGACCCCGCCTTGGCCACCATCTCCTCGACCATGTCGTTGATCTGGCTCGCCTTGAGCGTGTGGCAGCAGAACCGGAAGTCCCTCGCGGGCGGCCCGAAGTCCTCCGCGAGTGACCAGAACCTGTCCCCGGCCGACCGCGTGAAGTACACGCCGCCAAGGCCCGCCCACGAGACCACGTCTTGCACGTTCTGGAGCACCTCGGGCAGCTCGAGCCCGGTGTCGGCGAAGAAGACGGAGAACGGCCTCTGCCGCTCGCCCGATCCGGGCCCGATCGCCTTGCGAACGAGGAGAAGCGTGGCCAGGCTGTCCTTCCCGCCCGAATAGGCCACGGCCACTGGAAGCTCGTGGTAAGCATCGATCGTGTTGTGGATGAACCCGATCGAGCTCCTGATGTTCTTGTCGATGATGCTCTCGTTGGCCGCGACGGCGTCCTTCCACGTCCTGGGCGGGAACGATCCGGGATCCAGGATCTCGGCGGCGGGGACGGGCGCGCCCCAGTGCTTCGGCTTGGCCACGCGCCCCTTCCCCTCGGCAAGCAGCCTCTCGACCTCGCCGCGCCCCGCCGTGAAGTGGCCCGCGACGATGACGCCGTTCGGGGAATGGACGATGCAAGGGTCGCCCTCGCGGGCATCCTTGTCGATCCGGGCGATGCCAGGAACGAGGATGTTGGCACCCTTGGCGATGAACTGTTCAGCATCCGCCTTGTATTCGATGCACTTCGGCGGGATGCCACCGTCGCGGAACAGCCCCTTATCGGTGTAATACTTGTAGATCCATTTGGCACCCTCCAGCGCCGGCATGAACGCGTGCGCCCTCTTGAATATGTCGTAGCGGAGGTTACCGGCCCACGCGCCGTGGACGATGACCTGGTAGTCGAGGTCGAGCGACCCGACCTTGTTCAGCAGCACGAGGGCGTTGTCGGGGAACAGGTACGCCCCCACCCCGGGCATGAACGCGGCGTCGCACGCCTCGCGGAGGAGGGCCATGTCGTACCCGAACGCCGGGCGCACGTCGCCGGGCGGCGCGAGCTCGACCTCGGCGAGCTCCGCCTTGCATGCCGGGCAGTGCTTCCCGCGGAGGACGGGGACGTCGCACGAGGCG
>JAFGBX010000473.1 GCA_016932935.1 Promethearchaeota archaeon | reverse complement strand
GTCATCTGGTTCGACCCGCCCGGCGATCAAGGCAGCGCCGGAATGGTTGACGTTCACCCCGCGCGAGGTCGAGGATCAAGTCATCAGCCTGGGCCGCGAGGGGTACATGCCCGCAATGATAGGCCTTATCCTACGCGATTCCTACGGCATCCCCCTCGTGAAGACGATCACGGGAAAGAAGGTAACGACTATCCTGCGGGAGAACAACCTGCTCATCAACCCGCTGCCTGAGGATCTCACCAACCTGATCCGCAGGGCGCTGCAGTTGCGGGCACACATGGACGCCAACCGCAAGGACGCCCACAACAAGCGGAACTTGCAGTGCATGGAATCGAAGGTCTACCGGCTCATCAAGTACTACAAGCGCGCTGGCGTGCTCGCCCCGACGTTCCGTTACAAGCCGGACGAGATGAAGGGGCTCGTCTCGAGGTAAGCCCACTTCCTCGTTCCTCCTCCCTTCTGCATCACCATCACCCGTGCTCGCCCCCGCAACTAAAAGGATATATACGGTCTTGTCCCGGAAGTGGATCGGCGCTCACGGTCAGCTTCAATAGCCTCGGCGCCCATTTGAAAGGCATCGGTTGCACGACCCCGGGGTAGGAACCACCAGTGAACACACGACGCTTGACGCGCTCATCCGCCTTGGTGATCGCTTGCGCCATCGCATGCTCGGCGCTATCCTTGCCTGCTGCCAGTGCCACGATCCCGTGGGCTTCGTGGGCGCCGACGACATACACAACGTTGGGTTGGGTGAACCAGGGGGATGCGCGCGTCACCGGGCGCATACCGAACTTCCTCTTCTCGAGCGATGGCGGCAACGCGAACGACACGATTTTGTACTCGGAACTCTTGGTGGATCCGACCAATGACACCGTCCTCGCCAACTACATCGACCTCGAGGAGGCGACGGGCACCACGTTCAAGGAGAACCCGTTCGAATCGCCCGTCCCCCAGGCCCCGGACGCGGCCAGAACGGCGCTCGACGCCGCGATCGCGCAGTACACGGCGCAGCGGTTCACGGGCAGCACGCTCTGGGATCTCATCAAGTTCACCTTCGCGGAAGTCTGGAACGCTCGGCTGCCGAATTCGGCTGTCGTGGTCGAGAACATCGAAGTCGGCGTGCAGCCGTCGTCGGGCGGTGGCGTCGTGCACGAGGCCGTGCTGCTCGATTACGGCGGGCTCTCAGGGCTCGGGCTCGTGCTGTTCGTCAACCTTGGCGTGAAGGCCGCCATCTTGTTCGACGCGGGGCAGAACTCTTCCTGGGGCGACGTGGGCACGTTCACCTCCACCATCCAGCCATTCGTTTCCGCTTTCCTCGAGCCGCTGGCGGAGATCCTGCACGCCGCTGGCGCCGACCAGACGTCCATCCTGTCTTCGGACGCGCCCGCAGCCGAACCGGCGAGCTGCGAGATCAGACCGTCGCAAGCGACCTCTTTCCTTTCCCGGTCGGATTTCCTCTCGCTCGCAGGGGTGCTCATGGCCACCTTCCCGGTTCCGACGTTTCCCTTCATAATGGGATGGAACCAGATCGCGCTCATCATCGTCATCGTCGTGGCGATCTCGCTCGTCATCTACTATGGCATCTCGTCCTACTCCAAGGAGAAGAAGAAGGTGCCTGAGGGCCAGCCCAGGGAGCAGCCCTGGTACTCGTGAGCGGCGCGAGCGGGACCGCTCGCGCGTCTATCCGAAGGGATCGACGGGGGCCACGATGCCTTCGAGGTAGGTGATGCGATCGATGTCTTGCTTCGAGTGCCCGAGGTCGTACGCCCTCTTGAGGCAGAAGAGCTCCTTCTGGAAGTCCCCGAGGAACGCGTAGCTGAGCGACAAGTCGTACCAGCCCAGGGCGTTCTCGTAGTTGAGCTGCAGTATCCGCTTGTAGTAGTCGAGCGAGCGATTGACCAGTTCCACCTCGCCGGAGTCCCGCAGCGCCTTCCCGCAGTAGAAGAGGATCGCGAGGTTCGTCGGTTCGACGGCGACCAGGGCCTCGAGGATGCGCGCCGCCTCCTGGTAGTCCGCGTCCTCGTAATGCCGCCGGCCTCGTTCGAACACCCAGAGCAACCCCGTGCCCTTCTCATCGTCGGCCAGGCACTCGTAGCTGCCCAGGATGTAGTCCATCACCGACTCGGGCGCGTTCCCGGAGAGGCAAGGCAGCGACAAGAACGCGTAGCACATCACGACGCCACCGGCGTACACGTCGAGCTGCACGGCGTTCGCGGGGGGCATCGCAACCCGCCGGCCGCGGCTCACCGGCGCATGGCCCGCCGCGTAGGGGAAGGCGGTCGTCGTCGTGATGATGGCAGCGATGACGCGATCCGCATCGGTGACATCGGGATAGTTGACGAGGAACTCCTTCGACTTCAAGAACCGCCCTATCCAGGCGAAGGATTGCGCGCTACGGGCATCCCAGTCTTTCTGCTTGGTGATGGTATGAAGCACGGAAAGAAGCTTCAGTGCTTGCTTGTCGTGGGGATCCAGATCGAGGCCTTTCTTGAGCACGTCGAGTGCCACCAGGTTTTCGCCGAGCTTCGCCAGGGCGAGCGCCAGGTTGAAGTGCAGGCAGGGCTCGGAAGGCGATGCCTGGATCGATTGGATGAACAGCTCGATCGCCTCGGGGAACTCGCCTTGATTGAACCGCTCGATCGCCCCATCGGCGATGGCCCATGGGTCGGTAGAATCCATCGCGCGCACCCCGATGTCACTCGCCGAAGGGATTCTTCGGAGCATACGTCACGAGCAGCCGCGAGAGGCGGTTCACGTCGACGGCGTAACCGAACTCCCTGGCCTTCTGCAGGCAATATGCCTCCTTGTCGCCCTCGGTCGTGATGCTGTAGATCACGGACAAGTTGTACCACGCGTAGGCGTTGTCGTAGAAGAGCTCGATGATGCGCATGAATATCTCCTCGCTCTCTCTGTAATTCCCGAGTTCCCGGTGGCAAAAGCCGAGGTTGAAGAGCGCCTCGAAGTCCTCGGGAAAGTAATCGACGTACGCCGAGTATACCCGGATGGCCTGCTCGT
>JAFGBX010000472.1 GCA_016932935.1 Promethearchaeota archaeon | reverse complement strand
TGGATTGCGTCTAGAAAAAATCGAGAAAGTTCATTCTAATAAAGTTAAGCATTTTGCTAGGAACCGTCCCATGCCCGCGAACTGCATCTTAGGGCACGAGCGTGCTCGGAAAGCCGGTGCATCTTGCGTGGGAGGCTCGTGGGATCCTATTGGGAAACGAGCCTGCTTTGGAATTCCTCGAATTCCTCGGCGATGATCTCCCGCAAACGCAGCAGCAAGGTATCGGCGAGGAGCATTATCCCGTCTTGCGTGAGGTGGATCCCGTCACCGATATCGTAGAACTTGTCGAGGGCATCCTCGCCGTTGTTGAATGCAAGGTTCAAGTCGAACACCTTGAAGTGTTCCTTGGCGCAGAAGATGGTCATCATGCTGTTGATGTCCGCGATTGTCTGGGAATGGTCGTCGCGGGAGATCGGGAGCAACGTGCAGAAAATCGGGGTCACCTTGCGTTCGGTTATCGTGCACAAGATGTCCCTGAGGTTCTGTACGATGCGATCCATGGGAACGCCGAGAACCACGTCGTTCGTGCCGGTCAACACGAGCGTGTAGTCCAGCGACCCGATCGTCTCGATGAAACCGCCCTTGATCTTCTTAAGCAGCTCCTGCGTCGTGTCGCCGACCACGCCGTAGTTCTTGACCCGGATGCGAAAAATGTCCTTCCACTCGGCCGGAGATACCATTTGGAACTTGCGCTTCAAGTCATCGTCGGTCTGGATGTTGAACAAGCTCAACACGTGGTCGTCGCCGACGAGGCCAATGGTTAGGTCGATGCGTGGGTCGCTCATGGATTCGAGCGGTAAAAATGAATATGAGCTTAAAAATCTCGACCCGGCCGGCATCAAGGTTCCCCGCGCGCGAGGGAATTCACGGGGCCATCAACGGGAGCGGGGGGTGGATTGCACCCTCGCCGCAGCTGCGTGGCGCACGACAAGTTTCAGCCTGCGGACAAGCGTTTTAGACAAGAAGATGATGAATTCCTTGACGTCGTCGTAGCCGAGCTTGGACTTGCCCACTTCCCGCTCGTGGAACAGTATGGGGATCTCCCGTATCACGCTTTGCCCCATGTGTGCCCTGTAAAGCGTCTCGATTTGCCACGCGTAGCCGTTGGTCGTGAGCACGCCATAGTCGATGGATCCCAGCGTGCTCGACTTGTAGGCCCGGAACCCCGATGTCATGTCGCGCGTCTGGCTCACGCCGAGCGCCAGCTGTGTGAACACGTTCGCGACGAAGCTGATCACCCGGCGCTCGAGCGGCCACCCGCGTGTACCACCATTGTCGCAGTATCTCGACCCGATCACGAGACCGGCATCGTGGCGCTCCATACACTCGAGGAAGGCCGGGATGTAGGAGGGCCTGTGGCTCAGATCTGCGTCCATCTCGAATATCACGTCCATCCCGGCCCTCAACGCGTGCTTGAACCCGAGCCGGTAGGCACTGCCAATGCCGAGCTTCCCTGGCCGCTGGATGAGGGTGATGTTCCCGTACTCCCTCGCGAACCCCCGGACGATGCCATCCGTCCCGTCTCGCGAGTTGTCGTCGACGACGAAAAGGTGGCCGTCGATGCCGTGCCTGGCGAAGGTATCCTCAAGCATCGGCAAGAGACGCTGCAGATTGCGTCCCTCTTCGAGGGTCGGCAGCACGATGCCAACCCTCTTGCGTGGGTCTGCCCTCGTGCCGCGCGCCTCTGGCTGAGCCTTCGGGGGGTTGATGACCTTGACGATACGAGCCGCGACAGGAGGCTTCTTCGTCGCCCGGGGGGTTGCTGTCATGATGCCTCGACCGTCGCGTGCACTTCCAGCGCGTCTACGTGTAGCCAACTAGGCCCGATATCAGATAACTATCGGTGGCGCCACGGAAGAGATAAAGCCAGGACGCGATATATTAATTCCGTGGGCGCGGGCGGTGACCTGCTGGTCATACAGCCAGAGCGGCCACGCGCACCGCAAGGTGACCCGACCATGGCCCCGTATATGATCGTCGACGACGTTTCGGACGAGTACCAGCACGTGCGCACTCAGATATGCGATGGATGCGGTTTCAGTGGCTCCTACAAGGTTATAATGCAGAGGCTCGTGGAAATCGACGGGAAGCCGCACGACGTCCTCGAATGCAAGTGCAAGGAATGCGGCGCGGAGAGGGCCTTCACGTACGACGTCTCGGTCGTCTTCGGACGGTACGGCGACATGTTTGGGAAACGTGCGAAGAGGAGCAAATGACCGGCGGGCGCCGGCGTTAGCTCAGCGAGACGGGGATCTCGTAATTCAGGATACGCCACGGCCTGGGCTCGTGGTGTGAGGGGCGTCCGAAGAAGTCAACTTGCTTGCCGCCCTCGATCACGGGCTCCGAGCCGTCGATGCTCAAAAACCGGGCGAAACATAGGCCGTTCCTCGTTCGGATCGAGATGGGAACGCACCCATTGAAGGAAATGCGAGCTAGACTGTCCTCGGCGGGTAACCCGTCGGGGAGGGCGAAGGGAACTGGGGGATAGCTGAATTCCCAGGCCCGCTTGTACGCATCGGGTAAGTTCGTTGCCCTAGCGATGCAGTACACGTGCTCACCCGCGGGCACCTGGATCTTGAACTTCCCCGGCTCTTGCTTGAAATACGGGGTTCCGTCATGGGCGACGACGATGCTCTCGTCGATCCAGGAGAACCGGCTGGAGTGGCCCGCGTGTTCGGTCGACAGCCCCGCGCCGAACGGGTAGGTGATGACCACCTTGCTCTGCGCCTCGACCGAGATCTCCAGGGGGGTCTGCGTCCTCAGCCGGATCTCGATGCGGCCGCCCACGTCATTGAAGACTGCCGTGTACCTGCCGGCGTCTATGGTGATGCCACCCTTGCCCTTGGTGACCGGGAAGGCACGGTCGCCGATGTCGACCTTGCGGCCGTGGATGACGATGGACTGCCCCTCGACGAGGAGATTGGCCCTGCTCCTGAACGACGCGCTTTTCGAGGCGTATCCTCCCGCTGGCAGCGAAAAAGTCTTCCCACCCAGGACTTCTTCCCGCTCCCAGAGTATGTTGAGCATCGCGGTGCCGTCCCGGATCCCAGCAGACATGGCTCCCTTGTCACCCGCATCGAGGCCCGTCACGGCACTGAGCACCGACCTCGCGGCGCCGGATGCAGCCTCTACCTCCCGGATGCTGCGATCTTCGATGGTCTCCTCGCTCGACCAGGGGCTGGAGTCCTCCAGGCCTTGGAGCTCTGAGTAGAGGCCTGGTACCGTGAACGGGACGATGTACGCGTCGTGGTTCTGCGCCACGAGCAGCCGCTTCCATGCCTCGTCGAGCAGGCCCTCGTGAGTCGGCGAGCCGAGCGCGGAAAGCAGCGCGTCCGTCGCCTCCGCCATGATGAGGAGATCCTCGCATCGCCGAGCGGCTGGGATCAGCCTGGAGTCCATGTGGCGCAATGGAAAGTCCTCGATCGACCACTTCACCCGGCGGCTGATGGGCAGGGGTGCATCCGCCATTTCCGAGAAGCCGCGGACGTGGATTCGCGCCCGATCGAGCTCGGCGACGTGGCCCGCGATCGCGTCGGAGCCGGGCATCGGGTTCGTGAAGTCCTCGATGTTCGCGTAAACGACGGCCGAAAGGTCCGGCCGCGATACCGCGCTGAAGATCAAGCCAGGCAGCTCCTCGAAGAACCTCCCGTGCCAGATTTGGCCGTTGGGCAGGCCGGCCTGCGAGGCGATCGCCAGCACGGACGTCCCGTCGGCGCCCTCCCACTCGAGCCTCGGCTGGTAGGAGGTCGGGGCGCCCCCCGCGAGCCGCGCTATGACGAACGCGAGCTCGATCCCGAAGCCCTTGAGCAGCTGCGGCAGTTGCGGGTGCAAGGCGTGCTCGGAGGAGGCGAACACCTTTGCCTCGAGCCCGTTCCGCGTCAGGACGTTTATGCCCGCCTCGAGCTGGCGGATCGTGGACTCCTCACCGCAGTGGCGGAGGTACGGCTGCGAATAGAGCGGGTTGATGATGTCGGCGCCCACCTCCTTGAGCAGCGACCAGACGGGCTCCTTCTTCCCAAGCTCCTCCAGCGACGCGATGGCGACCTCGAACCCCACGGGGAGGCTACCTTGCCGCGATAACGGGTCGCCCTTGGCCCGGAGGGCCATCTCGCACCACCGGTGGATCTGCTGCCACGCCCTCGCTGGGTCGTCGAACTCGCAATAGCCCGCGTCGGGAAAGAGGACGTTTCCGTGGATGCCGTGTAGCAAGTAGATGCTCGGCCGGAAGGGCGCGTTGTTGAGGGCGGTCGGGAGATCCATCTCACCCGTGCCGCCTCTCGTGCCCTTGCTCTTCGTCTTCCGTGCCAGCTCCAGCAAGAACTCGCTCCAAGCGGGGTCGTCGTCGGCCATGGTTTCTAGTCCTCATTGATAGATCGGATCGCGTGAATTAAGGATGACGCTCGCGCCACCCACCACCCACCCAGAGGGCGATCTCGGCGTAGGATCCTTGCGAGTGCACGTCGAACATGAGGCTGTGGTCGGCGTTCTCGTACACGTGCAGAACCGGGTTCGAGCTCGCCGTCTCTCGGGCGAGCTGCTCGGCACCCGCCGGGTCGAGATCCTTATCTCCCGTGCCCGCGAGCACGAGAAGTGGGATCGTGATGGCCTTGGCGTTCGCGTGGAAGCGCTCGAGCTGCCCGAGCACGGCGAGCAGGTGGATGGCCGAAGACTTGGGTGCACGGATGATGTCCCCAAGGTCGATCTCGTGGTACTCGGGGAAGTAGGTCGGCCGCAGGTCCGGATTGAACGCGAACACGGCGCGGTCGAGCGTGAACGCGCGCGTGACCCAAAGCAGGAGCTTGGCGAACCACTTGATCCAGGTGAAGAGCCGCTGGCGCCGGAGCTTGTACGGGGGCACGAGGAAGATCGCTGACGCGACCCTTTTCGACGCGGGCGAGCCGTTCGCGATGTACGAGGCGAACATCGTCGTGCCCAGGCTCTCCCCGAGCACGTGCACGGGCACGCCCGCGGCCGCGAACCGCTCCACCAGAGCATCGTAGACCGGGAACATCAAGGACGGCTTGTCGAATCTCCCGCGCCCTGGCCCGCTGCGGCCGTGGCCGCGGTTGTCGACGGCCACGAGGCCGATACTTGCCGGGAAGAGGTGGTCGGCCAGCGGGTAGTACAAGTCGGACTGGCAGTTGTTGCCCGGCTGACCGATGACCACGGCCTTTGGATGCTCCGGGATGAACTCTTGCACGAAGATGCTAGACCCGTCCGGAGCCTCGATGTACAGTTCGCGCGGGTCCGGCGCTTGCTGGGCGGTGGGGTGATAGCGGCCGCGGAACCGGGCCAGCATCGCGTAATACGCGTCGACCGAGGCTGCATCGTAACCTTGCTCGCCTAGGAACGCCCTGGACAGCGGTTGCCGTCCATTCTCCGCTTCGCCAGCTTGGGTTGCGCGCTCGCTCATATCATGGGCATCAAGGCATCTGAATCGGAAAAATTTTTCACCCGCCTGGTACATGGACGGGAATGAAGAATACCGCCGATTCTGGAAGAACTGGGCCAAGGCGAGCGTGGGAGCCGCGTGGGAACAGCAAATGGTTTTATCTACGACGAGTACATTGTGATGTGTGATGCAATTGATCATCTGCCTCTCTTGGGGCCGCTTCACAGAGCATGGCCTCCAAGAAGAAGCGGCTCGGCACCTACGTTCGTGAACGGCGAGAGAAGCACCGGCACCCCTACCGACTCCTTTTCCACGTCTCCACGGCGCCACGCAAGGTACTCTTGCCCCACCGCACCACCTACCAGGACGAGGGGGACGAAGAGCGCCAGCACCCGTTGCTGTTCCTATGCCCGCTCGGGGACGTTAAGGACTGGATGAGCTGGTGCTCGGACAAGATCCCCCGTTCCCGCCACAAGGACGTGGACCGGATGTGGTTTGGCAAGGGGCACGTGGTTCTCTACGTGCACGTTATCCGCGCCGATCCCGCTCGTCTCGTTATTCCGCGGAAGCGGTTCCTCCAGGAGTTCATCAGCCTTGATGCATTACGTCCGTCCGCCATCATTCCCGTCCGATACCGGCCGGGCAAGCCGGTAAACCTCGCACGCGTCGCCTCGAGGGTCGAGCAGGTCAAGGAGATGTCGCGGGGTCGCAGTCGGCGATCCGAATACTGATGAGCGATCCCCACGCGGGGAGTTGGTAGATTCTTAACCCGCCGAGGTAAAGAGAGGATCGATCGACCATGAGCGCCGCCGGGGAACCACGCGTCGAGATCTACATCATAACGAAAGACGAGGGGAGTAACCTGGTTAAATTCGACATCCTCGGCGAGAAGAACGAGGAGAAAGACCAGCTCATATCGGGATTCCTCTGTGCCCTCAACAACTTCGCAAGCGATGTCGGCTTTCCCGCGGGCGTGTCGCTAATCCGATCCGGATCCCTCGAAGCGCGGTACACGGCTGGAAAGCAGATATTCACCGTGCTCATCATCGACTACGCCATGCCCCTCGGCGCCATGACTGAACCGGTGCTCTCCGGCTTCGCCTCGGAGATCACCGAGCGGTTCGAGGCACTATACGAGAAGGAACTCGCCGCGGGCAAGAAGGCCAGGTTCTTCAAGGGTGCCACGTTCGACGGCTTCAATGCAGAAATCCAAGCGATCCTAGAAAAATACATGCAAGAGACCTTCGAGCTCTACCAAAAGCTCGTCCTCATCGAGGCCATGTACGCCCAGGTGCCGCAGAAGTGGTGTTTGCCCCTCATGGAGAAAGCATCGAGCGGGGAAAACATCATCCCGATGCTCGGCGACATCCCGAAGCAATACCAGGGGCAGCTGACCAAGGCCATCACCAAAGTGAACGAATCAGCGGCGCCCGTCTGGGAGATCTTCCAGGTGCCGACGACGGACTTCCAGCCGTTCGAATAATGGCAGCTCGTGCGCCTCCCTCGATTACGCCCGTCTACGCGAACATCCGATCCTTCCAGGCCAACGAGGTTCCATGTCGGCGTCGCCATCAACATGAGGAAGGTCCTCTGAGCAACCTCATGAATGAAAAAATCTGGTAAAAAAAGATCTGAAAGACTCCGGTGCCTAATCCCGTCGTTTCTTAACCTTGGTGCTCCAACTGATCGAAAAACGGCCAAGCAAGAATGTAACGAACGCTGAGGCTCCCATCACCCCGATAGTCAAGTAAAGGACGATCTCCGGCACACCCGTGGCGGGCGTGGGGGACAAGGGAAGCGTTGACATGGTGGCCGAGCTGATGCCCTCCCCAAAGGCGTTCACGGCGGCGACCTTGTAGTAGTACACCTGGCCGTTCGTCAAGCCCGAGTGGTGGTGGCTCGTGACAGCACCGAGCGATATTTTAGAGAATGTCGTGTTGTCGGTCGACCAGTATAGATTGTATCCTGTGATCGTCGCTCCGCCGAATCCGGACGCTACCCAAGTCAAGTTCACGCATCCGTCGCCGCTCATGATGGCACGAATCATCACCTGACCGGGAATTCCAGGTGTCATAGTCACCACGGACGAGTTGGTGCCCTCGCCGACAACATTCACGGCAGCCACCTTATAATGATAGACCAATCCGTTCGTTAAGCCCGCATGGTGGAAGAACGTGAGATTCCAGTGATAAACCCATGTGAAAGTGAGGTTGTCCGTCGACCAGTACACGTTGTATCCCGTGATCGCCAACCCGCTATCGCTAGGGACGCTCCATGCTAGATCCACGTACTGGTTGCCGGGAGTAGCGATGATGCCCATGACCCGACCAGGATAGTCCCACGTCGTCGCGGATGCCACGGACGAGTTGGTGCCCTCGCCGACAACATTCACGGCAGCCACCTTGTAATGGTATAGCTGGTAACACGCGAGCCCCGAGTGGTTATAGCTCGTGACAGTGCCGAGCGAGATCCTCGTGAAGGTCGCGTTGTCGGTCGACCAGTACAAGTTGTATCCAGTGATCGCCACCCCGCCGTCCCACGGTGCTGTCCAAGTCAGGTTCGCGTGCCCATAACCTGGCATGATGACAAGGTCTGTAACCTGGCCGGGATAGTCCCACGTCGTCGCGGATGCCACGGACGAGTTGGTACCCTCACCGACGGCGTTCATGGCAGCGACCATGTAGTAATAAACCTGGTGATTTGCTAGTCCCGTGTGTTGGTAGCTGAAAATGGCTCCAAGAGCGATCCGCGTGAATGTTGTGTTGTCCAAGGACCAGTACAAGTTGTACCCGGTGATATCAACGCCACCATCCCACGGCGCCGTCCACGTCAGGTTCACGAACCTGGTACCTGGCACCGCGATGAGGCCACTCACCGGGCATGGCAATCCCGGTGCGCCGTATACAACGGTCGAGTTAACACTTGAACCGATAACGTTCACGGCAGCGAGCTTGTAATAATACATGAGACCATTGGTAAGTCCCGAGTGCTGATAGCTCGTGATGGCCCCAAGCGAGATCTTCGAGAAGGCAACGTTGTCCGTCGACCAATAGAGGTTGTACCCCGTGATGGCTGTCCCACCATTATTCGGCTCCGTCCATGTCAAGTTCACGTGGCCGTTTCCGGTGAGAACGGAAAGATCGGCGATTTGGTTGGGCGCTTTCAGCTTGTTCGGGTGCGTCCCGTTGAAAGGATACATCAAGGGATATCGATCCTGGGCGCCAGCTAAACCAAAGGGCGTGTCACCAAAATTATCCCCACCCGTGAGATTTTGTGAGGGGCCGTGGTTCCCATCAGACCCGGCATAGGGATCGAAGTAATTACCGCCATCGGGATAACCATTGTCCCACGTATCGGCTGCTACATTCGTGGTCGTTATGGCCGCGTTGTCGATGAAGTTGTTCCAGTAGAATGTGTTTGGCCCGGGGCCGTTCGTGTACCGCGTGGCTTCAAACGATGAATTGATTATGGAATTACAGCGTATTATATTGCCAGAGCCCGAGCCCCGGAACGAGATACCCACGTTGTTTTCCATGACGAGATTGTCCTCGATTATATTGGCTGCAGCAGTACTACCCCACAAGAAGATGCCCCCAGTTTCACCGGTTCCGCCGCCATTGTAGCTCACGATGTTGTGATGGACATGGTTCACAGACGAAGTGGCGAGTTGGATGCCGTTTTGAGGGTTATGCTCGACGTTGTTGAAGGAAATCACGTTCCCAGAGGAATCGAAGCTGAAAATGCCGAGCGTATTGTTCTTGACCGTGGTTGCGTTCAGCGTGTTATTGGTCGAACCAATCAATGCTATGCCGAAATAGTTGAAGGACGAGTTACACGCCATGACGACGATATTAGTAACGTTCTCGAGCCGGATTCCAGAATCATAACTTGATGAACCTGAATCGAACACTGTGCAGTTGTTGATGATAACGTGCGCGTTTGTATTGCGGACGTATATTGCGGAGCCGTTCCCACACGCTCCGATGATCTTGTCCTCGATGATGTAGGGATTGCTAATCGTGCCGTTGCCTACGTTTGCCACTGCATCGAGTTGTGCGTTGCCATCCACGTATATTCTTTGATAGACGACGATGCATGGCGAGTTGGACAGAGCCGACCAGCTATAAACCCCCCTGGCGATGACAGCGTACCAGTAGGTGCCAGGTCCAGACACCACATCGTTGAAGCTCGTTCCAGCGGTGGTATTGATAGCGGTGGCTGATGCAAAGTTTCCAGGCGTGATTTGCGCACTATGCCGATAGAGGGAATACGTGGTCGCATTCGCTACCGTCGTCCACGTAAGGTTGATGGTGAGGCTAAGCGTCGGCGATGCCGTCGTGATGGATAAAGCGGGCGGATCGGGAGGAATGACCAATCGCTTGTAAAAAACGTCGTAATCCGTACCCGCGCCGTGGATATTAGAGAAATCGTGCCACACCACATGCAAATTGCCCGAGTCGTCCATTACCAACGAAGGACTGCAAGAAAGAGCCGTGCTCTCGGTGGAAACCACCTCGGTCGCCGTCCACGCGCCCGTCGTGGCGTTCCAGTGCTTGCAGAAGATATCCATATCCTCCCCCGAGCTGAGACAATCCGTGTAATCCGCCCACGCCACGTGAACGCAACCATCCTTATCGACCACGATCGATGAATAACCAGAGAAAGCCGTGCTCTCCGTGGAAACCACCTCGGTCGCCGTCCACGCGCCCGTCGTGGCGTTCCAGCGCTTGTAGAATATGTCTTCGTCATTGCCCGAGGCATCATAGTTCGTAGGATCGTCCCATGCCACGTGCACGTTGCCCGAGCCGTCCACCGCAATCGAGGGGAATTGGGCGGGCGCCGTGCTATCGTTGGATACGAGCTCGATGGCCGTCCACGAGCCCAATGCGACATCCCAATGACGGTAGAAGATGTCTTGGTCAGCACCTGATCCACCAAAATCCGTTTGGTCATACCACGTTATATGCACGTTGCCCGAGCCGTCCACCACGAGCGACGGATGCCCGGACCAATCCGGACTTCCAGGGGAAACCACCTCGGTCGCCGTCCACGCGTTCGTCGTGGCGTTCCAGCGCTTGTAGAAGATGTCGTTGTCGCTGCCGGAGCTATCGTAGTCCGTCAGATCACGCCACGCCACGTGCACGTTGCCCGAACCATCCACCGCCAGCGAAGGTTCACCCGAGTAGGCAGTGCTCTCGGTGGAAACCACCTCGGTCGCCGTCCACGCGTTCGTCGTGGCGTTCCAGCTCTTG
>JAFGBX010000471.1 GCA_016932935.1 Promethearchaeota archaeon | reverse complement strand
TGATCTTGGAAAAAGGCCAGCAGACGGTGATGGGCTTCGCGCTCTTGATACATTTTCCAGGTGTCCGCGCGAGTTTCCTCGACTATTTCGCTGTCAGGCCCGGGCAGAGGGGCGGGGGCATCGGGGGGTCGCTCTACGAGGCCGTTCAGGAGCATTGCCGGCAGGTGGGGAGCACGACGCTGTACATGGATGTGGTGCCGGATGACCCATCGTTAACACGGGACCCGGCCATGATCGGGTCAAGCAAGAAGCGTATCTCGTTCTATGAGCGATACGGTGCCCGGGTGATCGTAAATCCGGCGTATGCGAAGCCCGTTGGAAATCCTCCATCACATTCCTTCCTAATGATGGATCGGCTAGGCAAATCAGACGTGGTGCCCGTGGAGGAGGTGAAAGCCGCGATCACCCGCATCTTAATGCGCCGGTTTCCAGGTTCAACCACGCCCGAGTATATGCTCGAGGTGCTCGAGCATTTCTCGCAGGAAGGGGTCATGCTTCGAGCCCGGCTGGCCGAGCCAGGGCATCGAATGAGGGGGCTCCCCCCCGGTGCGCTCGCCAAGTCGCTGGGCATCGTGTACAATCCCCGCCACGAGATACATCATGTCCAAGAGAAAGGATACCTGGAAAGCCCTGTTCGAATGCTCGCTATCAAGGAAGCGATCGGCGATAAGCCCGTCCTCGATGAAGTCGACGCGAGGAAGTTTTCTGATGATGTTCTTCTCGAGATCCATGACCCGATTCTTGTCCATTACTTGCGTACAGTTTGCAGTCAAATGACGGATGAGAACCCGTTCTATCCAGACACCTTCCCGATCAGGCGCCTAGAACGCAAGCCGCGCGATGTGCTTCAGCAAGCGGGTTATTATTGCCTCGACGATGGCACCCCGCTCTACAAGGGAGCCATCATTGGGGCAAAAGCAGCACTCGACACGGCGCTCACGGGCGCGGAACAGATACTCTCCGGTAAGCGGCTGGTGTATGCGGCGTGCCGTCCCCCTGGGCATCATGCGGGACGGCGTTTTTTCGGCGGATTCTGTTACTTCAACAACGCTGCGGCAGCAGCACAGCATCTTTGCCAGCAATATCGGACTGCCATTCTCGACATCGACTACCATCACGGCAATGGCACGCAAGATATCTTCTACAGCCGCGAAGACGTGCTCACGATCTCGTTGCACGGCGATCCGACGTATTCCTACCCGTACTTCAGCGGGGATGCTGCAGAGGTCGGTATGGGCGCGGGAAAGGGATACAACCAGAACTATCCCTTACCCCTCGGCACGGGCGAACACGAGTACCTTGCCGCGCTTGACAAGGCATTGCGGCGGGTAAGGGATTTCGGTGTCGAAGTCCTCGTCGTGTCGCTTGGATACGACATCCTGAAAGGGGATCCGACGGGGGACTTCGATCTCCCGGTCGAGAGCATGGAGAAGATCGGCCGGCGGCTCGACCAGCTGCAAGTCCCGCTGCTCGTCGTGCATGAGGGCGGGTACCATTTGAATAATATCCGGCGCGGTTGCGAGTGCTTTTTCGAAGCATTTTCCGGTGAGATGCGACCCGTATAAACGTTGATTCATCCGATCCATCGCTCGAACCGCTTAATCCGATGGATCCAAGCCTGGCTTTTAGCATTTCACGAGATCTTCGATAGCATCGGCGCGTGCCTTCTCCTACCCGGTCAATGTCAGCAGCATCTTCGGTTAGGTCGGGTGCACCAATGTCACACGCCACGCGTGTGAAAGGACTTCTACCCCGATAGAGAAGCAGTTCCCTTGACAGGTCAACGCGCGAGAACATGCGAGGTTCGGAACCCTCGTTGAATTTCGACCCGACATAGCCGTTTCCGGCCGCATCGATGGCTGGATTCGCAAGAACTCGTGCATATGGATAGCTGGACGATCCTTGTGCCGCGAAGCCGACGACGACATCGACACCGGGCGCGACATATCAAAGCTCGTCCCAGGTGCCGATCGGGTTTTTAATCGCGACCCCGAGATCCCGCATGGCCTGGTGGGTGAAATGCTTGTCCGAGGTGTAAATCACGTCAATTTTATTCAAGATAGGGATCACGCATAGGAAATCCCAGACGTGGATATTCGCCGCGATGGAAAGGTCGATACAGCGTTTCACGTCGTCCCTGGTAGTTTCAATGACCCGGTTCGACTTCGCCGACACGAGGGCATCGATGTATTTCTGAACGAAGGCCGGATCCAGCCTGGTTCCACGGAACCGCAAGGCATGGTAAATCTCACAGACCTGGTGTGTCGTGAAGAAGAACTGGGAATCTCGCGTGAACCTCTTGAAGAAGGACTGGGCTCGAAGGTGCTTTCGCCGGTCTTGCTCGTACAGCTCCTTGGCGGGATATTTGCTCGCGTCCGGGTTCTTCAATGAATAGATCCACAGCTCCGTGTCGACGAACACGTTCCGAATCGATGCTTGCCTCATCATGTTCCCTTTCGGATGTTATGTTTCATATGTCGTCATAATCATATTCCTTGTAATCATCCGGAGAACCGGCGGCGTCGGTCTCGATGGTCATCTGTAAAAACGCGGGGAGTCCGGTAGCATCATTATTCACGGATTTGGAACCTTTTGCCACTTTCTGCTTGAATTGCTCGAAATGATCCTCGGCGAATTCCGCCATCTGATCTATGAGCTCGGGAAGGTTCATTTTCTGGTCACCTATTCTCTCGAGAACGAACTTTGCTTGAATATCGTCCAGCTTTTGTTTGGTCTTTCTCGAGATGCGTTGGGATACTGACATGATCTACTAGATACAATGTGCTCATTAATACATTGTGGTAATCGCGCGATCTCTTTAGAGATGAGATCAGGTATCACAGGCTATTGCCCGTTATCGCCCGCTATGGTGGTATGGTGTTGAAGAATGAAGATCTGAAATAACATGTCGTCCTACTGGACTTTCAAAGATAGAGGCATTAAATTAGGAGATAGGACGTCATGTTGATGTCGAGGTTAGCACTTTGCCACGATGAGATAAAAGGGTTGTTTAGCAGCTCGTTCGTATATAGACAAAGTTGGACACGGCGTGTGAACGGACTTATAACCCGATAGAGAAGTTTGATATGATTATCGATTAATCATTCCAACTAGCGCGCTTGGCCCATCTCTGCCCCTCGGTGCCCCGATACTCGAAAACCTGGAGATCGGTTTATAAGCACCATCTCGCCAGGTGAACCAACACACTATCGTTTTCTCTCACGCAAGGTAAAGGTGATCATCGAAACATGTCAACACGCACGAGCGAGCGCGGCGAGCCCGCGGGAAAGGCGACGTTCTACAAGAGCTTCCAAGCGATCATGCTCGTCGCCGCCATCGGCATCGCCGGACTCATCGTCTATACGACCATCGACAACGTGACGCGTCCCATCTGGTCGACGTCCCACTACCACTTCAACGTGCAGTACCGGGCTGGCAACGACACCGCGATGACCGAGGTGGTCAACAACAGCCTCATCCCGACGCTGCAGATGTACGCGCGCCATCCGAACTGGAAGGCGAATATCGAGTTCCAGGCCCTCATGCTCGAGTGGATGGACGGCATGGGCAACACGACCCGCCTGACCGACGTGTACGACCCAGACACTGGCACGACCCTGCAGGATCTCAACGGCATGAACCTGCTCCGGTACCTCGTCCACCGGAACCAGATCCAGCTCGTCGTCATCCAGTACAGCGACGCGCTGGCCATCGCCTACCCCTACATCGACTTCTACAAGAGCGTCAACCACACCCGCGGCATGCTGCGGGACATGGGCATCATCAACGACACGGACGCGGACGCCGTGTCCCGCGCCGTGCTCCTGCAAGAGGGCCAGTTCATGCTCGGCGCGTCCCGCCAGGCCCGCGACTTCCGGTTCCCTGGTTCCGACGGCCGCGCGATCTACGACACGTTCCTCACGACCCGCGAGAGCCTGTCGTATTTCGGCGTGAAGCAGGTCGCCCCGATCTACACGGCCGAGACCGGCGGGGAGCAGATCTACGTCCTGCCCTACAACCCCGTGCCGAGCATCGAGGGCGGCGTGCTCCACCACATCCTCTGGTTCCAGGACGGCGAGAACATGAACGCCGGCGAGGGCGAGACGTGGTCGGACGTTGGCTTCGTGAACAACACGGACGAGGCCGAGCACTTCCCATTCGACGAGGCGAAGCAGCTCAATCACGAGCGCCGGCTCGAGGATCTCGAGGCCATGGGCAACGTGTTCGTCACCCTGGATGAGTGGGTGCAGTACCTGCTCGACCGGGGCGAGGCGAGGCCCCTCGACCGGTGGGTGCCAGAGACGCACTGGGCGGTACTGCGTTACCGGTCGTCGTTCATCTGGATGGGGGAGACCAAGACGTCCCAGGTGTACGAGGGCGCCGTCGAATACGACGACAGCGAGATCAACGCGAGGAACTACCGGACGCACCAGATCTTGCTCGCCACGGAGACGCTGCTCAACCACTCGCGCTGGGTAGCCGGCTCCATCGACCAATCGCAGTATGCCGCCCTCTACGCGAACCTCACGCGGGCGTGGCTGGATCTCGCCGAGGCGCAAGTGACGGATTCGACGGGCTTGACCCCCCGGACGTACGAGGGCGTCGCGGCGGTCTACAAGACCGGCCGTGCGATGCAGGTGGCAAAAGCCATCCAAGAGGTCGTCGTGAACGCCACGCCTGGCCTCTATGACCAGATCTTCGGGCTCAACGAGTCCATCCAGCTGCTCCCGTCGAACATCGGCACGGGCAACCCCCTCTACGTGAACGGGTCGGCGATCAACTTCACGACCGTGGGGCTGGCCTCGATCTCGAACCTCAGGAGCGTGGGCGTTGACCTCGACCTCATGAACAACGGGACGGTCTCGTTCTCCACCGTCCGCCTCGAGACCCCGTGGAACATGACGGGCACGAACCAGACGGTGAACGGCACGATCGCCTATTCCGTGCGGGTCCTGTTCCCGCGCACGAACACGTCGGCGTATGCAGACAAGGACCCGTGGTCGTACGCCAGGTTCAAAGGCGACTTCTCGTCGATCGAGTACACCCCCTCGATGTGGGAGCGCGAGAACGTCTCGATCGCCTTGAACCGGTCGGATTACAACGTCGACAAGGTCGACTACTACGAGGACTGGGACAACGAGCTGCTCGACAACTTCGAGATCTACCTCGCGCTGTCGAACGGGCTGATCTACTCGAGAAACGGCGGCTTCGCCATCATCAAGAACTGCTCGTCCACGCACGTGTGCGCCAAGTGGAACACGAACGACGTCCGGTTCATGCAGACGAAGACGCTCTCCGCGATGGATCCCGCGGGGGAGACGTGGCAGTTCTTCGTCGTCCCGAGCGTGACCGTCCGGCAAGCGATCGAGATCGCCAACCTGGTGAACACGGACGCGCCCTTGAGCCTGTCGGGGGGGGATTTCGCGTGAGCGAGCTCCAACTCCCCGACATCCGTGCCGCCTCTCCAGCGACCGATGGCCAGGCCACGTCGCGGGTTGAGGCGGGGACGGACGCGGCGCGGCGCAAAAACCTGTTCGTCGGCGCGTGCGCGCTCGCCATCATGCAAGCGGCAATGGGCGTCGGGAT
>JAFGBX010000470.1 GCA_016932935.1 Promethearchaeota archaeon | reverse complement strand
GAGGGGCCCCACCCCGGATGCCTCCTCCAGTGCCTCGCGCAGCCGCCGCGCGGTTCCCCACAGGTCGGACGGGAGCAGCACCACGTTGGTCGGCTTCCCCGCGTTGGAAGAGTCAATGCCGGCGTTGGCGAGGAGCAACCCGTAGGACTTGGTGAGCAAGACCGTGTCGACCCCGCCGAGGATCTCCTCGGACTCGTCCATGATCACCTTGACCTTGCGGGGGTCGATGTGATACTTGGCCCCGATCTCCCTTGCCTTGTCGGGAACGTCCACGTCGGCTATCGTGTCGAGGTCGACGACTCGACCTTGTGCAGTAGCGACGACCTTCTCCCCCGCGACGATGACGTCTCCTGGTACCAGCTCCATTCCCTGGGACTTCATGGCGTCCAGGAGGACGCGGGCCAGGTCGTCCCCCGGCTTGACGACGGGGGTCTTGATGGCGTGTATCTCCATATGATGCTTCACGGGGATTGTTTTTCGTACGTCTTCTTGCGGATGGCATCGGCCATCCGGATCGTGTCGATAGTCTCCTTGGTGACGTCGTGGGTTCTTACCACGTGCGCGCCCTTGGAAACGGCGATCGCGGTCGCCGAGAGGGAGCCGTACAAGCGGTTCTCCGGATCCGTCTCCCCGAGCACCTCGCCGATGAAGGACTTCCGTGAGACGGCGACGAGCAGCGGCAGGCCGATCACGCGGAAAGATTCAAGGTCGCTGAGCAGTTCGAGGTCGTAGGGGGGAGCCTTCTCGGGGATCCAGCGGCCGATCGCCGGGTCGACGATCGCCTTCTTACACACGTTATATCCGAGTGAACGAAGCGTCGAGATGCTCTGCTGGAGGTCTGCAATGGTTTGCCCCACGCCGAGCGAGTCTCCAGGCCTCCCGTGCGAGGCCATGATGATGCACGGCGTGCCCGTGTCGGCGATCCATTTCGGGAGGTTTGGATCGCCGTGGAGGCCGCTCACGTCGTTGATCATGAACTGGTCCTCCATGCCGTTGGATCGGAATATATCGAGTGCGCTCGCCGCGACTGCCTCGAACTGCGTGTCGATCGAGACCAGCACCTTGTCGTTCTCGAGGCCAGGAAGGAGGGCGTTCAGCGCTGCCACCACTCGAGCGCGCTCGTCGTCGACGGATATGGGTTGCACGTTCGGCGCGGTGCTGCGGCCGCCCACATCGAGCATGGCGGCCCCCCTGGCGATCATCTCCCTCCCCCTCTCGAGGATGCCCCCCGCGTCCACGACCGAGCGCTTGTAGAAGCTCTCCCGGCTCAAGTTCAGGACCCCCATGATGCGAACGGGGAACCCGTCCCCGATGTCGAGCCCGTGAATCCGCACGTGGATTCGCGATGCCGATCCCGTCATGGTGATCCTCCCGGCTTCGATTGCGCGGCCTTCGCCCGAGTGCGGGAATACTTGTGAAGCATTGCATACGCCCGGACGAGTCGCTCCGGTTCCGAGAAGATGGGTATGTTCATCTCGGTCGCTGCCCTCACGACGCGCTTCGCCCCGTCCTCCTCGGCCTGGATGAGCACGCCCATCACGGGCTTCCCGGGGTGGTTGGCCAGGAGGTCCTTGAAGATGCGCAGGTCAAACTCGATCTCGTGGAAGAACTCGAGAACGAGGAAGATCGCGTCGACATTGGAGTCGGACATCAAGTAATCGACCGCCTCCAGGTGGATGCGCCCTATCTCGTGGCCAAAGAACCGCGGTGGTGGCCAGAAGTCCACGGGATTGCATCGCTTCGCCGCCCGGCCGCCTAGCAATCCCGCGATCTTCCGCTCGATCGCCGGTGACGGCTTGGCCAGCTCGAGGCCATTGTTCTTGAACTCGCTGAGCACGACGTCGATGGCGCCGGAGCTCGGCCCTATCAAGCCGATTCGGTTGCCCGATGGCAGCGGGGAGAAGATGAACGCCTTCGCGATCTCGAACAGGTCCATGTAATCCTCGACCAGGAGCGCCCCGGCCGCCTCGAGCTTGTCGACATCGAGCGGCTGACCGCATTTCTTGAACAGGATGGGCTTGGAGGGGGCACAATCTCGGACGGCGTCGACGAGCGACTGGCTGATCTTCCGGACGAATAACGAGACGACCCTCACGAGCGGGTCTGAGGCGATGTACCTCATCAGCGAGCCGTCGGAGATGGATCCGTTCACCTGGCCGTGGAAATGCACGACCTTGGCAAACGAGATGTCTTGCGACGGGTGCCACCACCCGCACGCGCCGGCCAGGCCTCCCGACTGCGCCATGAACCCGATCCCGGCCCGCGATGGATCCTCGCCGAGGCGGGCCATGTGTTCACGTACCGGGATGAGCGACGAGGTGAAATGGCCCGGGAAGTTGATCAGCCCGATGAGGGATGGCCCCATGAACTTGATGCCGAACCGAGCGGCAACCTCGTTGATCGCCTCGTCGATGGATTCTTGGTTCGCTCCGCCCTGGAGCGTGACATCCACTTGGATGATCACGTTCTTGATCCCCTTCTTCCCGCAGTTCTCGAGGATGGGCGTCACGTCAGGGTATAGGATGATTGCCAGGTCGGGAACCTCGGGCAGATCGACTACCCTCGGGTAGCACTTGATACCGAGGATTTCCTTCGCATTCGGGTTCACCAGGTAGATTCGTCCCGGGTAGTTCACGGCAAGCAAGTTCTTCAACACGATCCCGTTGAACTTGTCCATGTCCCTGCTCACGCCGACGAGTGCGACGCTGCGCGGTGCGAAAAAGGGGTCTATCTCGCTCATCAGCCAATACGATCAAATATAGCGGTAACATAAAGTTAACGGCCGAGGTCGAGTGGAACCCATCTTCCCGTCGTCCCGAAACGGGTTCCATTCCTAAGATTTTCCCTCATTTCCTCCCCCGTGAATCACACGAGGGCAGCCGCGACGCCGAGGCAACGAGGGAGGCAGCGGACGACTCGCAGCCAGGAGGCCGCCCCCGCATCTCTTCCGTGCCGGGGAATATCAAAGGAAAGCCTATATTAGGCATCTGTTGTATAGAGGATCACGCCATCTCCAAGGCGCCATTCCTATTCGTTAGGGGGTCTGTACACATGAAAGGACATAAGAAGACAGTCGCCGTGTGCGCCATCATGGCGGGGCTCTTTCTCGTTTGCGCCATCAAGGGCAGTGCTGCGGCGCTTCCATCCTGGATGCCGGCTGAATCCGAGCTCGCCGGGTACACTCTCGTCTGGGATAACACGCTCTCCGTGCAGTGGTTCATCGACGAGGACAGCAACGGGAACGTCACGTGCTCATCGCAAGTCTGGCTGAAGAACGGGACGTCTGGTCTCGTCGATGCCAACGTGATCGGGGCATCGATGATCGACAAGGGCGGGGACGTGCTCTCCAAGGGGGTCGACCTGTCGAAGGGCGACATCGGCACGCAAGCCGCGAGGGGCCTGCTCTCGGCCGCGGGCTTGAACACGACGCAGATAGACGCCATCAGGAGCGTCTGGGACATCGTCGTGGAGGTACTGCGCGTCAACCAGGGCTCGTCATACGTGTTGACGGAGCCTTCCGTTCCCAACGTCGACAACGCGGTCATGCTGGAGTTCTCGGCGGCGGGGGACTACCAATACGTGCTCTTCTGCACCCGCCAGGATCACTGTATGGTCGTCTACAGCTTCAACGCGTCGCAGGACTGGATCGACTGGCTGAACGCGACCGGCACGGGCAGCCTCATCCTCGCGAAGATGCAGCTGGTCACGTGGGGCTTCTGGGTCGTCCTGGCTGCATACGTGGCCGTCATCGTGTCGCTCGCCAACTTCCTCGGCGTCTCCGGGGCACCTGCCGTGGTCGCGGAGTCTGCCACGCCTGCACTTCCCGCTGCGCCCGTGGCGTCATCAGGTGGGATCCACGCGTCGGCCTTCACCCCGACGAGCGACATGACCGCCTTTGCCTCCGCATGGGGGGCGCTCTTCCCCGACTTCCCGTGGTGGATCGTCATCGTGGTCGCCGTGGGTGCAGTCGCCGGGATCGTGATCATCGTGGCGGTGGTGCGGCGCCGTCGCAACAAGTAGGATCCGGCTTTCGTGAAGGCTGTTTGCGACCAACCAAGTTCCCCTTTTTTTCCTATCGTTTGGCGGGCCGGGCTTATGGAAGGCTGGCTTTGGATCGTACGAGCCATCGATCCATCACGTCACCGGGCGAGCTGCATTCCTGTGAAGGCGGCCCGCTTTTCTTGCGCTTCCGTTCGACGTTTTGCCGGCCATTGGCGGTTACTTCCGCTAACCGGAGAGGTTAAAACGCCAAGGTCGCCAGGATCTCACGTTCCGGAAAGAACGTTCACCTTCCATCGATGACCGAGATGGAGACATCCTGGCGGTTTTGGAACCACGAGCGCTGGCTGCGGAAGAACATTAAGGATGACGACCAGCTGATCAAGAAGTACCGTGGTTCGATCGCGATTCTCGAGGAGAAGCGGAGGGAGATCCACGCCTTGATGGATCTATTCTCGAATTTCATCCTGGGCGAGGATGGTAGGTGCATGATCGGGCAGAAGGAGTTCCAGCTGGCAATGGTCGAGGACTCCATGGAAAAGGTGAACGCGTACCTCCGCCATCTCGACGAGCACCTCGCCTTCCTCGCCTTGCAAGCGCTGGTGCTCGGCAAGGTGAAGGATCTCGAACGGACGGGCTACAAGGTGGAGTACCGCGAGCCGGGTACCGCGTGAGTCCCTTTTTATACCCACAAGGCGTTTCGGTAGATCATGATACCGAAAGTCAAGCTGGAGAAGCTGGAGCTCTCGCGGCTCGTCTGCGGCTCCAACCCGTTCTGCGGCATCAGCCACTTCACGATCTCTCGGGATATGTTCTTCAACGAGTACCTCACGCTCGACCGGATCGTCGAGATCATGACCTTCGTCGCTCAGGAATTCGGCGTGAACGCGATCATCTCCTCCCCTCGCGACCACATATACGCGGCCATCCAGCGCGTGCAGAAGGAGACGGGCGAGAAGTTCCATTGGATCTGCTCGCCGAGCCCGGCCCGCGAGACGGCGACGAACCTTCCGCCGACCATGGCGGGGCAAGTGCAGTGGTGCGCCGACCACGACGTGTCGGTTTGCATCCCGCACCGCTCGTACACGGACGCGAAGATGGACACGATGAAGCGAGAGATCGAGGGCATAGAGCCGATCCTCGCCGACATACGCGACAGGGGCATGGTGCCCGGGCTGAGCACGCACTACTACGACGCCATCCAGATATGCCAGCAGCGCAAGTACGACGTGTCGCTCATCGTGCAGCCGCTCAACGTGCTTGGCTTCCAGTCGAACATCGAGGTGAACACCCTCATCAACGCGATCCGGAACACGAGCATCCAGATCATCAACATCAAGCCGCTCGCGGCGGGCCGAATCGAGCCGGAGATCGGGCTGAGCTTCTGCCTGTCCAACATCAAGCCGAACGACTTCATCACGATCGGGTTCGGTTGCATGCAGGACGCGGACTACGACTGCCAGCTCGCCGAGCGGCTCATGAACAAGTGAAGAAGAAGGTTGGATAGAGGGCTCATCGCCCGAGGCCGGCGAGCCTCTCCTTGAACTCTGCCGCGAGCCCGGCGTCCTTGTTCTCCTCGGCGATCGACGCCATGTACCGCAGCAGCCGTCGCACTTCCACGGCGTCGCCTTGCGCGACGGCCTCGGCCAGCGTGGCCTCCAGCCCCTTGAGGTCGTCGAGGTACTTGAGCCTCTTCTCGACGATGATCTTGGCGTCGAGCTCCCGCCGGATCTGCAAGAGCTCGTCTGCCTCCTTGAGGGCGAGGTCGGTGTTCTTGAAGGCGAACCTGTTCTTCCAGGGGGATCGGTCATGGAAGAACTTGCTTATCTTGTACATGAGCATCGTGATGCCCTTTGACGGGCCTGCCAGCAAGGCAGCCTTGCGGAAGTCCTCGAGCGACACGTCGTCCCAACCGCCGAAGAGGGCGTAGAGCGGCGCGAAGATGCACTCGGGGAACACGAGAAGCGAGGCCAGGATGATGAGCACGCCGGGGAGGAGCGCGAGGTACTCGGCCGTGTCGCCGCTCGGGAAGGCGGAACGGAAGCCCGAGAGCGTGACGTCGTAGAGCCCGGGGTAGATCACGAAGATCAAGACGTAAAGGATGCCGCAGAAGGCCGCGGTCGCGACGCCCGTGGCGACGACGCCCTGGCCGAGCCAATCACGTGTTGGCTTGAGGGGGATGATGCGCTTGTCGATGTACGTCCAGCCCACGATGACGAAGATGATCCTGACCGGTATGGGTGCGAGGATGAACGTGTAGACGTTGATCCCGCCGAAGAACGGCGCGAGCCAGATGAAGAGCACGAGGATCCCGAAGTTCAAGGATGTCTCGGCGATCGAGAAGACCTGTCGCTCGAGGATGTGCGAGCCCTTCATGGCTTGGTACTCGACCCGGCCGTCCCGCTCCTTCTCGCCGAGGCGCTTGCCGACCTTGGCGATGACCGACATGGGCATCGCGTCGTAGGTGGCGAGCAGCGGTTCGATGCACGATGGCGCGATGAGTGGGATGGCGAGGATCCAGTCGGTGCCGAGGATCTTGATGGCCGAGAAGAGCAAGGTCGGGATCGCGATGATCAGCTCGGGCAGGAAGAACGCGCTCACGAACGTGATCCATTTGAGCGCTGACTTCGTGTAGTGGTAGGTGAGGTTCGTCTTGCCGTTGTTGAAGGCCTCCGAGAAGCTGATGCCCGTCCACGAGGCCGTGGGCCCGGCGATGTTGGCGAGGCCGGCGATGCCCTTCGCGAGGCTGAGCAGCCCGATCCACGTCGCATAGCTCGGCAGCAGCCAGATCATAACGTTCAACCGCACGAACTCGAAGGCGACGCCGTAGACGGGGCCGATCATGGTCTTCAAGCCGAAGTCGAGCGACTCCTTGACGACAGCCCTGCTGAAGCGCGGCCTCAGCGCGTCGAGGGCGGTGAACCCGGTCGCCTTCATCACGTCGGAGAAGAACTTCGCGCCGAGGATCAGCGCGATGAAGTCGTCGACGTACTGGCCGATGATGTACCCGATGGCCGCGCCCATGACGAACCCCAGGTTCGGTATCGTGTCGAACCAATACCCGAAGACCAGTGCGAACACGACCGTCGTGATGTTCTGGATGAGCGTGTCCTGTAAAAAGGAGATAAGCTGGATCTTCCCGAACTGCTGGTAGGACCGGAGCACGTTCGCGAAGATGCTCAGCATCCCGGGGTACTGGACGGTCGAGTAGATGAGCATCATCCACGCGAGGTGCGCGATCGTCATCTGGGGGAGCCACGAAACCACGAACACGGCGACCATAGTCACCTGGACGAGCCCGGTGAACATTTGGAACCAGATGAAGAAGGAAATGTATTCCATGGCCCGTTTCGGGTTCTTGATGCGGTATTCCGGCAAGAACCGGCCGAGGGCGTCTCCTAAACCTGCATCGAAGAGCATGAACATTAACTTGAAGTAGCTCGTCACGATCGTGCTGTACCCGAAAATCTCCGGGTATGGTACCACCGCGGGCAGGAGGGTCGTGCCGAGCGCGAGCACGATGAGAGCGCCGACGATGAACAAGATGTAGTTGTAAAAGAAGCCTCCAATTGGTCTGGCGAACCCCACCTCGTCCCAACCGGTCTCCTTCTTCTTCACGATGTTCTCGATCACGTCTTTCTCGTCCTGGATCGAGACCACTTCTTGATCTTCCTTGACCTTGCGTTTTCTTAGCGGTGACATGATGTCATGCACTGGAACATGTTCCGGACTGTGTGGTAATGTTTGCTTCTAGGTAACCCCGTGATGGCAATAAACCATCATACGAATTCATTCGGGGCCGGCTGTATCATTACGATACGTAATGATCGTGAGACTGACTGCTGCCGAGCAGTCGCTGCCATTTCAGCCCTCGACCCCTTGCGACCGGTCACGCGGTGCCCATACGTCGAGGGTGGATCGCGCGCTGCTCCCAGCGAGCAACGCCTGGATCCCGGCGAGCGTGCGCCGCTCGATCACGTGGAAGCCCGCCTCGGCGAGCATG